>BJHT01000096.1 GCA_014193395.1 Verrucomicrobiota bacterium
CCTCGGTTGCCAGCGGCACGTTCTCCGGCCGGTACAACTCGACATGCAGCAGCGTGTTGCGGTCGAGCACCTCGTAGCGCGCCTTGGGCAACTGCGCCCGCAGCGGATGCGCCAGGAAAATCTCAGACAACTTGAACTGCCGCGGCTTGGTCTGCGGATCGATGTGCTCGACGAAATGCAGGTACGCCTTCTCCACCTCGGCGTCGTCCGTGTGGCACGTCATCGTGATGTACCGTTTGCTGCTCTCCTCGTCGATCGCCGCGCTCAATTCGCCCCAGTCCAGAATCCACTGCTCGAACTCTGCCAGCGTCCGGCATGCCGCGGCGGCCGTCTCGAGCCCGTCAAACAAGGGCACGAGCTGACTCCAGTCCCCGAGATCAATGACGGCCGGCACAAACTTCCGCGGCGCATGCGGCGGCAACGAGGCAAAAGGCAAAAGACTCATAAGCTAGAATTTCCAAAATGTTCGGCTCGCACGAGCCACGAAAACGGGCGCGACCCTATGGCCCGCATCCGTGGCAATCGACAAAAAACCACGTCGGCGGAGCGTGGGAGCTCGGCTGTGTCCCGCACTGCGCGAGATCAGCCGTAGCAGCTCCACCCGGAGTGACGGCCAGGGAAAATCTCAGAGCCCTATCGAGCTTGGTCCGCGCTGCGGCTGGTCGCCGCGACACAGCCGCGCTCCGAACGCGGGCAGTCAAAGTTTCTTCTTCGTCGCGTTATTCTCGGAAGCGTGATTTCATCCCGCGATAACTTCTAAGCGCGTTATGAAATCTCTCAGCTTCGAATCTCTTGTGAAATCAGCGTCCGCCCCACCGCGGAGCGCCGGGCATTGCTCGGCTTGGCGCAGTCCGGTCCGTCGTGCCGAGCGATGCTCGGCGCTACGGGCCGCGGGAGACGCTGGCGTCGTCGCTGCGTTTCTCGCGGTGCTGCTGCTTGTGGTCGCCCCGCCCACCGCCTGCGCCGCCGCCGCGCCGGACACCGAGGCGCAGGAGATTCTGCGCACCGCCGGCGTGAAGGGCGGCATCGTCGTGCATCTCGGCGCGGGCGACGGGCGCTTGACCGCGGCGCTGCGGGCGAATGCGAGCTATCAGGTTCACGGCCTGAGCACGGACGCGGCGACGATCCCGGCGGCGCGCGAGGCGATTCGCACGCTCGGCGTTTACGGGCCGGTCAGCGTGGATTTTCTCGACGGCAAGGAGCTGCCGTACATCGACAATCTAGTGAACCTGCTGGTCGCGGAAAATCTCGGCGGCGTGGCGATGAGCGAAGTCTTGCGCGTGCTGGTGCCGCACGGCGTGGCGCTCGTGAAACAGAACGGCAACTGGGTGAAGACGGTGAAGCAGCGGCCCACGACGCTCGATGACTGGACGCACTATTACTACGACGCCAAGGGCAACGCGACGTCGCACGACCAGGTGGTCGCGCCGCCGGAGCGTTTGCAGTGGGTGGGCAATCCGCGCTGGTCCCGGCATCACGACCGCATGTCGAGCTTGAGCGCGATGGTGTCGGGCGGCGGACGGATTTTTTACATCATGGACGAGGGGTCGCGCATTTCGATCCTGCTGCCCTCGAAGTGGGCGATCGTCGCGCGGGATGCCTTCAACGGCACGGTGCTGTGGAAGCAGTCCATCGACCGCTGGCAGAGCAATCTCTGGCCTTTGAAATCCGGCCCGACGCAGCTCGCGCGCCGGCTCGTCGTGGATGGCGACCGCGTGCTGGTGACGCTGGGCATCGACGCGCCGGTGACGCATCTCGACGCGGCGACCGGCAAGACCGTGCGGGTCTTCGAGAGTACGAAAGGCGCGGAGGAAATCCTGCACGTCAACGGCGTGCTCTACTGCCTCGTGAACCCGCGGCCGTGGGTGCTCGAGGACTTCGCGCCCAAGCACAACACCGGCGATCAGAAGCGCGTGGAGACGGAGTTCAACTGGGATCAGCAGCCGCGCGAACTGGTCGCGGTCGAGGTCGCGTCGGGGCGGCAGTTGTGGCGCAAGACCGACGTGAAAGTCGCACCGCTTTCGCTGGCGACGGACGGACAGCGGCTGATTTTTTACGATGGCGACAAGCTCATCCAGCTTGATCCCGCGACGGGCACGCAGCGCTGGGCGGGGCCGCCCGCGCCGAAGCGGAAGCTCTTCGAGTACAACTACGGGCCGCGCGTGGTGATGCACAGCAACGTGGTGCTCTACGCGGGCGGCGATGGTTCGATGAAGGGGCTGAATCTCGACTCGGGCAAGGAGCTGTGGAGCGCGCCGCACAACAAGTCGGGCTACCGCTCGCCGGAAGATCTGATCGTCGCAGGCGGGTTGGTGTGGAACGCAGCGACGTTGTCCGGCGGCATGGCCGGCGAATTCATCGGGCGCGATCCGTGGACGGGCGAGGCGAAGGTGCAGTTCCCGCCGGATGTGAACACGTATTGGTTTCACCACCGCTGCTACATCGCGAAGGCGACGGACCGTTTTCTCCTGCCGTCGCGCACGGGCATCGAGTTTGTGGACATCAAGGCGAAGCACTGGGACATCAACCACTGGGTGCGCGGCGCGTGTCTCTACGGCGTGCTGCCGTGCAACGGCCTCACCTACGCGGGACCGCACAACTGCGCCTGCTATCCCGAGGCGAAGCTCGACGGCATGAACGCGCTCGCGCCCGGCAGCATGTCCGCGCATCCGAAACCGCGCGCCGACGCGCAGCGGCTCGAACGCGGCCCGGCCTTCGGTCAGGCCGTCACCGAACCGGACGCCGACGTGAATGACTGGCCGACCTATCGCCACGACGCCGCGCGCAGCGGTTACACGAGCCAGGCGCTCAAGCCCGATCTCGGCAAGGCGTGGGAACTCAAGCTGGGCGGGCCGTTGAGCGCGGTGACTATCGCGGCGGGGAAGCTCTTTGTCTCGCAGATCGACCAGCACACGGTTCACGCGCTGGACGCGGTGACCGGCAAGCCGCAGTGGCATTTCATCGCGGGCGGACGCGTGGATTCGCCGCCGACGTATTGGAAGGGCCGCGTGCTCTTCGGTGGCAAGGACGGCAGCGTGTATTGCCTGCGCGGCCGCGACGGCGCGCTCATCTGGCGTTATCGCGCCGCGCCCAGCGACCGGCGGCTCGGGGCCTTCGAGCAGGTGGAATCCGTGTGGCCCGTCCACGGCAGCGTGCTCGTGGAAAATGACACGGTGAGCTTCGTCGCGGGGCGCTCGATTTTTCTCGATGGCGGCCTCTATTTTTTTCGCCTCGATGCCGCGACGGGGCGCAAGCTGGTCGAGGAAAATTACGACGACAAAGACCCCGAGACGGGCCGCGACATCCAGGAGCGCGTGAAGACGCTGCAAATGCCGGTCGGGCTGAACGACATTCTTTCGAGCGATAAAAAATGGACCTACCTCCGCACGCAGAAGATCGGCGCGGACGGCAAGCGCGTGGACATCGGCCCGGTGTCGGGCGACGCGATCAAGCAGGGGGCCTCACAGACGGGTGAGGGCGCGCACATTTTTGCGCCGATGGGTTTCCTCGATGACTCGTGGTTTCACCGCAGCTACTGGGTTTACGGGAAGAGCTTCGCGGGCGGGCACAACGGCTATTACCAGGCAGGCAAATACGCGCCGTCGGGCCGCATCCTCGTGTTCGATGAGAAGAACGTGTACGCCTACGGTCGCGAGCCGCAGTACTACAAGTGGACCACCACGATGGAGCATCAGCTTTTCTCGGCACCGAAGGAAGCGCCGGTGGTGCCGGGTGTCGGCGAGGATGCGGCGCCCGCGGCCGGTCCGCGCGGCAAGGGCAAGCCGGGCGCGGGCGCAGGCGCGGCGGCGGCGGCCGCGATGGCGGTGACCTTTCCTGACGCCGACAAACTCGATCCATCAGCCAAGCCGCTGACCGTCGAGGCGTGGGTGTCGCCGGATGCCAAGGATGGTGCGGTCGTTTCGCACGGCGGGCCGCTGAATGGTTTTGCGCTGGTGATTCAGAAAGGCCAGCCGGCGTTCCATGTGCGCAGCGCGAAGAATGCGGGCGCGGTCGTCGCACCGAACGCGCTCAGCGAGGGCTGGCATCATCTGGCGGGCGTGCTCGCGGCGGACGGGCGGCTGCGCATTTTTGTCGATGGTAAACTGGCGGCCGAGGGCCACGGGCCGGGCTTGATCGCGGCGCGGCCGAAGAATCCACTGCGGTTCGGATTCGAGGGCGGGATCACGGAGGACGGGCCGGTCGCGGCGTTCTCCGGCCTGTTGGATCACGTTGCGATTTATCATCGCGCGCTGACGGCGGCGGAGCTGCAGCGGCACGCTGACCAGCCGAGCGAGGTGAAGCCGGAGGCGGCCTTGGTTTTGTTCTGCACCTTCGACAAGGCGGATGCGCGCGACGAGTCGGGCAGCCGCGCGCACGGCGTGATGACCGGCGTGCAGTCGGGCAAGGGCAAGGTGAACGCCGGGCTGGTGTTCCGTCCGCCCAAGCCCGTGAACGTCATCACGGCGAAGCTGCCCGCGCCGCGCAATTCCGGCATGTTCGTGCAGCAGAACTGGCAGCGCTACGTGCCCGTCGTGACGCGCGCGATGGCGATGGCGGGCAAGACGATTTTCCTCTCGGGTCCGCCGGACGTGGTGGATGAAGAGTACGCGTTCGAGCGGCTGACACAGAAGGACAAGTCGATCCTGCCGCTGCTCGCCAAGCAGGACGCAGCCCTGGATGGCAAGGGCGGTGGGCGGCTCTTCGCGGTCTCGACGGAGAGCGGCGGGCAGAGCGCGGAAATCGATCTCGAGAGTCCGCCCATCTGGGACGGGATGGCCGTGGCGCAGGGGCGGCTTTACATCGCGGACATGGACGGCGTGGTGCGTTGCTACGGGCGGGCGGGCGAGTGATCCTAACAAGAGCGTTTGAGATGAACCACGAAAGACACGAAAGACACGAAAGGGCTGAAAACAAAGGGCCGCATCGTGGTTGCCCGATGTCGTGTCGCCGCACCCGTCCGATGATGACTCCCCATTCTCCAAGCCCTTCCCCTTTCGTGTCGTTCGTGTCGTTCGTGGTTCCAACTTCTACCCTCAGGCTGATGGTTGCCGGTTTTTGATTATGAAAAAATTTTCCCACAACCGCCGGCCCATGGATCGCAGCAAGCGGGGCAAACCGCGGTTTCCAAAAACATTTGTGCGCGACGAGCGCGGCGGCGCGCCGGGTGGCAAACCGTTTGTCGCCGGCGGGCGCGGCGGGCCGGGTGGCGGCAAACCTTTTGTCCGCGGTGAACGGAGCGGACCGCCGGGACGCCCGGCGTTTGCGCGCGATGATCGGCGTGGGCCGCCCGCACGGAAGCCGTTTGCGCGCGACGAGCGTGGCGGTGCGCCCGAGCGGAAACCGTTCGTCGCCGGCGCGCGCCGCGGGCCGGGAGATTACAAGCGATTCAATCGCGAGGAACGGGCGGGTGCGCCGGCGCGCAAGCCGTTCGTTCGCACCGCGTGGCGCGGGCCGGAGGAGCGGCGTCCGTCCGCACCGGCCGGGCAAGGTGCCCCGCCGGAGCGGCCATTCATGCGCGATGATCGCCGTGGCCTGCCCGAACGCCGGCCGTTTGTCAGCGGCGACCGCAGCGGACCGGGCGACCGCAAACCGTTTGCCGCCGATGAACGTCGTGGGCCGCCGGGACGGAAACCGTTCGTGCGCGCTGAACGCGGTGATCGTCGCGGACCACCCGAGCGGCGTCCCTTTGTGCGCGACGAGCGCGGGGGACCGCCGGGACGCAAACCTTTTGAACGCGCCGAACGTGGCGCGCCGCCCGGTCGCAAACCGTTCGTGCGTGATGACCGGAGCGGGCCGCCATTGCGCAAGCCCTTCGTCCCTCGCGAGCGCGGCGGGCCGGGCGCTGCGCCTGTTCGAGGACCGCGCGCAGATTCGGGCGCAGGCGCGGGTGCGGGCCAGCGTGATGAGCGCGACGAGCCACAGCACTTGTCGGAGAACGAGCCGATCATTATCGCCGCGGGCGAGGTGCGGTACCCGCGGCCCGTCAAGCCGCGGGCGGGCGGCGCGCCGCCGTTGCATTGGCGCGCGGCGGAGATGGGGAAGACGCGCACCGGACTGGCGCGGGCGTTGTCGAAGCTCGGCTACTGTTCGCGCAATCAGGCGTGGGAATTAATTCTGGCGGGGCGCGTGGAATTGAACGGCGTGGTGGTGACCGACGGCGAGCATCCGGTGGTGCTCGATTGGGATCAGATCACGGTGGATGGCGTGCCGGCGGTGAAGCAGACCAAGGTCTATCTGATGTTGAACAAGCCGCGCGGGCTGGTCACGACGGCGAGCGACGAGCAGGGACGGCCGACGGTGTTCGAATGTCTCGGCGATTTCCGCGTGCCGCATTTGTCGGCGGTCGGACGGCTCGATCAGGCGAGCGAAGGGCTGCTGCTGTTCACCAACGATCACGCGTGGGCCGCGCACCTGACCTCGCCGGAACGGCACGTCGCGAAGACGTACCATGTGCAGGTGGACCGCGTGGTGGACGAGGAGCTGGCGAAGAAAATCCAGGCAGGCGCGGAGAGCGAAGGTGAGCATCTGGCAGCGCGCAAGGTGTCCGTGCTGCGCCACGGCGAGAAGACGAGCTGGCTGGAGATTGTTCTGGAGGAAGGCCGCAACCGGCAAATCCGGCGGCTGCTGGCGGCGTTCGAACTCGAAGTGCTGCGCCTGATTCGCGTGGCGATCGGCGACCTCCAACTCGGTCCGCTAGCCAAGGGCGCGGTGCGACGCCTGACGGTTCCCGAAATCCAGCGCCTCGGGCCGATCCCCGGCGCGCAGCCGAAACGTCCGCCGCGGGCGCGTCCGACCGAGCGGCAGTTGCGACGGAGGTTCTAATGGCAAACTGGCATTACCAACATCAAGGGCAGGCCTGCGGGCCGGTGGATCAAACGCATCTGGCGGCGCTGTTCCGCAACGGCACGCTGCCGGGCGACACGCTGGTCTGGCAGAACGGCATGGCCGGCTGGCTGCGCGCCAACATGCTGGCGGAGTTTCAGGCGGACATCGCCGCGGCGGGCGCGGCAGGCGCGGGCAGTGGCGCGCCGCCGGTCATGGCGGCGACCGACGCGGAGCAGCACAAGGTTTACGGGATCATTTCGTATCTCGCGATTTTGTTTGTCGTCGGGCTGATAGTCGCGCCGCAGTCGCGCTTTGTGCGGTTCCACGCGAACCAAGGGATGGTGCTGTGCCTCACGATGGTGCTTGTGGAGCTGGCCGGGCGTTTCCTCGGTTGGCTGCCGATGGTGGGGCGCTATCTCGGCTGGGGTACGCAAGTGCTCGGCTTCGGCTGCGTGATCCTGATGGTGGTGGGCATGATCAACGCCGCGCGTGGCGAATGCAAACGCCTGCCGGTGATTGGCGGATACGACCTGCTCAAGTAGCTCGGTGAAGAAAACGGGGAATCTAGAAACCGCGGATGGATAGGGATGGGCACGGATGGGAAGCGGAATCAGGCGCCGCGTCGTCCTGATGAACCAGCCCGTTGAAAACTCGCCCTCCCTTTCCGCACGACACTCTCCCATCATGGCCCAGGCGACACATAACCGCCGCGCCGCCGCCTGGCACTTCCCACGAACCCCATTTCACTGCCGCGGACTCGTGGACTCGTCATTTTCAAGAACTGACCCAGTTGCGGTTTGCCCGAGGAACGGGCTGAGTCGATCAAAATGTCATGAAGGACGATCAACTCTGTCACGCTCGAGGGTGGCAGCGAGAACCGACTGGGTGCTTGCGACTATCGACTGAGGTAGAAACCGATGGTGGACGAAGCTACTTGCGGCACACCGCCCTCGCGATAGGTGAATGACACCTTGATTTCGTAATGCTTACCCGTGGAAAACCGACTATCGAGGGTGATGGGGCAAGCACCCGACGCCCAAGTCCGGAAACTCCGCGCCGGGTTAGCCGGTTCGGTTTTGGTGAACACAGGTTGGCCACCTCCCTGCGGCCTAACTTCGACGAGGATCTCTCCGAGCCACGCTTGGGTCGTGTATTTTGCGGTGATGATCGTGTTGGGCCTGAAGGTAGTGCCGGGCGGGGTCAAGGCTATTGAGCCAAAACCAGGGTGGTATTGGATGTTCTGTGTGCCGAAAGTGAAGGGCCGAGGGGCGGAAATCGCTCCGCTCGCTGCTCTTACCTGCACGCGGTAGTCACCCGCGGGCCAACCTTCAACGATCAGAAATTTGCTGTTCCCTGTCTCACGAGGGAATCTGGCCACGCTCCCACCAGGCTTCGTGATTTCGAGGTCAACCGGGCCTGGCACCCCGTTCAACTGCCAGGCCACATTGAAAGCAGTTGGCAGTGCATATTCCCAGTTGTCCCAAGCGGGTTCGGTGATCTCGACGGAAGGTATGGATGGCATAGCAGTGATTAGAATAAGTGCTCGGCGACTGTCAAGCCCCCGGTTACAAATGTCGTGTAGGTCGCTTTGACTCCAAAAGATTTGTTGCCGAAAGCCACTGGTGTCCGACTTAGCTGGGACATCGCGGCAAGCCACTCATCCGGGTCGGGCAGCAGTGGTAGGAGCACGAGAACCGTCGGTCCCTCTTTGCGTCTCTTTGTGTTTTTTGCTGCTAGCTTCCCCGCCTACTTCTTCTCCTTGGTCACCACCGTGGGAAACGCCTTCGCGAGCTGCCCCGCCTTGATGACTCCGCCTTGCATCACGGCGATGAATTTCGCGCGATCTTCGAGCACCGCAATGTCCGCCAGGGGGTTGCCGTCCACGACGAGCACGTCGGCAAGCTTGCCCGCTTCCAGCGTTCCGAACTCAGCGCCGCGACCCATGATTTCCGCGCCGGTCTTGGTGGCGCACTTGATGACTTCGAGCGGCGTCAGGCCGACATCTTTTACGAAGAAGGTCAGCTCGCGCGCGTAGTCGCCGTGCGGGTTCCAGCCGAAGCCGTAGTCGCCGCCCATGCCGAGGCGGCCGCCCGCGCGCAGGATGCGCCGGGCACTTTCCGCGCCGCCCTCGAGCGTTTCCTGATGGCCGTCGATGACGACCTGCGGCAGGCCAAACTCCGGTCCGCGCAGGATGCTGGCCTTCTCGAAATAGAGCGCGGGCACGACTGGCACGTCGCGCGCGAGGAGCAGGTCGAGCGCCTCGTCGTCCATGAAGGTGCCGTGTTCCAGCGTGTCGTAGCCGGCGCGCAATGCGTTCTTGATCCCCTCCGTCGCACGGCAATGTCCGGTGACCTTGAGCTTGTGATTGTGCGCGGTGGCCACGACGGCGTGCATTTCCTCGAAGGTCATGCAGAGCGTGTGATGGTCGTTGAGATCGGGCGAGGCGGCGTCGCCGGTCGGGTAGGTCTTCACCCATTCGATGCCGTCTTTCACGAGCGATCGCACGGCGCGCCGGGCCTCCTCCTGCCCGTTGATGATGAACACCAGGCCTTCCATGCCGATCTTGCGAAACTCGGGGTTCCAATCCATCAGCCCGCCCGCCGAGCAAATCTCGCGGCCCGAGGTGGCCAGGCGCGGGCCGGGAATCAGATCCTCTTCGATCGCCTTCTTCAGCCAGACATCGACGTTGAACAGACAGCCGCCCGAGCGCGCCGCGGTGTAGCCGCACTCGACGAGGAGGCGCGAATTGACGGAGGCGAGCAGCGAGACGTATTCGACGGGATACTTGATGTCGAGGTCCTCGAGCGCGGCGATGTTGAAATAGGTGGCGTGGAAATGCGCCTCGACCAGGCCGGGCAGGATCGTGCCGCCGCGGGCGTCGAGGCGTTGCGCGTCGGGCGGGACGGCGGGTGCCTGCGCGGCGGGGCCGGCGTAGCGGATGCGACCATTTTCAATGACGAGCGCGGCGTCGGGCACGGCGGCCAGGCCGGTGCCGTCGATCAATTGGCCGTGGGTGATCAGCGTGGTGCCGGTGGCGAGTTTCATGGCGGGGAGATTGTGCTTAGCCGTAACTATTCAGTAGGAACGGGACAGAAAACCACAGAGACACGATGAACGCAGAGAAGAGCGGCGGAAGGCAGCGGCTCCAAGAAGTCACCATTCAGTGAACGAAGCTTAACCAGCGAGTCCTTGGTTTTCTCTGTGTTCATCGTGTCTCTGTGGTGAAAAATTTCGGTTCGACTGACTAGTTACGGTTTAGAGCGAGTTGAGAAACGAGTTCACGAGTTCCAGCGTTCGCTGCGGCTGGGTCGAATGGATGTTATGGCCGATGCCGGGGAGGTCAACGCGGCGACACCGGGGAATGCGTGCTGCGACGTGCTCAGCCTCGACGGCGCTCAACATGCCGCCCAACACGGGATCGGCGCGCAGCAACAGTGTGGGACAGGCGATGCGCGGCAATTCGGCGAACCAGTCGAGGCCGTCGAGCCAGCGGCCGGCGAGGAGCGGTTCGAGCACGCGCGGGTCCATTTTCAGGAGGCATTCCGCGCTGAACCGCAGGGCGGCGGGGTCGCGCAGCTCGCTGAACTTCACCACCGCGCCATCGCCCGGCCGGCGCACGGGCAGGTCGGCGAGCGCCCGCGTGAGATCGTCCACCGAGCGCGGCGTGGCGAGCAGGCGCTGGATGCCCGCAAACTGGAGGTGAAACGGCGACTCACTCACCCGCTCGGCGAGCGTGGTGCCGGGCGGGTCCTCGAGCACCAGCGCCCGCACGCGTCCGGGCGCGTGCTCCGCGACCACCGCTGCGACCATCGCGCCGAGCGAGTGGCCGAACACCACGACCGGCTCGCCGCCGAGCAATTCCAAGAAGCGCACCGCGTCGGCGGCAAAGTCGCGGATGAGATATTCCCCGAGATTGCTGCGCTCAGAAGCCCCGTGTCCGCGAAGATCAAGCGCGATGACGCGCCAGCGTTGAGTCAACTTGGGAAGCAACACCGACCAGTCCTGCCAGCAGCGTGTGACACCGTGGATTAAGAGCAACGGCGGGCCGTTCGCCGGGCCGCGGGCGGCGCTCAGAGTGAGGTCGCCGACTTGGAAGCACTCCCCGATCAGCGACGTGGGCGGCTCCGGTTGGAGCGCGGGGGGCGCGATGTCGATAGGAGCGGGCGGCGGGAGTTGCATGTGGCGCGCACGGTAGGTAGCCCGATGGGGGCGTCAAGCTGGCGGTGGCAATGGGGAATGATGGCTGCTGGCGAGCAACGGCACTGGCTGGCCGTGTCGGCGGGGGACGAGCGCTCACAGCGTTGGGACAGACGCGCCCTACCTTCGGCGGAATGTTCGCGGCATCTTGGGCAGCGTGGAGCCGCTGCGGGCTGGGACCGCCCGTGCTTCGGCCACGCTATTTCTCGACGGCGCGGTAGAGGAAGGGGCGGCGGAAGATGCCGCCGAAGTGGTGGGGGTTGTGATAGCGGAGAGTTATGGTGTTGGCACCGGGTTTGAGGTGGCCGGCGACATCCACGTCCCACTCGAATTTGTAGTCACTGTACCACCACATGGCTTTGGCGGGGCGATGGCCGACGAGATAGCCGTTCACATAGAGCCAGCATTCGTTGAAGAGACCGGGAAACATAAGATGTAGCTTGCCGGTGGTCTGGTCGGCGGTGAGTTCGAGCTGGGTGCGATACCAAGCGAAACCGGTGTAGCTTTGGTAGTCGTAGGTGAGGACACCTTGGGCCTGGGAGTAGAGATCGGTGCGGAGCATTTCCCAGTGACCGGGATTGCGACGATGGATGTCCCAGGTGTTTTTGTCGGGCTGGGAATTCCACCAGGTGAGATCGACGATGTTATCGCGATAGGCCCAGCCGCTGGGGAGGCCGGTGTCGCTGGGATCGCGGCGGAAGGCCCATTCGGCGGGGGTTTTGGCGACGAGCGTTCCTTTCGTGCCGTCGGTGAGGGCGAGGAGGCCGCGGTATTGGTTCACTTCGCCGGGCCACCAGGCGGGGCCGCTCTTGTCAGTCTCGGCGGCGACGCCCACGACTCGGGTGGTGAACATGGGGTTGAGCTTGGCGAGTTCGAGGCGGGCGGCGAGGCCGCGTTCGCCCGCAGCCACGGCGGCCTTGAAATCGGTCTGCGCCGCGGCGGCGGTGACCATCGTGGTGTAGCTCTCGAGGACATCGAAGCCGAGACGGGTGAAAAGCATGCGGTCGGCGAGTTTCTTGGTGTCGGCGGGAGGCAGACTTTGGGTGGCAGCGGGTTCTTTCAATGCGGCTTCGGCGGCTTCGAGGTGGCGCTTGAGTTCGGTGATGAGAGCCGGCGTGTAGATGGCGGGCGCGACGAAATACTCGTGCTCGGTGACGATGGTGTCATCCCAGGCTTTGAAGATAGCTGACCAGTATTTGGACATGGCCGGCGCGGCGGGGCCGTAGAACTTAGGGTAGAACTCGGTGAGGAGGGCATCTATGTCGGCGTCGGGATTCCAGTAGAGTTGCTGGCGGATAAATAGATTGAGGAAGGTAGTGGCGAAGGCTCCGCGGCTTTCCGTGGAGAGTCCCATAATGCCGGCTTTGCGGTAGTGATGGATGTCTTGGCGGAGGGCGGTGAGTGCGGGGTTGGGTATGTCGCGCCAGACTAACATGCCTTGATCGTAGTCATAGATTACCAGTCGGCCCTGCATGACTTTGGACCAGCGATAGAGTATCTCGCGGTATTCCTGGCGCGGCGGGGATCGGTGGTCATCCATGCCGTGGTTGGGATCAATGTCGATGGGAGCGAGATAGCCGACGAGGGGTTTTTCGGCGACTAAGTTGCGCTGCGGCGGGAGGGTGATGTTGGCATAGACTAGGAATCCGATGCGCGAGGAACTGTCGGGGTATTGCTTGGTTAGGATACGGCTGACGTTGTTGTAGAAAGTAAGGAAGGCGTCGGTCATGGAGGGAGTCAGGAAATACTTATCGGTGAAGCCGGACATGAGTTCCTTGTCCTTGGGGGAGGCGGATTCGTAGAGACCGTCTTCGAGGCCGAGACTGATGTTGAGGCCCTTGCTGAAATTGGTGCTGATGAGTCGGGCGACGTGCTCGGCGGTGGAGTCTTCGGCGATGGGGACGTTATAGACGGTTTTGCCCGCCGGGACGAGTGACTTGGTGTAGTGGGCGAGGGCGTGGCCGTTGGGGACGTTGAGGTTGTTGCCGAAGTTGCGGCGTTGGAATTCGGGCGCGCCGGTGTTGTTGGCGTTCCAGGCGAGCCAGAAGTTGCGGACCTCGAATGGGGGCGCGTAGGTGAAGTCGAGGTCGCCGACTTTCAACGTGGCGTGGTGGGGAATGCACTCGCCGAATTCGCCGGGGAAATACCAGCGGCAGCCCCAGAGTTGGAGGAGGTGGGCGACGGCGTAGTAATGCGCTTCGTCGTTGGTGCCGGCGATGAGGACGCGGTTGCCTTTGCGGCGGATGACGATGGCGTCGGCGCGGAGGATGGGGTCTTTGCGGGCGGCTTTGGCGAGGGCTTCGCGGAGGGACGGCTCGGCGTCGAGGGCTTCGGAACCGATGAGCACGGCGGGAGCGTCGGCCTTGAGGGCTTCGACGATGGCGGCGGTTTTGTTGGCGAGGGCGGGTTTCGCGCCGGTCATGGCTTCGAAATATTTCGCAAGGTCGGTGGCGGCTTGTAGCTCCCATTTTCCAGCTATCGGGGAGACGACGATGACGGCATTGGCGCCGGTGGCATCGGCGAGGAGGAGGTCGGTGGCGGTGGATTTGCCGGCGATTTGCGCGGGAGTGGGCGCGGGGAGGAGGCAGAGGAGGGCGAGGGCGAGCGCGAGGGCGTGGGGCAGACGGAGAGTGGAGGGATTCATGAGGGACGAGGTGAGTGGATTTATTTTTATGGCCGCGCTTGGACCGGGGTGGGTGGGCGGGGCTTCAGGGGAAGGCGGCAGAAAAATGGGGGCAGAAAAATGCGAAGGTCAGTGGCGAGGAGGGAGGCGTGGATCTAGCTGCGTTCTCCAATTTCCTGAGCAGTGATGAGGATTTTCGCTTTCGTGGGAGCGCGACCGCAGCCGGCAGTTTACCTCCCGTTTATGCGGAAATTGCCGGGTGCCAAAGCGGATGGCAGATATACGCGGTTCGCGGCGCGGCTGAGGAAGTCAGTTCTTGCCGCAGCATTTTTTGTGTTTCTTGCCGCTGCCGCAGGGGCAGGGGTCGTTGCGGCCGATCTTGGGCGGGGCGTGGTAGGGCTGTTCACCGGTGGTGATGGCGATCCCGGGTTCGTGGAGCGGGGGGAGCGGCGGAAGGTCCGGGGAGTAGAATGGCTCGGCGGGTGCCGGGTTGAAGCGGAAGTTGGGGAGAATGCCGGAGGAACGGGGCCAGGAATCGTCTTCGGGACGGAAGCATTGCCAGAGGGAGCATTCGGCGACGGCGTCGATGGGCTCGTTGCGCTCGCGGAAATAGCGGAGGGATTCGCCGGGGCGTTTGAAGAGAGCAGCTTCGAAGAAATCGAGGTCAATCACGCCTTCATCGACGAGGTTTTCCGTAAATGACTGCCGCGCTTCGGTGACCAGTTCGACGGCGCTGAAATCGACGACCGCCCCGACCAGCGCGGCCCACAGGTAGGAATTGCCGGGCTTGGGCATCAGGGAGAACAGCCGGCGCAGATCGGCGATGACGGCGTCGCGCGGCCGCTCGTCCCAGAGGTGCTGGACGAGCAGAGCGTCGATCGCCTGTGCCCGGACAAATTCGTTCACGGATTCGTCGAGTGCGAGCTGGAGCAGGGGGTCGGGTTGTCCGCCGCAGACGGAAGCGAGGATGGCGGCGCCATGTTCGGTGACCATGTCACCCGTGAGGTCCATCGCCTGGTCCTCCGGCAACGAGAACAAGCGGATGATGGCGTCGCGGGCGCGAGGTTCGCGAAACTGGGCGAGGAGATAGATCGCGAACAGATGCTGGCACTCGTCGTGGTGCTTGAGGTAATGCGCGGGATTGTCGGACACGCGATCGAGGGCGGCGATGAGTTCGGGGGTGATAGCCTCGCGCTGTTCGGTGGCGGCCAGGAGCGCCGTCTCGTAGGGGGCGAAGCTGGCGCGGTCGGGAACTTTTTCGAGTTGGTGGAGGATTTCGGCGGTGGTCATTGGGGAGGATTAGTTTGGCGGGTGGTGGGTGGTTTTGGTGGGCGCGATTCGTGTTGTCGGATGGGGAGAAGTGTTCGGGCAAAGGGGCGCGGGTTGCCAAACAATTTGTCTTGCGGCGCCGCGTGAGTTTCCACGGCCGATCTGCACGAAGCATTCGGGCAGGGCGGTAACGCGGGTTGACCCGGTGGCCGCGGAAGCTCAGTTTGTTTCAGCATTTCACGCCGCCCATTTGGTTTATGAAAACATCGCTCCGTCAACACGGGAGAGGATTCACCCTCATCTAACTGCTCGTGGTCATCGCGATCATCAGCATCCTCGCGTCGATGCTGCTGCCGGCTCTCGCGCAGGCCAAGGCCAAGGCCAAGGGGACCAAGTGCTTGAACAACGTCCGGCAACTGGCGCTGGCGGCCACGTTGTACAAGGATGATTACGAGAGCTATCTGATGCCATATTATCTGGGCGATCCGACGTCGCCGGTGCCCACACCAGCCGGCGCGCTGTGGGGGCCGGATCCGATTTACACGCGCTGGCCCGATCTGGCCCGGCCATATCTCGGGGACACCAATGTCTTTCACTGCTCCGGGAATCAGGCGGGGGCGCTCTTCAACATCGGGATCAATTTGACGGTGAGCGTCCTGACCTTGAACCGCGGCTATCACGAGAGCGCCATCGCGAAACCCAGCGCCACGGTACACTTCTTGGACACCACGATGGCGGCGAATCCCTTCGAGCCGGACCCCGACCTGGTCATTCCCGTCACGGGCGCGGGTGATCGCACGATCCATTTTCGTCTGCCGACGGATGGTCTCTACATCAGTCATCCCACCCGCGTTTATGGCCGCCACAATCGGAAGGCCAATGTCGTGATGGTCGACGGCCACGTCGAGTCGCTGGCCGCCAAGTCAGTGGGAACGATGCAGCCCAGCGGCGACCCTCGAAGTCTGTGGGATCAGTTTTGAACGCCACCGACAGCGCCGGGGTCGCTTCTCGAAAGACACCGGCTTCCATTATTCGGGCAGAAATCAGTTTCCCGACCCATCCATGAACTCCTCCTCCGAAAGCCGTCTTTTCGCCCGCGCCTTCACGCTCATCGAGCTGCTCGTCGTCATCGCCATCATTGGCATCCTCGCCTCGCTGCTGTTGCCCGCGCTGGGATCGGCGAAGAAGAAGGCGCACCAGACGAAGTGCCTGTCGAATCAGAAGCAGCTTGCCTTGGGGATGCTGGTGTACGCCGGGGATCACGATGAGGCCTTCATGTGCGGTTATTTTGCGGCGAACGAGGCGTTGACCACCAACTCGACGATTTGGTTCAAGCTTCTACTTCCATACGTCACGACGACGAACATGTACAAGTGTCCGGGGGTTGCCGACAGCGTTCCCAAATATGGGTGGCTGCCGTATCCCGTGGATTATGTTGTGAACTCGCACATCATCTGGCCGAATCAATTTGGCCCTCCGGTCCGGGTGTCGGTGGTCGAGCCGGCGTCGGAGTTCCTGCTCACGACCGAGGATTCGCGGAAAATGAACAACTTCAACTGGACCGCCAGCGACTTTAACTGGACCCGCACCAACTGGAATTTCGGCAGCACCTATGGCGAGGGATTGACCCGGCATGGGCGCACGGCGGTGGCCAGCGCCGCGGACGGGCACGCCGTGATCGTGAAGGTTCCGACCCGCGATCCCGGCGCCGCCACCCCCGATGTGCCCGACTTGGGAGAGATCGGGGACTGCCCGACGGGCGTGCCCATGTGGACCCCGGCGGGCAAGCCGGTGTTGTACGTGCGCAAGACCACGGCGGGGAACGGTTTTTGAAACCAAAGCAGGCGCGAATACCAGTTTGTCAGTGGGAGTCTTTGAACGCGCTCCCAGAATCGCCGGGCGCACCGCGTCGGGCGTCGCCTCCCAAGTTGGCGGTGAGCGTCATGCGCAGTGGCTCCGGAAGGCATGAGATTGCGCTTGGTTGGCCGGTCTGTGAAACGGCGTCGGGGAGAGAAAACATTTATGAATCGTATTTCGTTCGTTGTTGCTTTGGCCCTCGGTGTGGCCGTCCCGTCGGTGGTCCGTGCCGCCGCGCCCGCCGCCAAGACGGAGGAGAACAAAGGCCCCGTCAGTTACTACAAGCAGATCCGCCCCATTTTTCAGGCCCAATGTCAGGGCTGCCATCAACCCGCCAAGGCGCAGGGCGGTTACGTGATGACCGATTTCGCCAAGCTGCTGGCGGGTGGTGACAGCAAGGACAAGAACCCGGCCGTGCGTGTCGGCAAGCCGGGGGAAAGCCTCTTGGTTCAGCAGTTGATTCCCAACAAAGCGGGCGAAGTGGAGATGCCCAAGGGCAAGCCGCCGCTGCCCGAGCACGAAGTCGCGCTCATCAAGAAATGGGTGGCCGAAGGCGCGAACGACGACACGCCGGCCAATGCCCGTCAGCGTTACGACCAAGATCATCTGCCGGTGTACACGTTGCCGCCGGTGGTCACGTCGCTGGATTATTCGCCGGATGGGAAACTCATCGCGGTCGCCGGATTTCACGAGGTGTTGCTGCACAAGGCGGACGGCTCGGGCGTCGTCGCGCGGTTGGTCGGGCTTTCCGAACGCATCGAGGCGGTGCGGTTTTCGCCGGATGGCAAGTCGCTGGCGGTTGCGGGCGGACAGCCGGGGCGCATGGGTGAGGTCCAAATTTGGGACGTCGAAAAGCGCAAGCTGAAGCTGTCGCTGCCGGTGACTTACGACACGGTGTACGGTGTGAGCTGGTCGCCGGATGGCGCGTCCGTCGCGTTTGGCTGCTCCGACAACACGGTCCGCGCGATCAACGCGCAGACCGGCAAACAATTTCTCCAACAAAACTCGCACAGCGACTGGGTGCTCGACACGGCCTTCTCCGTGACGGGCGAGCACCTCGTGTCCGTCGGCCGCGACATGACGACCAAGCTCACCGAGGTCGCCACGCAGCGGTTCGTGGACAATGTCACTTCGATCACGCCGGGCGCGCTGCGCGGCGGCATTCACTCCATCGAGCGTCATCCCGAGCAGGACAACATCCTGGTCGGCGGCTCGGACGGTGCGCCGCAGGTGTTCCGCATCTTCCGCCAGACCGCGCGGCAGATTGGCGACAACGCGAATTTGATCCGCAAATTCCCTGACATGCCGGGCCGCATCTTCAGCGCGCGCTACAGCCGTGACGGGAAAAAATTCGCCGCGGCCAGCTCGCTCGACAACAGCGGGCAGGTGGTCATCTACGCAGCCGACCTCGATGTGAAGATTCCCGACAACATCAAGAAGATCATGGAGAAGCGGTTCGCTGCGCAGACCCCGGCGGAACGCATGGAACTGGAGAAATTTCAGACCACCGGCACCAAGCTCGTCGCGCAGTGGGACCTCCCGACGGCCGGCGTTTATGCGGTGGCGTTCAGCCCGGATGGCAAGACGGTCGCGGCTTCGGGGCAGGATGGATTGCTGCGGTTCATCGACGCGGCTACGGGCAAGGTTTCCAAGTCCGTTCCGTCCGCGCCGGTGGTCGCCGCCAAGACCGCGCCGACCGGACCCGCCACCGCCGCTGCGCTGCGGCCTGCCGCCAATCTCTACACGCTCAATCCCGCCGATCAGGAAACGCTGCCGAAAGGCGCGCAGGTCGTGTCGCTCGACGTGCAACCGAAGACCATCAAGCTCGGCAAGAGCACCGAGTACAATCAGGTCGTCGTGAGCGCCAAGCTCGCCTCGGGCGACACGGCCGACGTGACGCGCATCGTCAATTTCAGCGTGGACGCCAAGGTCGCGGACATCACTCCGCGCGGGCATTTGCACCCGATCGCCAACGGCACCACGCAGCTCAAGGTGAGCCTCGGCGACAAGAGCGTCACGGTGCCCGTCGAGGTTTCCGGCATCGCCGCCGAGATCAAAGTGGACTTCATCCGCGACGTGAATCCCGTCCTCTCGAAACTCGGCTGCAACGCCGGCACCTGCCACGGCGCGAAGGACGGCAAGAACGGCTTCAAGCTCTCGCTGCGCGGCTACGATCCCATCTACGACGTGCGCGCGTTTATTGATGACCTCGCCTGTCGCCGCGTGAATTTCGCCTCGCCGGACGACAGCCTGATGCTGCTCAAAGCCACCGGCGCGGTGCCGCACGAAGGCGGCCAGCGCACGCGCACCGACGAGAAGTATTATCAAATCCTCCGTGCCTGGATCGCCGACGGCGCGAAGCTGAACCTCGAAGCCCCGCGCGTCACTCGCATCGAAATCCTCCCGCACAACCCCGTCGTCCAGACCATCGGCGCGCGTCAGCAGACCCGGGTCGTCGCCTTTTTTTTCAACGGCGATTCTCGCGATGTCACTGCTGAGTCCTTCACGGAGAGCGGCAATACTGATGTCGCCATCGACGAGGGCGGTGGCCTGCTGAAAGTGCTCCGCCGCGGCGAGGCTCCCGTGCTGGTGCGCTACGAAGGCGCCTACGCCGCGACCACGATCACGGTAATGGGCGACCGCGCGGGCTTCGTTTGGAAAGACCAGCCGGCCAACAACAAGATCGACGAGTTGGTGGCGGCCAAGTGGAAGCGCATGAAAACGCTGCCGTCGGACCTGTGCT
>BJHT01000097.1 GCA_014193395.1 Verrucomicrobiota bacterium
CGGGTTTGAAAGAACTGGCGGCTCAAGGAACCGCGGCGCAGGTGGTCGATCTGTTGAATCTGCGCGAGCACGGCGTCGCGTTGGGAACGGAGAGCTTGCTGGGAAGTAGGCATGGGTGTTTGTATCTATACAAATACAATATAGCAACCCGAAAAAAGCACGCCCGACAAGGCGCGCCGCTTTTGGGTTACTTATTCGTCACACACCCGCGGCGCTGCACCGCACCATTTTGAGCGTGCGCCGTAGGACCGCGGCGGCTAGAAACACCGCCGAACTGCATGAAATCATCTCCACTGTGGGCGGACCGTCGTGTGCCAGCTCGCTCCGTTTTGGGATGTCACCCGGCGGTTCCCCGGGTTCGCTGAGTTCGAAACATTTTCACCCTTCCAAAATTTATCGCCGCCGCCATTTCACAACTCCAGTCCGTCGCCTTATGAAAACCCCCGTTTCCTTCCGCCTTTTCAGCCTCGCCGCCGCCCTCGCCGCCCTCGCCAGTCTCGCCCTCCCGCCCGCTGCCCACGCCGCAGGCGGCCCGGTCGTCGCCTGGGGCGGCAACGATCTCGGCGAACTGAACATCCCGCCCGGCCTCACCAACGTCGTCGCCATTCAGGCCGGCCATCATCACACCATCGCGCTGCGGGCCGACGGCACGGTCGCCGCGTGGGGCGACAACCGCGTCGGCCAGACCAGCGTCCCGCCGGGCCTCGCCAACGCCGTCGCCATTGCCGCCGGCTACGATCACAACCTCGCGTTGCGCGCCGACGGCACCGTGATCGGCTGGGGCAACAGCAACTTCGGCCAGACCAACATCCCGCCCGCGGCCAACGGCGTGCGCGCCGTGGCGGCCGGGATTGAATACAGCGCCCTGCTTTTCTACAGCGGCTCGGTCGTCGTCTGGGGCAACTCGAGTTTCGGCCTCGGCACGGTGCCCGCGGACGCCACCAACGTCGTCGCCCTCGCCGCAGGTGGCTCGCATCTGCTGGCGTTGCGCGCCGACGGCTCGGTGATCGCGTGGGGACGCAATAATTACGGGCAAACCAACGTGCCGCCCGGCCTCGGCAATGTCGTCGCCATCGCCGCCGGCGCCTTTCACAGCCTCGCGCTGCGGGCGGACGGCAGTGTCATCGGCTGGGGGCTGAATGCCGACGGCCAGGCCGCCCCGCCCGCAGCCGGCCTCACCAACGCCACGCAAATCAGCGCCGGCTATTTCCACAATCTCGCCCTCCGCGCCGACGCCACCGTCGCCGCGTGGGGCTTCAACGGCACCGGCCAGCTCGGCGTGCCGCCCGCCGCCAGCAACGTCATCGCCCTCGCCGCCGGCCTTGATCACAGCGTTGCCCTCCTCGGCAGCGCCCCGCTGTTCATCACGTCGCCAGCTGATCAGACCGTCACTGCGGGCAACGCGGCCACGTTCGTCGTCGTCGCCGACGGCACTCCGCCACTGGCGTATCAGTGGCAGTTCAACGGCACCAATCTTCCCGGAGCCACGACCCCGGTGCTTGGCATCCCCGCCGTGCAATTGAGCGACGCCGGCTCGTATCGTGTGGTTGTCAGCAATCTCGTCGGCACCGCGACCAGCGCCGCCGCCACGCTCACCGTCCACACGCTGCCCGCCATCACGAGCCAGCCCGCGGGGGTGAGCGTGATCGCCGGCAACCCCGCCACGTTCACCGTGGCCGCCACCGCGATTCCGGCACCGGCGTTTCAGTGGCAATTCGGCACCACCGCTCTCCCCGGCGAATCCAACGCAACCCTCACCGTCGCCAACTGCCAGCCCGGCAACGCCGGCGATTATCGCGTTGTCATCAGCAACGCCGCGGGCACCACGAACAGCGCCGCCGCGACGCTCACCGTTCTCGTGCCGCCTGCCATTCTCCTCGCGCCCACCAGCCGCGCGGTCGTGGTCAACCGCGACGCCGAATTTTTCGTCCGCGTCTCCGGCACGGACCCGGTGGCGATTCAATGGCAGTTTGAAAACACCGACCTCCCCGGCGCGACGGGCGCCACCTACATCCGCACCAACGCCCAGCCCGCTGACGCCGGCCGCTACCGCGTCCGCGTGAGCAACGCCGCCGGCACCAACTTCAGCACCGCCGCCGTGCTGACGGTAAACATACCGCCCGCCATCCGCGCCAATCCTCTCAGCCAGAGCGCGATCCTCGGTGCCAGCACCTCGTTCACGGTCGATGCCACCGGCACCGCGCCGCTGGCGTTTCAGTGGAATCGGAACAACGTCGCGCTGCCCGGCAAAACCAACGCGACGCTCGATCTGCCCAACGTCCAGACCACCAACGCCGGCACCTACACCGTCACCATCGCCAATGTCGCCGGCACCAACACCAGTTCGCCCGCGACGCTCACCGTCCTCAGTCCGCCCGTCATCACCGGCCAGCCCACGAGCCAGACCGTGCTTGGCGGCAGCTCGGTGACGCTGTTCGTCGATGCCACGGGCACGCCGCCGATCGTTTACCAATGGAGTTTCAACGGTGTCGCGCTGCCGGGCGAAACCAACCCCTTCCTCGATTTGAACGAAGTCCAGGCCCGCGCCGCCGGGCGTTACGCCGTCACCATCACCAACGCCGCCGGTGGCGTCGTCAGCGCGCCGGCGTGGTTGAAAGTGCGCACGCTCGGACGCATCGCGAGCTGGGGCGATGATCGCGACGGCCAGGTCACCCAGCCGCCCGCGGTCGCCGCGGCGCGCGATGTCATCCACGTCAGCGGCGGCGGCGAGCACTCGCTCGCACTGCGCCGGGACGGCACCGTGCTGGCGTGGGGCTTCAACGGCTACGGCCAGACCACCGTCCCCGCCCGCGTGACCAACGCCGTCGATCTCGCCGCCGGTGGCAATCACAGCCTCGCCGCGCTGTCGAACGGCACCGTCGTCGCGTGGGGCCGCGACTTCGAGCGCGAGAGCACCGTGCCCGCGGGCCTGAGCAACGTCGTCGCCGTCGCCGCCGGCTTCGGTCACAGCCTCGCGCTGCGCGCCGATGGACGCATCACCGGCTGGGGTTACAACGGCTTCGGCCAGACCTCCGTGCCGGCCACGCTGACCAATGCCGTCGCCATCGCGGGCGGCTATTATCACAGCCTCGCGCTCCGCGCCGACGGCACCGTCACGGCGTGGGGCGACAATCGTTTCAATCAAACCCGCGTGCCCGCCGGCCTCTCGAACGTCATCGCCATCGCCGCCGGGGATTATCACAACCTTGCCGTGCGCGGTGACGGCACCGTCGTGAGCTGGGGCTTGAACACTGAGGGCCAGACCACCGTGCCGCCGGGCCTTACCAGCGTCCTCGCCGTCGCTGCCGGACACGCGCACAGCCTCGCGTTGAAAACCGACGGCACCACCATCGCGTGGGGCCGAAATGGTGAAGGCCAGAACGACGTGCCACCCACCGCGCTGCCCGCCGCCGCGCTCGCCGCCGGAACCGCGCACAGCCTCGCGCTCGTCGCGGTCAAGCCCGCCTTCCTCGCCGACCCGCAGTCGCAGACCGTGATCGCCGGTTCCGCTCTCACGTTGAGCGGCCTCGCCGACGGCACGCCGGTGGTGCGCTACCAATGGCAACGCTTCGGCACCAACCTGCCGGGCGCGACGGCAACCAACCTGGTTCTCAACAACGCCCAGCCCGCGCAGGCCGGCGACTACACGCTCATCGCGAGCAACTTCGTCGGCACCACCACCAGCCTCGTCGCGCAGGTCACCGTGCTCGTGCCGCCGCGCATCACCATTCAACCCACCAACCAGTCCGCGAATGCGGGCGCGTCCGTGACCCTCACCGTCACCGCCACCGGCACCGCGCCGCTGGCCTACCAATGGCGGCACTTCGGCCCGTTGACCGACCAGACCAACGCGAGCCTCACCATTGCTCCCTTCTCCGTCGCCGACATCGGCAATTACCGCGTCGTCATCACCAACGCCGCCGGTGTGGTCACCAGCTCGATCGCCGTGCTGTCATTGAACATTCCGCCCCTCATCGCCATTCAGCCCGCCGACCGCACCGTGATCGCTGGCAGCAACGCCACTTTCACCGTCACCGCCGTCGGCACCGCGCCGGTGAATTACCAATGGCAGTTCAACCACGCGAACATCCCCGGCGCGACCGCCGCCAGCTTCACCGTCACGAACGCCCAGCCCGCGCGCGAGGGTGTTTACTCGGTCCTCATCAGCAACGTCGCCGGCAACACCAACAGCGCCGACGCCGCGCTCACCGTGATCGTTCCGCCGACCTTCACCAGCCAGCCCGCCAGCCGCACCGTCGTGGCGGGCACCGATGTCACCTTCGGCCTCGGTGTCTTCGGCACGCCCACGCCCGCGATCCAGTGGCGCTTCAACAACACGCCCATCCCCGACGCCACCAACGCCACGCTCCTCCTCACCAGCGTGCAATCCACCAACGCCGGCACCTACGACGCCCTCGTGAGCAACCCCGCCGGCACCAACCGCAGTTCCGCCGCAACTCTCACCGTCAACGTCCCGCCGAACATCACCTCCGACCCCGCCAGCCAAACCGTCAACGCCGGCAGCACCGTCATCTTCGGCGTCACCGCGACCGGCACTGCGCCGCTGCTTTATCAATGGCAATACAACGGCCTGAATCTCGGCGGTTCCGTCAATCCCACCCTCACCCTGCTCAACGTGCAGCCCACCAATGCCGGCGACTACAGCGTCATCGTCGGCAACGCCGCCAACACCATCACCAGCCGCGTCGCGACCCTCACCATCAACGTCCGCCCCACCATCACCGCCTCGCCCACCAACGTCACCGCCCTCGTCGGCGACGCCGTCACTTTCCGCGTCACCGCGACCGGCACCGCCCCGTTGAGCTACTACTGGCGCTTGAACGGCACTCCCATCCCCGGCGCGCGCGGCGACACGTTCACCCTTAATTCCGTGCAGGAAATCAACGCCGGCATCTACAGCGTCATCGTCAGCAACCAGGTCGGCAGCACCCTCTCCGGCCCGGCCCTGTTGAAGATTATCGCCATCGGCCCCGTGCAGGCGTGGGGCCGCAACAGCCTCGGACAAACCGACGTGCCCCCCGGCCTCACCACCGCCATCGCCGTCGCTGCCGGCGAATACCACAGCCTCGCCCTCCGTGCCGACGGCACCGTCGTGGCGTGGGGCGATGATGAATTTCAACAAACCGAAGTGCCCCCCGGCCTGGCCAACGTCACCGCCCTCTCCGCCAACGGCGACCACAGCCTCGCCCTGCTCGCGGACGGCTCGGTTATCGCCTGGGGCCGCAATGTCGAGGGCCAGACCAACGTGCCCGCCGGCCTCACCGGCATCCGCGCCGTGGCCGCCGGCCATCGTCATTCGCAGGCGCTGCGGAACAACGGCACCCTCGTCGGCTGGGGCGACAACATCTTTGGCCAGCGCACCTTCCCTGCCGGCCTCACCAACGTCACCGCGATTGCCGCCGGACAATTCCACGGCCTCGCCTTGCGCGACAACGGCACGCTCGCCGGCTGGGGCTTGAACAACTACGGCCAGTCCGCCATTCCCGCCGCGCTCTCGAACGTCGTCGCCGTCAGCGCCGGACCGTTCCATAACCTCGCCTTGCGCGCCGACGGCACCGTCGCCGCTTGGGGCCGGAATTTCGCTGGAGAAACCAACGTCCCGCCCGGCCTCAGCAACGTCATCGCCATCGCCGCCGGCTACGAACACAGCCTCGCCCTGCGCAGCGACGGCAGCGTCATCGGCTGGGGCGCCAACGCCGACGGCCAGGCCACCGCGCCCGCCCTCAGCGGTTCCATCTCCATCGCCGCCGGCGGCGCCCACAGCCTCGCCGTCGGCCGCAACCTCCTGGCCCCGGCGCGCCTCACCACCGGCCACTCCGGCGGCAACCTCATTTTCCTCTGGCCCTCCTCCCCCGGCCTCAGCCTCGAATCCACCACCAACCTCGTCGCCCCCGCCTGGCAGCCCGCGACCACCCAACCCCCCTTCGTGGTTCCAGCCACCGGGCAGCTACAGTTCTTCCGGTTGCGGAAGCAATAGTGGAACCGGTTACTCGCAGTCGGCAATCCGCACTCACATGCCTAACTCAACCGGCATCCCCAACGGCAGCGTCTCCATACTGACCATCCGACACCCCGCCGTGTCAACGAGCAGCCCCAAAACCAATCCTTGGGATGTCTTTTGTAAGTTGCGAAGACTTGCGCATCGGTTCGTATATCGGAAATATACGAACAGCCGTTCGTATATTGGCAGTTAGGCGTCGCTCGCGCACATCAATGAAACCAGAAACAACTACGCTGACTATCGCGCGTGCGCGTTCGATTGTTGAACACGTTGAGTACGAGTATGCTGCCGACAAGGGATTTGATTATTCCTTCACGCCGTTCGAGGCAGGTGGAGCGTCGTCTCCGTTGGAAGCACTCCAAGCCTTCTACATTGTTATTGCCGAGTTCTTTCAGTTTTCGCGCACTCGTCAGTCAGGCTCATCGGCTGCCATGAAAGGGTTCGACGACTACGTGGCATCCTCGCGCTCCATTGCCATGAGGTTGGCGATTGAGTCCACCAAGATTCATTCCATCGCGGAGCGTTTGAGTCCAGACATGATTGCTAGTTTGCTGGCTTTCGAGACCGTTGAATCTTTCGTGTCTTTTCTCGGCACGCTTCAGCCCGCGAGCGCAGACTACTGGCCTCAGGTTTACCAGCGTATTGGTTTAGCGTATCCTGTCGAACCACGACCTTCGCAAGTCGAAGGGGCCGACAAGAAGGCATGGTGGCGCTTTTGGTAGTTGCTATTATGAATTCGACTGCGACGCCTAACCGCGAACCCGGCCATCGCGTCCAGGTTGCAATCGCACGCCCTCGTGGGCCGGGTCGCTGATCTTGGGTTGTTAGGCCTATTACCCAAACTCTGAATGAACATTGATTGGACACTTGTTGTCAAGATTGCAGGACCAGTTGCAACTCTTGTCCTCGGCGCGCTCATAAACCGTTATTTTGAGAGACAACCCCGGCTCATCACATACTATGGTCACACCTCGGCGTTTCGTCTGCGCACTCTCGAACAGCCAGAGGTTTACACCCATAGCATAGTCATTCGCAATACCGGCCGTAAGTCCGCAAACAATGTAGCCGTGGGGCACAATGTTTTTCCACGCGATTATCAGATTTTCCCTGCGATTACGCATGAGATTCGCAAGGTTCCAGACACCGGTGACGAGATTTTCATTCCTAGTCTCGTGCCTGGAGAGCAGATCACGATTTCTTACCTTTACTGGCCACCGCTTACTTACGACCACATCAACACATATGTGAAGAGTGATGGATTCGCGAAGGTTCTTCGCGTCATCCCCACACCCCAACCTTCGAGATCGATGCAGATCGGCACTTGGGCATTCGTCATGGTAGGTGTCATCACTACGATCTACTTTCTGATTCTACTTGCGCATCACTTCTATGTGTCAATCCCATAGGCCTAAACCACCACGGTTAGCATCGTGCGCAGCGCCGATGCTAACCATGGTTGAACGATTCGCGGCGAGGAGCCGGGGACGCTCACCATTGAACGGCCAATCTTGCCTTACCGCACAGCCCAGCCCTCGCGCGCTGGTTGAGAGCACGATCCCCGCGCGGGCCGGGTCACTGACCTTGGGGCGTCAGGCCATTTCGCGACACTTTTCCCGACTCGACAGGTCCGAGCCGCCGCTCTAGCGTCCCGTCATGCCTGCTACACTTGATGCCCTTGCTCACGACGCACTGATTCTACCGCCCGATCAGCGTCTGGCGCTGGCCCGTCAGCTTCTGGACAGCGTGGAGCTAGAACCCGAGCCAGGGGCCGAAGCGGCGTGGGAGGCGGAGATAGTTCGACGTATCGCAAGCTTCAAGGCCGGAGGATCCAAACCCATTCCCGCGGGAGAGGTCTTTGCCCGGCTGCGGCAGATAGCTCCCGACCGATGAGCTTTGTGTTGGGGTTTCACCCGGAGGCAGCCGCGGAAGTTGAGTGTGTCACGGGGGATTACGAGGCCCGCTTGATTGGCCTTGGTGCCCGGTTTCGCTCCGAGGTTGAGAGTGCCTGTTCCGCGATTGTCCAACACCCGTTGCTGTGGCGACTACGTCCGGCCGGCTATCGGCGTGTCAACTTACCCGGATTTCCCTACTATATCGCCTTCATCAGCGACGAACAGCAGGCGCTCGTCATCGCAGTCGCTCATTCCAGCCGCCATCCCGATTACTTCAAGAGTCGGATGCCCTGAACCGATGATCTGACAACCGATCCCACTGGCGACGCGCCACCGTCAGGATTCTTCGCTCGCTTTGGGCACCATCACCATTCAGATACCCGACTATCTTCTCCGCCATGTCGGGAGACTCGTGGCCGAGGATGGAATGAGTGTGGACCAATTCTTCGCCACCGCCGCCGCCGAGAAACTGTCAGTGATCGAAGCCTTCGACTACCTCGTCTCGCGTGCCTTCCGCGCCAATGACGCCGCCTTCCTGGAGGCCCTCTCGCACATCCGCGATTCACCCGTTACCGATTTTTGGACAAGTTGCCGTGAACAACAAAGGCGGCTAGAGCCGCTGGTTCCGCGATGCCATGTTGGCGGTGGAGAATGGTACAAATCGAGGGCTTGCACTGACACCCATTGAAGGCTATCGGGTTTCCGCATGACAACGCAGCGAGAGATTGCCGATGCTCTGAGCCGTCTTCCCACGCAGGAACGGTGGGACTTGCTGCATCGTTTTCTGAAGAGTTTTGGGAGGACTGGGACCGGCAGATCGAGTCGGACTTAGAAGCCGGCCGGCTAGATGGACTGCTGGTCGAGGCACGCGCCGACATCGCCGCGGGCCGAACCCGTCCCCTCGATGAAGTCTTCGACCATCCCTAAGTTTTGGAAAACCTACGCATTGCTCCGGCCGAGGTTCAGCGGGCCGCACACAAGCAGTATCGGCCGTGGTTGCAGAACCCCCGCCATTCTTCCGTGCAATTCAAACCCATCGGTGAACTTTGGTCCGCACGGGTGACGCAAGAGTGCCGCGCCTT
Source organism: Verrucomicrobiota bacterium (assembly GCA_014193395.1). Classification (GTDB taxonomy): domain Bacteria; phylum Verrucomicrobiota; class Verrucomicrobiia; order Limisphaerales; family BJHT01; genus BJHT01. The sequence continues at coordinate 8,997 of BJHT01000097.1, forward strand.
GGCGCTGGCGGAAGGAGCCAAGTACCACTGGGTTTGGATCGGGACGCACGCGGAGTATGACCAGATTCTCCGCCGCCGATGACTACTCCATGCGGATTATTTTCGCCGCCACGTCGAGAGACTTGGGGCTGCCGATGAAATTAGTCTGGACTACTTCTTCGTTACGAACGTCGCGCTTAGTTAGAACTGCGCGAACCCGAATCATCCGGCAAATTGGTTGGCAAGGTCGAGAGCGAGGGATATAAACTGTAGCAAATGAGCACTATCGCACTCGACCAAGCCCAGCGGCAACTGCCCGAGTTGATCCGCGGCCTCCTCACCGAGGGAGAGATTCTCATTCTCGACCAGAATGTTCCCGTGGCGAAACTCTCCGCCTTAAACACAGTCGCTCCGCCCCATTCCTTACGCGACCACCAGCCCAGTTCAGTTGGCGCGTTGCTCCAGCCTTACCCCGCGCTGGATGAAGACTTGCTGGCGGAGATGCAGCCTGCCTTCCGATGATCGGCGCGGACACAACCTTCCTTGTCGAACTGGAGATTCAGGAGCATCCCGCTCACACTTCCGCCCGCGCACTACTGCAACGCGAAGTGCTGGCGGCCCGGGTGCCGATGGCCTTGGCACCGCAGGTTTTGGCCGAGTTTATCCACGTCGCCACGGACCCGCGCCGATTCCAAAGGCCGCTGACCATGGCGGAAGCCATTGCCAAAGCCCGCTTCTGGTGGACCGCCGCCGAGGTTCATCAGGTCTTTCCCGCCGCCAACTCAACGCTGCGGACCTTGGACTGGCTGCAGCAGTTCCAACTCGGGCGCAAACGCATCCTCGACACCCAACTCGCGGCGAGCCTGTGGCACGCGGGTGTCCGGCGACTCGTCAGTTCCAACCCCGATGATTTCCGAATCTTCGGCTTCGAAGTGCCGACGCCTTGAACCCGGCGCGCTCGGGCGACGACCCGGCAGTCCACTTGGGTCGCTGGATCACCCAACAACGGCCGGCATGGGGCGAAGCGACCATGCCAACCGAGAGTGAGCGATTTCGGGGCGAGGGCGAAGGAACCTTGGTTTCGCGGTGCGATGGCTGCGCTGAAAAACTGAACGCTTGCATTCAAACCGCGCATGGCTAGCGTCCGCGCTCCGTCCCGCACCGAACGCGGGTGAAAATTTTTATTCGACTACTGTCTTATGGCTACAGCAAACGATCTGCGGAAGGGTATGGCGATCAATTACAACGGCGACATCGCCGTGGTCCTCGACACCCAGCACCGCACCCCCGGCAACCTGCGCGCGTTCGTCCAGGCGTCGATCCGGAGCATCAAGACCGGCAAATCCTCCGACGTGCGCTTCAGTTCGACGGAGAAGCTGGAGGTGATCCCGATGCAGACCACCAAGATGGAGTTCAGCTACAAGGACGGCGCGGATTTCGTTTTCTCCAATCCGGAGACCTACGAGACGATCACCATCACCCCTGAGATCGTCGGCGACGCGGTCAACTACCTGGTCGAGAACGCCCCCGTCACCGTCACCCTGGTGGATGACAAACCGGTGCAGGTCGAGCTGCCCTCCAGCGTGGTGCTCGAAGTGACGGATGCGCCCGAGGGCATTCGCGGCGACTCGGCCAACAACGTGCAGAAGACTGTCACGCTCGAGACCGGCATCACAGTCCAGGCCCCGCTGTTCATCAAAACCGGCGAAAAGCTGAAGATCGACACGCGCACCGGGAAGTATATGGAGCGGGCCTGAGAGGGGCACCAATCGGTCGGAACGCCGGCTTCCAGCCGGCTCAATGAGTCAAAAAAACACTGACACTTAGGCAGCAAAAAGCCCGCGTTTCTGCGGGCTTTTTCGTTTTCCGATCCGACCGCCGGGAGCGCCGGTCTCAGAGCCTGTTTCAAAAGTCCCTTGCGTCGCGAGGGACCGGGTCTGGAGTTCCGCGTTTACGCGGTTCCGGCGGTGTGCGACCAAGCGGACCGCGTAAACGCGGAACTCCAAGCCGGGGTTTCCAAACCGGCGCTCGTAGACCGGAGCACTCGCGGGCGCGCCGCCCGCGCTTCGGGGCGTCAGTCGTTCGGTTCCAGCGGCGGGCGGACCTTGAACTTCTTCACGAGCGCCAGGCATTCCTCCAGTTTCTTCACACCCGCCGTGCAGGTCGGGTCGGAGAGCGAGGCGGCGGCGACGCAGACTCCGGTGAGCAGGCAGCGCTGCAAATCCCAGCCTTCGTGCAGGCCGTACAGGACACCCGAGCAAAACGCGTCACCCGCGCCCGCCGTGCCCGCGATGGCTTTGGCCGGGATGTTCAACGAGGACTGCCAGAAATCCTTGCCGTCGCGCGTGCGGGCGAAGCCGCCTTCCGGGAAATGAATCACCACGATTTCCTTCACGCCGAGCTGAAGCATCGCGCCGGCGGCGTGGCGCAGGGCCACGGTGTCGAGCTTGCCGTCCTTGCGAATCTTGAACCCGGTGGTGCTCCCGGCCTCGAGTTCGTTGAGAATGCAGTAGTCCGTGTACTTCAACGCCGGCGTGACAATCTGCGCAAACCGGTTGCTGTCCTCGCTGACCACGTCCACGCAGGTCTTCAGGCCGGCCGCCTGCGCCGCCGCGAGCAGGCCTGCGCCGCGCGTCACCCACTTCTTGTCCGGCGCATCGAGCGCGTCCAGCAGCAGCAGATAGCCGAGGTGGAAAATCTTCGCCTTGGTCTTGGTGAAATCCAGATCGTCCCCTTTCCACAGCGCATTGGCGCCGCGGTTGTGGAAGAAGGTCCGCTTGCCGTCCGCCTTCTCGGTCATCACGTCCGTGTAGCTGGTGGGCGCGGCAGGCGTGGCCTTGAGATATTTCGTGTCCACCTTGTGCCGCTGACAATCCTCGAGGATCGCGGTGCCGAGCGCGTCCTTGCCGACCAGTCCTGCGCCCGCCAGCGGGAAGGGCGCGCCGAGCTTGGCCAGGTTGATGAGGACATTGTAAGGCGCGCCACCCGTGCCCGGAGACTGGCTGAGGATGTTGGCCAGCGACTCGCGCTTCGGGAAAACATCGATGATCTTGACCTGGTCAATGATCCAGTTCCCGCCGGCCAACAGGCCGCTGCGGTTCTGTCCTGGTTTGCTCTTCATAAGTAACGAACGAATAGGCTGCTGGCACGCACCCGCACCGGGCCGCACCGACTTTTTCCAAGAGTAGAAACTCCGGAGCCGTTTGTCTGTAACGAAAAAAAAGGCGGCGAAATCAGCCGCGCGCCGCCGCGCGTCGCGCCGGAGCGTGGCATTCATGGCGCTTCAGCGCGGGACTCCCGGACGGTGAAGTGCCGGAACGCCGCGCACCTGCGGCGCGGCCGCGCGGCGTGCGGAATTCCCCCCCCCCGCTGGCTGGCCCACGCGCTGCACCAGCCCCGCCCGCGTTCCTCCCGTCCCGTCGCCAAGAGTTTGATTTCCCCCATCGCCTCTGCCTACGCTGCGCCATGCGCAAAGAATCCCTCGATTTCCTCCAACGGTTGGTCAACACCCCCAGCCCGGTCGGCCACGAAGCCCGCGGCCAGCGCGTCTGGCTCGACTACGTCGCCGAGTTTGCCGACGAAACCTTCAGCGACGCCTACGGCAACTGCGTGGCCGTGCTGAACAAGGGCGGTTCCCCGCGCCTCATGCTCGCCGGGCACGCCGACGAAATCGGCATGGCCGTCAACTTCATCGACCGCGACGGCTTCATCTACGTGCGCAAACTCGGCGGCGTGGACCCCGCCATCACCAAGGCCCAGCGCGTGACCATTCACGCCAAGCACGGCCCCGTCCGCGGCGTCGTCGGCAACGTCGCCCCGCACCTGATGAAGGGAGACAAGGAAAAGAAAGTTCCTGAAATCCACGAGTTGTTCATCGACATCGGCACCGCCAGCAAAAAGGAAACGCGCAAGCTCGTGCAGATCGGCGACCCGATCACGCTGGTCGATGAATTTGAAATTCTCCGCGGCGACCTCGCCGTCGCGCGCGCCTTCGACAACCGTATCGGCACCTGGTCCGTCGCTGAGGCCCTGCGTCTCTTGCACTCGCAAAAGGGCAAACTGAAAGCCGAGGTCTGCGCCGTCTCCAACATCATGGAGGAAGTCGGCCTCTTCGGCGCGCGCCAGATCGCCTACTCGCTCAAGCCCGACGCCTGCCTCGTCGTGGATGTCACGCACGCGACCGATTATCCGACCGTCAACCAGCAGCAGCACGGCGACATTAAAATTGGCGAAGGCCCGGCGATCACCCACGGCGGCTGCAATCATCCCGAAATCATGGCGCGCATCGAACAAGTGGCGAAGGCCCGTAAAATCGACCTGCAACACGAAGCCATGTCCGCCACCAGCGGCACTGACACCGACGCGATCTTCTGGACGCGCGGCGGCATTCCCAGCGGCCTGATCAGCCTGCCCAACCGCTACATGCACTCACCGGTCGAACTCGTGAGTCTTAAAGACCTCCAAAAAATCCCGGTGCTTATGGAAGCCTTCGCCCTCTCCCTCAAATCCGGCGAACAATTCAAAGTGCGCATCTGAGCCGCGCCGATGCCGTCGGCGCGCGCCCGGTAAAACGCGATGGAGTTCCCGGACAATTCCATCGCCACCGCGCGACGCGACGATTCCATCTTGGCACGAACATCCAACCCGGCCCGCTGCTCTGTCCTCCCATTACCTTGCCCCCGATTCCCCTGCCAAACTCCTGAGCGACTGCGTCCCGCACCGCCGACTCACGGCCCTGCGCCGCTCCGGATTTCCCACCGAATCCATCCCTCCCACCCCTGAAATTCTTATCTGCGGTCGCCCTGAATCTGCGGGAATCCCTGATAATTTCGGCGCTCAACCACAGCCCCTCGCTCAACCCCGAAACCATCGTTGCCGTCGCCGCCCCGAGACTTCACGGTGGGAGCATCGTAGGCCGCCCCGCGTCTAATCCCACCATGCAACCGCAACGCCCCCGCCATTTCCTGACGCTCGCCTTATTCTGCGCGGCCTTGCTATGCGTGTGCGCGCCGCCACCGCTCGCCGCCCGCGTGAACGTGGTCACGCTGCCCGGACGCGATTCGGTGCAGTTGACCATCTATAACTCCGCCGAGCTGACGATGGTGAAGGAGACGCGCGTGCTGACGTTCCGCAATGGCGTCAACAAGCTCGAGTTTTCCTGGGCCAACACCCTGATTGATCCGACCAGCGTCGAGTTCCGCGCGCTCACTCATGCGGACGCCGTGGATGTGCTGGATGTGAGCTTTCCCCCGCGCGTGACCAACACGCTGGAATGGCGGATCAAGAGTGAGTTCGCCGGCGAGGTGCAGGTGGAAATTCGCTACTTCACCAGCGGGATAAGTTGGAGCGCCGACTATGTCGTCGCGGCGGACAAGACGGAGAAGCAGATGGCTTTGGCGGGTCAGGTGCGGGTGAACAATAACAGCGGCGAAGACTACGAGGACGCACAGGTGCGGCTGGTAGTCGGTGTCATCCGGCTCGTCGAAAACATCGCGGAACTGGCGCAACGCCAGGACCGGGCGCAGAACGAGGAACTCAAAGCCGGAGCGAAGCTGCCGGCGGTGACCTGGGCGATGCCTACGGGCGCCACCTACCGATCGAAGTCGAATATGGCGCGGGCGGTGGACCAGTTGGAACGGGAGGTGGTCAAAGAAGCCCTCGGCGAATATTTCCTCTACACCGTCGGCGGACGCGACACGATTCCGACCGGCTGGGGCAAGCGGCTGCCGTCCTTCAAAGCCCCCGCCGTACCTATCACAAGCTACTATAAGTTCGAGCGTGAACGCTGGGGCGACTCCGTGATGCGCTACTATAAGTTCACCAATTCCCTCCCCAGCAAACTCGGCAAGGAACCGCTGCCCGACGGCGTCGTGCAGGCCTTCCGCACGGTAACTGACGATAATCTCTATTCCTTCATCGGCAGCACGAGTGTGAAATACATTCCCATGGGCGAGTCAGTGGAACTGGAGCTTGGAGTAGATCCAGAAGTATTGGTGAAGCCGACTCTGATGAATTGGGAGAAGACTGATCTCAGCTTCGCTCCGAACCGCAATGTGACCGGCTGGACAATTCGAGAAACTTGGGAGATCGAAGTTCAGAACAGCCGGGACATCGACGTGATGCTGGACATCCGTCGCACCTTCAGCGGCGACTGGTCGATAAAGACCGAGACTCAGTTTGAGAAAGCAGATGCAACCAAGGTTAAGTGCGTCCTCCCCCTGCGCCCCCGCGAGAACCAGAAGTTCACCTACGAACTGACGACTAAGTTGGGGACCAATGCGACGAAGTAGAGTGACAAACCCGCGGTGGGTAGGGCGCGTCTGTCCTCAGCGCGCCGCTTGCGGGTAGGAACGATGCCGCGGCGCGCTGAGAACAGGCGCGCCCTACCACCTCACTTCCTACACCCGCTTTCAATCCCACCTGTCCGTACCAGTCCTCGAGAAACACGATTGACACCCGCTCCCGCAGGCAGAAATTCTGCCGCCGATGAACCTGACGCGAACCCCATGCTCCCCAAGCTACACTGCGTCTGCAATCCACTCTCGCTCACCGCTCATCCAGTGCGCCCATAACTTGCTCCTGTCATGCAAATCCTGAACACCCGACGTCACTTCCTCAAAACCTCCGCCGCCATCGCCGCCGCGACCACGCTGCCGCAATGGTTTCTCGACGAATCCAGCCATGCGGCGACCAAGCCCCTCGGCCCGAATGATCGGCCCGGCGTGGCGCTCATTGGCTGCGGCGGCCGCGGACGCGGCGTCGCCCGCGAGGCGGCGGCGCTGGGTCAGATGCTGGCCGTGTGTGACGTGGATGAGACCAATCTCGCGCAGGCGACCAAGACTTGGCCGGACGCCAAGCCTTACGCCGATTTCCGCAAGCTCCTCGAGCGCGATGACATTCATCTCATCATCAATGGCACGCCCGACCATTGGCACACACTGGTCAATCTCGCCGCGCTCAAGGCGGGCAAGGACATATACAGCGAGAAGCCGCTCACGCTCACGATTGATGAAGGCAAGCGCTTGGTGAAAGCCGTGCGCGAATCCAAGCGCATCCTCCAGACCGGCAGCCAGCAGCGCAGTGACAAGAATTTCCGCCTGGCCTGTGAGTTGGTCCGCAATGGTCGGCTCGGCAAGCTAAAGCATATCAATGTCTGGCTGCCGCACGGGCGTCGCGAAGGGCCGTTCGATAAGATGCCCGTGCCCGCCGGTTTGAACTGGGATATGTGGCAGGGTCAGACACCGGCCGCGGACTATATGAAGGAGAAAACTCATGTGACTTTCCGCTATTTCTACGAATATTCGGGTGGCACGATGACGGACTGGGGTGCGCATCATAATGACATCGCACTCTGGGGCGCGGGCTTCGAGCGCAGCGGACCTGTGCGCGTCGAGGGGAAGTCGCTGGTGGCTATGATTCCCGGTGGCTTCTCGGCCGCCAGCGAGTACGAACTCACTTACACCTATCCGAATGGTGTGACGCAACTTATCCGCAGCACCCGCGGCAATGACTGGAAAGGTTCTGTCCTGGACAAGACATTGCAGCAGCACGGCGTGCGTTTCGAAGGTGCCGATGGTTGGGTTTTTGTCACTCGCGGCCGGATCGAGGCCAGTCATCCCGACCTCCTCACCACACCGCTGCCCGCCAATGCGACCCGGCTCTACGCGAGTGACAATCACATGCAGAACTTCTTCAACAGTCTCGGCTCGCGGCAGCAGCCCATCTGCGACGTGGAAATCGGCCACCGCTCGGCGAGCGCCTGTCATCTGGGAGTCATCGCCGTGCGGTTGGGCCGTCCGCTAAACTGGAATCCGGTGGCGGAGGAATTCATCGACGACAAGGAGGCCAACACCTGGCTCGCCCGCGAGATGCGCCAGCCGTGGAGTTACTCGATGGTGTGAGGGGCGAAGTGGCTGAACTAAGTCCGATACCTGCTGTAAAACAGGCTGGTTGAAACCACTAACCGGCACTAACTGGCACTAATAAGACGGGGAGCGCGGCGGCTCGCCCGGTTGCAGCATGTCTTGCTTCCCATTAGTGCCGGTTAGTGCTGGTTAGTGGTTTTTTGTCACTTCCCCGCGCCCTCGGTCCCGGCCGGTGCCGCCCGCCCCAGCAGTTCCGCGAGATTGTACCGCGTGAAGCGAGTGTGGCTGGCGACGTTCTGCGAATCCGCGTTGGCCACCCAGAAGTCCAGCGTGTCCGGCGCGAACAACACCGAGTGAATGTTCGAGTTCATGCACACCGGACGCTTCATCAGGTCGCGTGCGCCCTCTTCGGTGAGCCCGCCGAAGCCGTCCTTCACCCGCGCCACCAGTGCCTCGTAACGATCTCCGGCGGAGAGCAGCACCGCGTCCTTGATCGCGTGCGGGAGCTGCGGATGACTCGTGTTCGGCAACACCACCTCGAACTTCGCCGGCGTTGCCGCGATGCCCACCGCGCGCCGCGTTTTGCCATCCGAGATCACGTAGTAATACTCGCAGGTGCGCGGCCCGCGCCGCAGGATTTCCACCGCCTCGTCGAGCGTCCCGGCCTTCTCCATCACCTCGCGCAGCAACTGCGCCATCGGCTTGCCGTCCCATTGGCCCTCGCCGCGGCCGCCCATTTCGCCGATGGCGATCTGCTTCTCGTTCATCGCCGTGACCGTGCCGACAAAACCCGCGTAGCCCACGTTCACCCACGCATGGCCGCGGTCCGGTTGCATGACCATCACCACCGCGTTTTGCTCCAGCCCGATGCCTTTCAGATAATCCAGCACGCGGCCGTGAAAAATGCGGCCGCCTCGCGTCGCCTCGCCCCACACCGCGAAGCCGGAGCAATGGAACAACTCGGGGAAAAAGTTCGCCAGCCGCGCCTCCTCACGCGCTACGCCGGCCGCCTGCGCCAGGGCGTCCATCTCGCGCAGATACCGCTCGTCCATGTGCGGATTCAACCGCTGCTGGGCCGCCTCGATCTCGCCGAAAAACCAGCGCCCCTTCGGAAACGAACTCCCCACGCCCACGCCGTACAGCACGCGGTCCACGAGGTTCCGCACCTCCTTGCGCATCAGTTGCCCGTGCTGCGCGCCCATCTCTTCCGGCGTGCCCTTGAGGAACAGCACGCGCGTGCCGTCGCGCATCTCCAGGCGTCCCGCGCCCACCGTCGCCACCACGCGCCGCTCGCCCGTGGCTGGACCGAGCGTCGGAATCTTCGCCCCCAGATTCGCGATCGCCACCGTGAGGAAACGCGTGACGTGACCCAGGGCCACCGTCTCCACCTGCCCACCTGTGGTCGCCGGGATTTTCCACGCTGCCGCCGCCAGCGGTTCGCCGAGTTTCAGTTGCTGAAACTCGATCACCACCTGCAATCCCTTGCCATCGGACCAGCCGAGGCGCGCCGGCAACAAATCGCGTTGGCGGATCCAGACATCCAGCGTGCCTTCGGGAAGCTTGAACGCCTGCACCGCCGGCGGCAGCGGCGTGACGCGTAGCACCTGGCACACTTCGCCGCCGATCGTCTCGTCAGGCAGCAGCTCGACTTTCGAGAGCAACGGCAGCAGCGCCAGTTGTTCGCGCGGTATTCCCAGCTTGAACGGCGGCAGTACTGTCGCATCCAGTTTCTCCGGTGCGGTGGAAAAGCGCGGCACGCCCGGCACGCCGCGCACGCCGAACGGTTTCGCCGCTGCCAGTGCCCACAATTCCTGCCCGTCGCGGCCCAACGAGTAGCGCTGGCCATCGACTTCCGCCGCCAGGCGCAGGCGGTCCGGCGCCTGCCATGCCAGCTCCAGTTCGCGCCCGAGCAGCTCGCGCGGAATGCCGTCGCCGCGCACGATTTTGACCCGCGTTGTCAACGCCCGCGGCGCTGCGCCCTCGCGCGGCTCGATCACTGCCGCCGTCGCCATCAAGGCCGCCGACAATAATTCCTGCGGTGTTTTGCGCTCCGGTGTCTCCGCTCCGGCCGCGAAGACGGCTCGGAACAGGACCACGGTGAGGAGCAAAGGGAGGCATTGTGTCTTCATAGGAATAAAACGGTGGCTGGAAACAAAGCGATGGCGGCACCGTAGGCATCGGCCTGTGTGCTGCCAAACGGAAAACAGGGCGCGGCCGCACCGCCAGCGGAGTGCGCCCGTCCTCGGGCGCAGCAGGGTGGAGCGCAGTGGGGCGTGGGAAAGTTTCCACCGTTTCCGCGCGTGCGGACGTCGCTGCGGCCGGGGACGGCCGCACTCCGGGGGCGTTGCGGCGAGTGCGCCCGTCCTCGGGCGCAGCGGGGTGGAGCGCAGTGCGGCGCGGGAAAGTTTCCACCGTTTCCGCGCGTGCGGAGGTCGCTGCGGCCGGGGACGGCCGCACTCCGGGGGCGTTGCGGCGGAGTGCGCCCGTCCTCGGGCGCAGCAGGGTGGAGCGCAGTGGGGCGCGGGAAAGTTCCCACCGTTTCCGCGCGTGCGGAAGTCGCTGCGGCCGGGGACGGCCGCACTCCGGGGGCGTTGCGGCGGAG
>BJHT01000098.1 GCA_014193395.1 Verrucomicrobiota bacterium
GCGCCGACCGCCAGCCCGAGTTCACGCAGGTCGATATCGAGATGAGCTTCATCGAGCGCGAGGACATTTACGCGCTGATCGAGGGATTGCTGAAACGCGTGTGGAAAACCGCGCTGGGCCTCGACATCCCTACGCCCTTCAAGCGCATCAGCTTCAACGAGGCGCTCAACCGCTGGGGCATCGACAAGCCCGACACGCGCTTCGGCATGGAACTCGTGGATTTCACCGAGGAATTCCGCACGAGCACCTTCAAGGTCTTCAGCGGGGCCATCGCCAACGGCGGCGTGGTGAAAGCCATGAACGCCCGCGGTCTCGCCGGCGCCACCCAGGGGCAGATCGAGACGATGACCGAATACGCCAAGAGTTTCGGCGCGAAGGGCCTCGCCTACATCAAGGTTGAGAACGGCGAATGGAAATCGCCCATCGTGAAATTTTTCAGCGAAGCCGAGAAAGCCGCGCTCCGCACCAAACTCGAAATCGCGGAAGGCGATCTCATCCTCTTCGCCGCCGATCAATGGCTCAACGCGTGCGAGATTCTCGGCAAGATTCGCCTCTACTGCGCCGAGGTCCTCAAGGCGCAGGGCAAGCTCGTGATCCCCGCCGACCGCTTCAATTTCCTGTGGGTCGTCGAGTTCCCGCTCCTGAGCTTCGACAAGGAAATGAACCGCTGGTATTCCAGCCATCATCCCTTCACCGCGCCCGTGACCGAGGACATCCCGCTCCTCAAGACCGACCCGAAGAAAGTCCGCGGCCAGCACTACGACATCGTCGTCAACGGCGTCGAGTTGGGCGGCGGATCCATCCGCATCCATCAGCCCGCGGTGCAGAAGACCATCTTCGAAGACATCCTGGCCATCAGCCCCGAGGAAACCCAACTGCGCTTCGGCTACATGCTCGAAGCCTTCAAATACGGAGCGCCCCCGCACGGCGGCATCGCCCTCGGCTTCGACCGCCTCATCGCCATCCTCTGCGGCACCTCTAGCATCCGCGACGTGATCGCGTTCCCAAAGACGGCCAAGGGCACCTGCTTGATGACCGACTCGCCGTCGGGAGTGTCAGCGCGGCAATTGCGGGATTTGCACATCGAGGTGAAGGCGGCGGTGAAGTAGGAGTGAGGATATGGCGGGCGCGAACTTTGAGTTGCACCTTTCCGACGAGGCTATCGCGCAAATTCGCAGCCTATCGAAAGAGCTTCGCAAACGCATTGGCGAACGATTGACGGCCCTGGAATCCGGCTTCCACGGCGACATCAAGAAGCTGGGCGGCCTTGAAAACAAATACCGGATGCGCGTCGGAAATCATCGCATTCTCTTCCGGCTGGTCGGAAAGCAGATTCAGGTGTATGCGGTCAAAGATCGGAAAGAAGCCTATGAATAGCGTCATCTCAAAGCCTTCGAAGCGGACCACAAGACCGCGGCTCAATCTGTCCCTGCTGCACGAGGAACTGGTCGCGCTGCGCCAGCGCGTGGAGGACTTGGAGGATTTGCGGGAACTCAATCAAGCCATCGAACGAAACGGATCGAAGCCGTTGGTCCCGTGGGCCAGTGCGCGCAGGCAACTCGGTCTCGAATAAGAACTGCGCCGGTTCCTCGGGCCGTGTCGGCGCGGCGTGTGGTTGAGAAAGTGGAGCGCCTGCGGCACGACCTCGCAGGCGACGTGAAGCGCCTGACCAACTTCACCCCGGAATATCGCCTGCGCGTGGGACACTATCGCGTTTTATTCGAGGTGGAAGGCAGCCGGATCATCGTGCATCGTGTCCGCCATCGAAGAGAAGTCTATCGCTGAAGGCCCCTATGATTGAGCTGCATCCCGAAATACTGAGCAAGAACGGCAAACGCGAGTTCGTCGTGCTGCCCTACGAGGAATTTGAAGCGCTGCACGAGGAACTCGATCAACTCGAAGACCTTCGCGCCCTGCGGGCCGCCAAGACCGCGGACACGCCAGTCCCGAGCCTGAACCTCGCAGAAACCAAGCGCCGATACGGAGTCCAGTGAGGCGCTTGCTCGAAGTGAAGGCGGAACCGAAGGAGGAGTGAGGTTAAGGTGAAACGGATCACGAAACCGCGGCTCAACCTATCCCTGCTGCACGAGGAACTGGTCGCATTGCGTCAGCGCGTGGAGGATTTGGAAGATTTGCAGGAACTCAACCAAGCGATTGAGCGAAGCCGCTTGGCCCGTGGGCCAAAGCGCGTGAGCAACTCGGTCTCGACCAAGCCGTAATGATAACGCTTCAATCTCCCCGACGAGGCCGGAGAGATTCGGGCGGTTGAAACTCATGTTCGCCGCTGGAACCCGGTGATGACGAAGGATCGGCGGAATGTGTTTGTGATGCGGAAAGGTCGAGGCCAGCGACGCGAGTGGATTCTCGCCCATGGTTAATAGGCGGGTTGCAAACCGAGCGTATCGACGAGGCTGTGTTCCTTCAATTGCCACTCGTACGCCTCCTTGCGGCTCAGCCAGATTTCGTAGAGTCCCTTCCAACGGCTGAAGCCCGCACGGCTTTCATCAAGATCGTCGTAGCACGCGAGCTGCCCGGCCAGCAACGCCGCGTAGAAGTCGGCGCTCAACACGCCGTATTTCTCCTCGAACAGAGTCATGCGTCGTTCCAGTAGCTTCATCTCCACGACTAATTCTTGAATCTGCAAGATGCAGTCTTGTCCGCGACACCCGGCGTGTCAACTGCCGGGCACTGCGTCACGACTCAGCCAATTGCCGAATGCACTGGGCGAAGTTAGTTGCAAATGGCTCGAAACCGTCGGTTTCGTGGTTGTGGTAGAGCACCTCGGGGTCAGAGTTATCGGTCGAGACATCGAAGCATAGGGAGTCGCCGGAGTTTGCGGCACCGAAGATGACGGCACGCCTTGGAGAACCATCGTCCTCCTCTGAGGGTATTCGGAAAGTGTCGAAGTCCAGTTTCTGTGGAGGAAGGATCACCACGTCGTGGCCTTCATCACCATTGAGGTTCTTGAATTTCTTTTGCCCAATGCGCACCGCGAAGGCTTGGTAGCTGGCGGGGAGTTTCACCTTTTCCTTCGCTTCAAGGGCGGCGAAGTCGAACGGTTTTGTTTTGGGTTTGGCATGCTTCGCGAGGTAATCGGGGAACCAAGGTGCGCCGGCCTCCGGTTGGTCGTCGGTCTTACCATCTGCGGGACGAGCCTTCAGCCGAGTTAGTTGGCGTTTCACCCAATCCATGTCCTCGGCGGTCGGCAGATCCCGGCAGCCATAGGAGCGAACCAGACCGCGCACTTTGAGCTTCTTAAGCAGTAACTCCAATCGGATGGAGAAATAGAGCATCCGCCCAAAAATTTCCTCCCGATCTTTGTCCCAACTAATAAATGCCGCTTTGTGCGATCCCCAGTTCCTGGCTTTGAAGACTTCGTGGGTGGCATCCGGACTCCGCCATGACTCTGACGACTCGGAATAATGGTGAAAGCACCAGGGTTCCCCGCAGCTTGGGCAGCGCTCGCGGTCCTTCGGCGGCGTGGCGGTGGTCTCCATCCGCTGCGGCACGGCCAGTGACCACGGGGTGGGCGTTTTGGTTTTGTAGTGAATGGTACTGACAAACCGACACTCCCCGGGAGCTACGACTTCCAAGATTCTTTTGACCGAGTCACGCACCAGGAAGTTACCGTTCTCTGCCGGAGCCAAGTCGACCGGCTTCTCAATACCACGCCCCAACTGATAGGGTTCCACCGCGAAATCCAAGTCCGGCATCCGACAGTGGCCGCATTTCTGTGGCAGAGGGTTCAACGGCTCCATATTGCCACTGCGAAGATCCATCTGGTCATCGGGTCCGACCATTTCGACGCAACGGTGTTTTCCGGCAGGCGGCGCCAGACTGTGAATAGATCGACTTCGCGCTCCCGGCCGAAAATCCAGCACGAATACTTGGAAATCCAACGTGCAAGCCAGGCGCTTTCCATCGCTGGAAAAAGTGAGAGCGCCGAGGTTGCTGTAGTGTGGTTTGCTCCATTTCAGCCATAGTCGCGCCTCGGCGACGTTCCATAAGAAGACTGTGCCAAGACCGGTTTGGCAGGCAGCCAGCTTGCCATCGTGCGAGAAGGAAAAGTTCGAGCCGTAAGAGTTCTTGACCGCAGTGAATCTTCGGGAGGACCAGCTTTGTATGTCGGTCTGAATGAGACAGCCGAGGTCGCTGAGACTGAGCATCACCGATCGGTCAGGTGAAAGACCGTGTTGCCAGAACCGGCCGTCTTTGGGCTGAAATCGCACGCGTCGCTCTACTTGCTGGGTATGCGGGTGCCACGTTTCGATTCCGCTGTTGCGGCCAAGCACGACGGTGTCTCCATCGCGCAGGAATCCAACCAAACCGATGGTATCGCACTCTTGTCTCTCATGGAGGCATACTTCCGCCGTCTTTGTGACGGTAGTCAGAGACCAACAGCTCGCGTCGTTGTCGCGGGCGATGACCAACTCATCCCCGCTCGGACCCCAGCCGACGACGCTCGCCAGCGTCGGTATCTCTGTGAGCCTGATGAGTGACGCGGCATCATAGATGACCACTGTCTCGCGGAATTGGATGGCAAGCTGACCCGCATCATCGGAGGGGGAGATTCCTTCGGCGTGACTCGGGAAATCCTCCACAATGGTTTCTTCGAGTGCTCCGGTCTGGGCATTCCACCGGAGGCGTCCTTTGTGGCGGCCCATTTCCGAGGCAAAGCCTGTCACATGGCAGCCGTCGGGTGTGAATGCAATGCGGTAGCACCCAAGGCCTTTTGGGCGGTCGCATTCGATTACGGCGAAATGAGGCTTGGTCATGCGGTTCATTTTGTTCAGCCCGTCTTTTTTGTCGAAGCCAAAGGCGCGGACAAATCGAGTCATTCGCCCGGCTAGGTGGAGCGGCGATGTCTATACTCCAAATGTTGGCGACGGATCGACGCCTCAGGAGGAAACCACGATTGCTTGGCCATCCGACGGAGCGCCCGTAGTCTCGGGCGCGTGATGGGTGAAACACATTTCAAAGGCTGGGCCAAGCCCGGTCCGGTGCCGCCGGGCTTGGCGTCGGGTGTGAGCGTTGAGCCGAACGAAACCCTGGATTCGGTGGGTGGGCATTTCCGGTTGTTTCAGTTGAAGGATGGGCACCGGTTTTCGACGGATGATGTGTTGACGGCGTGGTATGGGACGACGTGGTGTCCGAGTGCGCGGACGGCGCTGGATTTGGGGAGCGGCATTGGGACGGTGGGGATGATTGTGGCGTGGCGTTTGCCGGGGGCGCGGCTGGTGACGGTGGAGGCGCAGGCGGAGAGCGTGGCGCTGGCGCGGAAGTCGGCGCGGTTCAATGGCGTCGCGGAGCGGTATGAGATTCGGCAGGGGGATTTTCGCGCGGCGGGGGTGATTCGGGAGGAGGAGCGGTTTGATCTGGTGACGGGGAGTCCGCCGTATTTTCCGCCGGGCACGGCGGTGATGAGCGAGCATCCGCAGAAGCTGGCGTGTCGTTTCGAGCTGCGCGGGTCGGTGGCGGATTATTGCGTGACGGCGGCGAAGCATCTGGCGTTGGGCGGGTTTTTCGCGTGTGTGTTTCCGCACGAGCCGGCGCAGCTCGCGCGAGTGGAGGCGGGGGCGCGCGCGGCGGGGTTGGTGATCGTGCGGCGGCGGCCAGTGGTGTTTCGCGAGGGGGATTTGCCGTTGGTGGGTTTGTTCGGGCTGATGCGCGCGACGGATTTGCCGGAGTGGTTTCGCGGACCGACGTGGGTGGAGCCGGCGTTGGTGATTCGCACGCGCGAGGGGAAGATTCATCCGGAGTATTCGGCGGTGAAGCTGGCGATCGGTTTTCCACCGTGAGGGGGATGGCCGCAAAGAACGCAAAAAGACGCAAAGAGGGGAACGGAACTGGGACAGCGAGGATGGGTGCGGAGGTTTTTCACCGAGTTCCCGCAGATTCAAAGCGGCCACAGATTAAATTCCCCATCTGTGGTCGCCTTGAATCTGCGGAAAAAATGGGGCGGTGGATGGTCCCGGTGCGCGGTCGGAATTGGAGGGTGGATCCGTTCAGGAGCAGGGCGGGATTTTGGCTGACGAAGGGGGACTGACGAATTTTTGGGTGGCATTCGCCTGCCCCCATTCGTCTGCCAAGTTTCCAAGTTTCCCTCCTTTTTCGGGATTCTCCTTGGCGCGGCGTCGGCGGGAGCGTAGGACACGCGCAGTTCTTTGCACCCGGGGGATCAGGTGATCCTCCAGAACACAGTTAGATGTCAGGGAACCCCGTGAGAATCGGGGACGGTTGCGCCACTGTAACGGGCTACAAACTCCCAGCGCCACTGGGCCGCGAAAGCGGTCCGGGAAGGCGGGAGCGAGGATCAAACCCGAAGTCAGGATACCGGTCTGGCTGTGCTCGTCAGGTTCGTCGCGTGTGCGGCGGGCCAACTTCTCCGACAAGAGAAGGATGAGGCCAACCCGCCGGACTGTTTCCGGCGTGATTCGTCGAATGCCTTCATTCCCGTCTTGCGGAGCCTGAAGGCATTTTGCTTTTCCGGCTCCCTTTGGTCTCTCAACTAACAACCCTCCCGTTCGCGGGAGCCTTGAAAGACCAAAGCCATGATCCGCAAATCCGCCACTCCGTTCGTGTCCCCGTCCTCGTCCCGGTCCCTGCCGCGCTCGCTCTCCGTTCCGGCGCTCGCCGGTCTGTTCGTCCTCCCCGCCGCCGCGCAGCAAACCACCAACGCTCCCGTGCATCTGCCGGAAGTCGTCGTCACGGCGACGCGCATACCAACAGCACTCGACCGCTCGCCGGTCGCCGCCACCGTTGTCACGCGGAAGGAAATGGCGGAACGACAGCTCAACACCGTGGCCGACGTGCTGCGTGCCCAAGCAGGCGTGGACGTGAACCAAACGGGCCAGCCCGGCGGCAACACCAGCGTTTTCCTGCGCGGAGCCAACGGCAGTCACACGCTGGTGCTGATCGACGGTGTGCGTGTCAACCGCCCGTTCGACAACACCTTTAATTTCGCCGACCTCCTGACGGACAACGTCGAGCGCATCGAAATTCTGCGCGGCCCGCAAAGCACCATCTACGGCAGCGAAGCGCTCGGGGGCGTCATCAACATCGTCACCAAACAAGGCGGGGGGCAACCGACCGGCTCGGCGATGATCGAGGGCGGATCGCACCAAAGCTGGCGCACGCGCGAGGCCTTTTCCGCGAAGGCTGGGATGTTCGCCATCGCCGCTGACGGCAGCTATTTCACGACCGACAATGCCCGGGCCAACAGCGCTTACGACACGCTCAACGGCTCGCTGCGGCTCGGCTTCCAACCCTCGAAATCATTTTCGGCGCAATTTCTCGCCACTTTTCTCAGCTCATCCGCCGGCACGCCGAATGACCGGTTCACGAACGATCCCAACGATTTGTTCAAAACCGACCGCCAGCTCTATGCCCTCACCTTCAACGGTCAGCCGACCGATTGGTGGGATGCGAAACTCACGCTGTCGCACGGGCACGAGCGAAATGTCTTCAACCAGCCCGAGCCTAACCCGCCCTTCTTCAGCGGTGATTATTTCAGCCTCATCCGGAGCGACCGGGACCAGGCGGACTTGCAGAATACCTTCGCCGTCGGCGACTGGCACAAAATCCTGGTCGGTGGTGTTTACGACGTCAGTTCAGCCCACCTCTCGGCCCCTCCGTTTTTTGGCCCGCCGACGGACTTCCGCGCCGCGCCCATCAATCGCGCGGCTTTCGCCCAGTACGAATTTGCGCCACACGAACGGTTCACCGCCACGGTGGGCGGCCGCGTGGACAGTCATTCGGCGTTCGGCACCCAGGAGACTTGGAAGCTCGGTGCGCGCTACACCACACCGGCCACCGAGACAATCCTCCGCGCCAACGTCGGCACCGGCTTTCGCGCGCCGAGCATCAGCGATCTGTATTATCCTGTTTTCGGCAACCCTGCTTTGCGCCCCGAAAAAAGCACTGGCTGGGATGTCGGCGCGGAGCAGCCGTTCCTCGATGGCAAGCTCAAGGTGGGGGCAACCTATTTTCACAATGAGTTCAAAGATCTCATCAACGGCTTCCCGCCTGTGAACGTCAACCGGGCCAAGACCCTCGGCCTGGAAAACTCCGTCGCGTGGACACCCGTGCCCGAATTGATGCTGCGGGCCAGCTACACTTGGCTTACGGCCGAGGACGTGGCCACCGGCTCGCGCTTGGACCGTCGCCCCGAACATAGCGGCAACTTCAATGTGAATTACACCTTCCTGAAAAAGCTCAACGCCAACACCAATGTGAAAATTGTGGGCCAGCGGCCGGACAAGAATTTCTCCTCATTCCCCGCCACGCCGGTGACGAACCCCGGCTACGTGAAATGGGACCTCGGCCTGTCCTATGATGTCTGCAAGAACTTCAGCGTCCACGGTCGTCTCGACAACGTGCTCGACGCCCGGCACGAGGAAGTCTTCGGCTTCCCCTCGCTCGGGCGAACGTTCTGGCTCGGTGGCACCGCCAAGTTCTGACCGTTTGTGCCGCGCCTCTCACTCGGGGTGGCGGCGCGGCGTTTTCTTTTGTGCGAATCATCTCCCTGCTCCCCAGCGCCACGGAAATGGTCTATCTGCTCGGCCTGGGTGACCAGTTGGTGGCTACGTCGCACGAATGCGATTTTCCGCCCGAGGTTGTCCGCAAACCGCGCGCCACTCGCAGTGTGCTCCACAACGGCATGGACAGCGGCGAAATTGACCGGCTCGTGCGCGAGCGCCGGCAGGCCGGGCTGCCGCTTTATGAACTCGACTTCGATGTCTGGCACCAGGCGGCGCCCGACCTCGTCATCACCCAAAAGCTCTGCGATGTCTGCGCGGTGTCGTTCGACAACGTTGCCCGCGCCGTGGCGTTGCTGGAGCCGCCGCCCAAAATCCTCACGCTCGAACCGCAGTCCCTCGAGGACATCTTCGCCAACCTGCGCGCGGTCGGCGCAGCCACGGGCGCCGGGGTGCGGGCCGAAGCCGTCGTCGGTGCATTGGCGGCGCGGGTTCGTCACGTCCGCGACCGCGCACCAGGCACCACGCTGAAGGTGCTCTGTCTCGAATGGCTGGACCCGCCGTTCTGCGCCGGGCATTGGCTGCCGCAGCTCGTGAGTTACGCGGGCGGCGTGGATGGCTTGGGCCGGCCCGCCGCCGATTCGGTGCGGGTCGAGTGGGAAACCATCCGCCAATACGATCCGGCGGTGATCGTGGTGATGTGCTGCGGCTTCGGCATTCCGCGCACGCTGGAGGATTTGGCGAAGCTGAGGAACCACGAAGTCTGGCGAAACCTGCGCGCGGTGCGGAACGGCAGCGTGTTTGTCGCCGATGGGAACCACCACTTCAGCCGGCCGGGGCCGCGCCTGGTGGACAGCCTCGAAATCATGGCGGGCATTTTACATCCGGCGGTTTTCCCCCAGTTCGCCGGAAAACAATTCGTGAGGTGTGCTTGAGCCGGAAACTTGTGGTGTCATGGAGCACGGGGAAGGACGCGGCGTGGGCGCTGCACACGCTGCGGGCGACGCCGGAATACGAGGTGGTTGGCTTGGTGACGTCCGTGGTGCCCAAGTTCGGGCGCGTGGCCATGCACGGGGTGCGCGAGGATTTGGCGCTGGCGCAGGCCAAGGCGGCCGGGCTGCCGCTCTACAACATCTACCTCGACTGGCCCTGCTCGAACGAACGTTACGAGGACAGCACCCGGACCGCTCTGGAATGGCTGCGGCGCGAGCGTGGCGTCGAGCTGATGGCGTTTGGTGACCTGTTCCTGCAGGACGTGCGGAACTATCGCGAACGTCTGCTCGCGACCGCGGGCATCGAGCCATTCTTCCCGCTGTGGGGACGCAACACGCGCGAACTGGCGACCGAGATGCTCGCGGCGGGCTTGCGCGCGCGGGTCGTGTGTCTCGATCCGAAACGTGTGCCGCGTCACCACGCGGGGGCCGATTACACGGCGGATTTTCTCGCCAGTCTGCCGGCGGATGTTGATCCCTGCGCCGAGGAGGGTGAATTCCACACCTTCTGTTACGCCGGCCCCATGTTCACGGCGCGGATTCCGGTTTCGGTCGGCGAGACGGTGGAACGCGATGGGTTTGTGTTTACCGATTTGGTGCGGGTGTGAGCGGTGAGACCGTCGCAGCATCGTACTGATCTGCTGGTCATCGGGGCGGAGAAGTTGACTTGCCCCCGTCCTCCGCAAACGATGCGCCCACTATGGAATGGATTTCGGACCCGCAAATCTGGATCAGCCTCGTCACGCTCACCTTGCTGGAGATCGTGCTCGGCATCGACAACATCATTTTCATCTCGATTCTGAGCGGGAAACTCCCCGCGTCGCAGCAACGCCAGGCGCGCCGCACCGGCCTCGGGCTGGCGCTCATCACGCGCATCCTGCTGCTGTGCGCGCTGGCGTGGGTGGTGAAGCTCGACCGGCCCTTCTGGTCGGGGGCCGTGGGGTCTTTCAAGTTCGCCGTGTCGGGCAAGGACCTGATCCTGATCCTCGGCGGCCTCTTCCTGCTGGCCAAGAGCACCTACGAAATCCACGAGAAGCTCGAGGGCGTGGACGGCGAAAAAACCCAGCGCCTGGCCGTGAGTTTTCGCAGTGTGATCTTTCAGATTCTGCTGCTCGACATCGTGTTCTCGCTGGATTCCGTCATCACCGCCGTGGGCATGGTGCAGCAGATCGGGGTGATGATCGCGGCCGTGGTGGTGGCGATGATCGTCATGCTCCTGTTCGTGGATCAGATCAGCGACTTCGTGGACCGTCACCCGACGATCAAGATGCTGGCCCTGAGCTTCCTCATTCTCATCGGCTCGATGCTCGTGGCCGAAGGCTTCGGCCAGCACATTCCCAAAGGCTACATCTACTTCGCCATGGCCTTCTCCGTGGTCGTCGAGATGCTCAATCTGCGCCTGCGGCGTACGGAGAAAAAGGTGGAGTTGCATCAGCCGTATCGGTAGTCAGGCTTAAGTCATGGCCACACGTTTAATAATGCCGTTCGCGGTCCTCTTGCTGATAACAGCAGGGTGCGAACGCCTGCCCAAGAGTTCGAGTATGCCAACGCCAATAAGCTTTGTTACCGCCTCCGACTTGAAGAAAGAGAGTAAAGCCGTGGCTAGCCGTCGATCCAGGAGATCTGGCACATACAAGACTTGGAAACGTTTGCATGACCCGCTGTGCGTCGTAGCTCTGCGATATGGCCGAGTCTCGGATTCTCCTGACCCCACCCCAGATTTCTATTTTTCAGGCGATTGGTTTCACCAACTCACCGATGGGTTTGCGTTGTTTACGACGCGCGGCTTATCCGCCCAAGCATTGCGAGAGTTCCACCAAGTTGTCGCAGCACACCATGCGGACGCCGAAGTGAGCCTGGGAGGCGAGGTTACTACGCAGCTCTACGGACTCGATATTCTCATCACAGCATCGTGCATCCTTGTTGCTTGGGAGGGCGAGACACCAGAAGGGTGCAAGGCAAAGCTAATGGCTTTAGGAGTGAGATTCGACTGATGGCTGCGCTTGGAATGCGCCGAAAAGATTCCAGCCATCGTGTTGGGGTGGCAACAGTAGCCATCCAGGGCCGGGGCACCGAACTTAAATCGTCGTGGGCGTGCAACGAGCAAAACGGCGCTCGATCCTTCTCCCGTCTTACCCAAACAACCCCGTCAGAGTCCGTCCCTCCTCGAGCAGATTGTACGGCCGGCCCTGCAAATCCATCGCCTCCAGATTGTCGATCCCCATCGCGTGATACACCGTCCGCGCGATGTCCTCGGGGCCGACCGGATTCTCGGCGGGATACTCGCCGTGCGCGTCGGTGCGGCCGTAGGTCTGGCCGCCGCGAATGCCCCCGCCCGCCAACACCACGCTCATGCACGCCGTCCAGTGATCGCGTCCCGCCCCGGAGCGGCCGCCCGAGCGCGGATCGCCGACCTTGGGCTTGCGGCCCATCTCGCTGGTCACCATCACGAGCGTGTCGTCCAGCAGGCCGCGCTGCGCGAGGTCCTCAAGCAACGCCGAGAAGCCGCGATCAAACTCCGGCAGCAGATAATCGCGCAGGCAGTTGAAGTTGTTGCCGTGCGTGTCCCAGCCGCCGGCGCTCTTGCAGCGTTCGGCGATGGCCTCGTTCTCCTTCCAAAAAACCGTGATGAACGGCACGCCCGCCTCGACGAGCCGCCGCGCCATGAGGAGGCTCGTGCCGTTGATCGTTTTGCCGTACCGCTCCTGCGTCTTCGCCGACTCCCCCGCGATGTCGAATGCCCCCGCCGTCCCGCTCGACGACAGCAGCGCGAACGCCTTCTCCTGCTGCCGCACGTAATTCCGCACCGCCAGCTCGTGGTCCAGCTCGCGCCGCGCGCCGTTCACCGCGTCCAGCAACGCGCGCCGCTCGCCCATGCGCCCGGCGGTGATGGCGGCGTCCATCGTCAACGTGGGCGCGCTGAACTGGAGCGGCGCGTCGAAATTGCCGTTGAGAAAAAACGGATCGTGCTCCATCCCGAGCCGCCCGGCGAACTGCCCCGGCCGCGTGTACGGCGCCTTGCTCGGCTTGTGCGGGAGCGTGATGACCTGCGGCAGTTTCGCGTGCGCCGGCCGTCGCGAGCCGATCACGCAGCCGATGTGCGGCCAGTCGGTCGGATACGGGCGGCGGTCATTGCCCTGCTGGCGGAACGTCTCGTCCGGCGCGTGCCCGGTGAGGTTGTAATAATAGCCGGCATGATGATCGCCCGTGGCGCGGCCGTAATCCGTGACGCCATGCACGAGCGAGAAATGATGCGCCTGCCGCGCGGTCAGCGGCAGATGTTCGCTGATCTGAATCTCCGGCGCGGACGTGCGGATGGGCCGGAACTCGCCGCGATATTCCTGCGGCGCGTCGGGCTTCATGTCCCACATGTCGATGTGCGACGACCCGCCGCAGAGGAAGAACAGGATCGTGGATTTGGCGGGCTTCCGTCGCCCCGGCACCGGCGCCGCATCCGCCCCGAACGCCGCGCGCCCGAAGCTCAGCCCCGCCAGCGCGGACGTTGATGCGGACAAAAACGCGCGACGGCTCAGGCCCGAGGAGAACAGCGGTGGCTTCATAATCGCGCAGTCGGACGCCGATGGTGCGGGGAATCATCGACGGGAGATTTGGGGGGGCGGGCAGGGCGGCGCAGGGGTCCGGTAGCGCAGGTTTCCAAACCTGCTGTGTCGCCGATTTCCAAATCGGCACGGCGTGGAATCTACCGGCGCGTCCGGCGAGCTCGACACCCCGTCGATGCTGCGTCTCGGAGGCACGAAAGAAATTTTCCGGTGGTGAAGCGCAGCAAAACCACCGGGTCACGCCCTGTCCGAGCGCTTCGCCCCGGCGGGGCGGGAGAAGCCTGCGATCTCAGTTTTTTCGGCGAGTTCGCGCAATTCACACCAAGGCCTCGGTCGCCCTCTCCTCCGTTCGGAATGAAGACGAGGGTCGGGGAGAGGAGGCGCTTCGCGATGCCGGGCCGCTCGGGATCAGTGAGGCTCTCCTCTACCCGCCCGCTCCCGCTGGGAGAGGGGAATGGAGTCGATCGACGAATCGGTCATCGGGGGATGGGCGGCGGCCTCGGTGGATTGCCGAGGCAACGGCGCGACCAATAGGCGCGCGGTCAAGCCTGAGCACTGGTGCCCCACGATATGTTTCCAAAATCTGTGTAAAAACTGAAAAAGACTTGCCCAAGCATTTGTCTTTTTTAGCGGTTTCTACTTCGTGATCCCGGTTGACGGCTGGAATTAGTTCGACGGTCTTGAGTCTCGGTTCTCTCGGGGCGGAAATTCCCTCCACCACGGTTAGTGATTGAGCGTTCCGGCCGTTTTGTTTGAATCACGCGCATGAAGATTGTCGTTTTGGACGGGCACACGTTGAACCCCGGTGATCTGAACTGGGCGGGCTTGCAGGCGTTGGGGGATTGTCAGATTTATGACCGCACATCGGCGGCGGAGTTGCTCGCGCGCGCGACGGACGCGGACGCGCTGATCACCAACAAAACTCCGCTGAACCGCGAGACCATCGAGCAATTGCCGAAGCTGAAATACATCGGGGTGACGGCGACGGGTTTCAATGTGGTCGAGGTCGCGGCGGCGAAAGCACGGGGAATCCCGGTCACGAATGTCCCCGCGTATGGGACGCGGTCGGTGGCGCAGACGGTGTTTGCGCTGCTGCTGGAACTAACCCAGCGCGCGGGCCATCACAGCCGCACGGTTCACGACGGACGCTGGGCGGCCAGTCCTGACTGGTGCTACTGGGATTATCCCTTGGTGGAGCTGGATGGCTTGACCTTCGGCATTGTCGGCTACGGGCGCATCGGGCAGGCGGTGGGGCGGTTGGCGGAGGCGTTCGGCATGAAGGTGCTGGCGACGACGCGGACGGGCTCGCTGCCGGCGGGGGCGAATGTGACCGTGGTGGATTTGCCGACGCTGCTCCGCACTGCTGATGTCGTCAGCCTGCATTGTCCGCTGACTCCGGAAACCAAGGGGCTGATCAACGCCGAGCGACTCGCGCTGATGAAGCCGTCGGCCTTTCTCCTGAACACCAGCCGCGGTCCGCTGATCGACGATGCGGCGCTGGCGCGGGCCTTGAACAGCGGTCAGATCGCCGGTGCTGCCTTGGACGTGCTTTCGGTCGAGCCGCCGCCGGCGGACAATCCGCTGCTCACTGCGAAGAACTGCGTCATCACCCCGCATATCGCGTGGGCGACGAAGGCGGCGCGGACGCGGCTGCTGGATATGACCGTGGCGAATCTGCGGGCGTTTATCGCGGGCACGCCGCAGAACGTGGTGAATCGGTAGGGCGCAAATCCGCCAGGATTTTGGCCATCGCCGACTCCGTCTCCCCTCGCTGACCAATACGCTGGCACTCTGTCTGCCCACGCCCGTCGCCGTCCTGGCCCGTTCTTATTTTCCTACTCTGTCCAATTCCGCGAACAAGCTGCCCAAATTGTTGATCTGGGTTTCCTTGCGCGCCGTGGGATTGAGTACTTTGCGGAGATACTCGATGGCATCGGCTTCGGACTGGACGGAGCGCGGCAGCGTCGCGCCGGCGGCGTTGGGATGGCCGCCGCCCTGGATGAGCGCGGCCACTTTCAGCGCCTCGCCGTTGCGGCTGCGCAGGCTGGCGATGAAGACATTGTTGGCCTTGCGAAAGAGCGTCACGAGGATCGTGTAGGGCGTGGACTGCTGCTCGAGCAACTGGTGGACGATGAGATTCACGTTGCCGATGATCGTGTCCACGTAGCCGACGCCGGGCGTGATCTGGGTGATCTTCGAGCGGCTCCAGTTCAGTCCGATCGGGTCTTCGATGCGCCGTTTCACCGCGATGACTTCGAGCAGCGGGTGGTCGAGCAGGCGTTCGATTTCGCCGTCGAGCAGCGTGTGCAGATTCCAGAACTGGTAGCTCTTCACCAAGTTCGCGTAATCCAGCGCGAGCGCAAAATCGGGATCTTCCTCGAGAAACAAGTCGGCGATGTTGTTCAGCCGCACGAGCCGGTCCAGCGCCGGTGTCGCCATGCCGTGGGGCCGGCAGAGTTCGTAGCAGAGCAGGCCGGCGGATTTTTTCAGGTCGTGGATCGCGATGGCCTGCTTGGGCACGAAGTCCGTCGTGTGATGGTCGATGATGACCCAGTTGGGTTTGTCGAGGCGCGGTTCGAGGTTGAAATCGGTCACCCAGGCGCAGCGCTCGGTCAGGGCGCGCTGTTTCCACGCGGTGTAATTGTAGGCGGCGAGCGGGACTTTGACGCCGAAGAGTTTTTGCGCGAGCCGCTGTAACAACACGCCCGCCACCAAGCCATCCAAGTCGCTCTCGTGGGTGAAAATCATGTCGGGCTTCGGCAATGCAGTCATGGCGCGGACCGTAGAGGAAACCGCGCGGCGGGGCCAGAGGTAGTTCCGCGGCGAAGCTCAAAGAAGAAGGCTCAAAGCTCCAGGGAAGCTCCAGAATTCAAGTTCCAAGCGCGATTTCGGGGGCGAGACAATTTCCCGGTCAGTCACACTTTGATCGGGTTGGCTCCGGTTGGTTCTTGGTGCTTCCCTTGAGCTTTGAGCTTTGTCCTTGGAGCTTCTTGCGCCTCCGCTGCCGGTGTTCCGATGAGCCGAACCGACGGTGCGCGCGGAAAATTTCCCTTCACCGCCACGCGTTCTCTGTCGCACTATCGCGCTGCTTTATGAATCTTTTTGATCTCAGCGGGGAAGTCGCCGTCGTCATCGGCGCGACGGGGGTGTTGGGCGGCGCGTTGGCGGAGGGCCTGGCGGCGGCGGGCGCGAAGGTCGCGGTGCTCGGCCGCAATGCTGAACGCGGCGAGGCGCGCGTGAAAAAAATCCGCGACGCCGGCGGGACCGCAGCCTTCTTCGCCGCCGATGCCGTGGACCGGGCGAGCCTCACTGCCGCGCATCAGGCCATTCAAAGCCAGCTCGGCGCGCCGACGATTCTCGTGAACGCCGCCGGTGGCAACGACCCGAAGGTCACTGTCACCGCCGAGCGCCCGTTCGAGCAGATCGCGTTGCAGGACTGGCACGCAAACTTCGATCTCAACCTCGTCGGCGGCGTGGTGCTGCCGTGTCAGGAATTTGGCCCTGGCCTGTGTGCGCGCGGGCGCGGCAGCATCATCAACATCGCCAGCGTCTCCGCGCATCTGCCGCTCTCCCGCGTCGTGGCCTACTCCGCCTCCAAGGCGGCGGTGCTGAGCCTGTCCCTGTTCCTCGCGCGCGAATGGGCGCCCAAAGGCGTCCGCGTGAACACGCTCACGCCCGGCTTCTTCCCCGCCGAACAGAACCGCAAGCTCCTCTTCAACGACGACGGCTCGCCGACTGCGCGCACCAAATCCATCTGGGGCCACACGCCGATGAACCGCTTCGGCGAAGCCCACGAGTTGATTGGTGCGGTTGTGTTCCTCGCCAGCTCACGCGCCAGCAGCTTCGTCACGGGCACCGATTTGCGCGTGGACGGCGGGTTTCTGAGTCAGACGATTTAAGGCGGCGGGCCCCCTTCGCAGCGACCTCGTCGGAGCCTGGGCTTGAATCTCTTGCGCCTTCGAAGGTTGAGGTTCGCTGGGGGGCGAGGACCGCCCGCTTCCGCTCCCCAGTTCATCGCTTTCAAATCCCTTTGCCCGAAATCTCCCTGCCCGACTCGGTTGTGCTCACTCGCCGATGCGGCCAGTCTCGTCAGCAAAATCCGGCGCTTCAGTCGCGCCCACAGGACGCCCGAAGTGCCAAGGTCATCGGAGGTTTCTGCCGCTCTCTTCCAACTCCACGGGCTGCAGCCGGGGATCGGTCGCGCACCGCTTCAGTCGCGGCTCCGCACCGCTGTATCCACCCCATCTAGGCGTCCCGCTCGGCTGGAAAACAAGGTTACCCGATGGCCTCCACCGCTGGGAACACGGCGGCGCACTACGGGGTTGCTCCCGCGCACGAAATCATTCATTAACCACGCCACCCGAATCCTAAATCTCGACCTATGATCCTAGACACCCTGAAAAACTCCCTCCGCTACGAAGCCTTGTCACCGCGGTTCGCGCAAGCCTTTGCCTTCCTGCGCCACGTCGATGGCACCCAGACGCTCGGCCGCCACGAGCTGGATGGCGACAATGTTTTTGCGCTCGTGCAGAAGTACACCACCAAGCCGGTCGAGGCCGCCCTCTTCGAGGCCCATCGCCGTTACATTGACGTGCAATTTGTCCACTCCGGCCGCGAGACCATCCTCTGGGCGCCGCTGGCCGCGATGCGCGAAACGACCATGCCCTACGATGACAAGAAAGAGGCCGCCCTCTTCAAACTCATCCCCGAGGTCACCTCGCTCCACCTTAGTGCTGGTCACTTCACCATCTTCTTCCCCGAGGACGCCCACGCCCCTACCCTCCTCTGGGACCAACCCGGTGAAGTCTTCAAAGTCGTGGTGAAAGTCAAAGTCGCCTGAGTTGCGGGAGTCACTCCAACCCACGCGATCCTAAGTTCCACGTGATCCATCGTTCTCTACTCTTATTTTTCTGCCGTTGTTCCCCCTATTATCTAACTCCCAGCCAACCACCCTAAACTCTATGCGCCCCCTCCTTATGCTAGCCGCCCTTCTCACCACCGTCGTCCCGGCCGTCCATGCCGCCGATCCACTTATCTTCATTTCTGCGTTTGCCGCCGGCACCAATGGCGGCATCCATGCCTTCACCCTCGACGCCGCGACCGGCCGACTGAAGCCGTTGCAACGCACCGCGGGTGTCGAGCATCCCTTCTTCCTCGCCGTCTCGCCGGACCAGAAATATCTCTATTCGATCCACGCCAAAAATTTCGGGGGCAAAGAACCTGAACACGTCGCCGCCTACGCCCTTGAAGGCCGCACCGGCGGGCTGAAACTGCTGAACCGCCAGTCCACGCGCGGCACCGCGAGCTGCTATCTCGCGGTCGATGCCACCGGCAAAACCGTCCTCGTCGCCAACTACACCACCGGCAATGTCGGCTCACTGCCCGTGCGCGAGGACGGCTCGCTCGGCGAGATGGTCTCCTTCTTTCAACATGCCGGCTCCAGCGTCGATCTGCCGCGCCAGAAAGGTCCGAACGCCCATAGCTTCGTCGTTAGTCCCGACAACCGTTTCGCCTTCGCTGCTGACTTGGGCATCGATCAAATCCTGAGCTATCGCCTCGACGCCGCCACCGCGAAACTCACTCCCAACGAGCCACCCTTTGTCAAGGCCCCGCCCGGAGCCGGCCCGCGTCATCTGGCCTTTCATCCCAACGGTCGCCATCTCTACGCCATCAACGAACTCAAGAACTCGGTCACACTCTTCGACTACACCGCCGCCACCGGTATCTTGGTCGAGCGCCAGACGATCTCGACGCTACCCGATGACTTCAAAGGGAAGAGTTACTGCGCCGACCTGAAGATCACTGCCAACGGCCGCTTTCTCTACGGCACCAACCGCGGCCACGACAGCATCGCCACCTATCGCCTCGGCGACGACGGTCGTCTGACCTTGCTCGGCATCATTCCCAGTCTGGGCAAAGGCCCGCAGAACCTGGCCTTTGCCGCGGACGGGAGATTCCTGCTCTGCGCCAACATGCCCGGCAAGAATGTTGTAGTCTTCCGCGTCGATCCGCAGAGCGGCTCACTCACCGCCGTCGGCGACCCTCTTACTATCCCGAGTCCCTCGTGCATCATGGTCCTACCGTAAGTCAGAACTCCGAGATGGGATCGGAGTGCCGCCGATGGCACGAAAATCTCGGGCTGCGGTGGTTTGGAGTGCGGTGACTGGTCACCGCTTTTGCGCAGGCGACTTGTCGCCGTCGAACTCTCGAGCGCGTCCGTTCATGAGTGCGTGCCTGCGCTGGCGCGAGCCGTGAGCGCCCCATCAGCCATCCATGCCTACC
>BJHT01000099.1:0-5612 GCA_014193395.1 Verrucomicrobiota bacterium
CGCTCCCCGACGACCTCATCGTCGCTCTCCACTCCGCCCGCACTCTCGCACCGCTCCCCACCGACCGCGCCAATCCCGCCCCCACGCCCACCCGCCCTGACCTCGCCAGCGCCCTCACCGCCGCTGCCCGCCGCGCGATCACGGCCTTCTCCAAGTCTCGCTGCGATGACACCCAAGCCCACTTCCTCAACCACCTCCTCCGCCTCGGTCTCCTGGCCAACCAACTCCCGCCCACCTCCTCCCCCGCTAACAATCCCAATCTCAATCCCACCGCCACGAAACTCACCACCCTCCTCGCCCGCTACCGCGAACTCGAGGCCCGCATCCCTGTCCCGCAACGCGTCGTCGCCGTCACCGATGAAGCCCCCGGCTTCGACGAACCCCTCTCCCCCCGCGGCAATCCGCACCAACCCGGCGAAATTGTCCCCCGCCAGTTCCTCCACGCCCTCAAACCCAATCCCACCTATCACACCCCCGGCAGCGGCCGCCGCGAACTTGCTGAAGACCTCCTTGCCAGCCCGCTCCTCTCCCGCGTCATCGTCAACCGCCTCTGGCACCATGTCTTCGGCAACGGACTTGTCCCCACCACCGATAACTTCGGCCGCCTCGGTGGGACACCCACCCACCCCGAACTCCTCGACTGGCTCGCCACGGAGCTGCCAGCGCGGGGATGGTCGATCAAGGCGATGTTGCGACTCATGGTTTCTAGTGCGGCGTTTCGGCAGGAAAAAGTAATTAGTAATAAGTTATTAGTAATTAGTAGGAACACCGAAGTCACCAACAGTCAGTCACCCGATAAATCCCCCACCATCCTCGCTTCCACCGCGGTCACCAATTCCCCTCTCCCTACTAATTACTTATCACTAATTACTAATTACTTTCCCCCCGCCCCAAGGCGCTTGGATGCCGAATCCCTCCGCGACTCCATCCTCGCCGCCAGCGGCCAACTCGACCGCACCCTCTACGGACCCAGCATCCCCATCCCCGTCCCGGCCGGCCAGCGCGATGACTACTCGCCCGTCAACGGCCCCCTCGACGGACGCGGCCGCCGCAGTCTCTACTTGGAAGTCCGCCGCAACCATCCCTCCCCGTTTCTCCTCGCCTTCGACCAGCCCAAACCCGTCTCCCCCGCCGGCCGCCGTGAACCCACCAACGTCCCCGCCCAGAGTCTCACCCTGCTCAACGATCCCTTCGTCCTCGAACAAGTCGGCCACTTCGCCCGCCGCGCCCTCGCCCAACCCGGCGACACCCCCGCGCGCCTCCGCTGGCTCTACGCCACCGCCCTCTCCCGCCCCGCCACCGACGCCGAACTCACCCGCGCCCAACAATTCCTGACCCACCAAACCACCTTCCACGACGGCGACGTGAAGCTAGCCTGGCAGGACGTCGCCCACGCCCTCTTCAACCTGAAAGAATTTCTCTACCTGAAGTAAGTCACCGCCATGTCCAACCACAGTCATCCAAGAGTTCGAACCCGACCGGGGAGCGCACGCGGCCCGCGTGCCGGTTTGGGCGGCCCGCCCAAACCCTCGTTCCCCAGTCTGCCTTTCCTGCCGCTCGGAAAGGTTTGTGGAACGAAGTTTTCGGCGGGCCGCCGAAAACCGCACGCCAGCGGCGTGCGCTCCCCAGAGCGTCGAGCCTCCGCCCTCTCTGAGTCGAGTTACCACTCTCCCTTCTCATTAGCACCTGGCTTCAGCCGGGCGTATGCCGCGGCAAATCCTCTCGACCGCTTCAGCGGTTTTCGGTGCATCCCACAAGAGAGACATGAAACCACCAACCTGCACTTACCGGCACTAATAGGAACCAATCCAAGTCATACCCACCAAGTAAATTCCCTATTCCGTTCTTATCAGTGCCGGTTAGTGCCGGTTAGTGGTTTTTATCGTTTCGGCTTTCGTTCGATTCACCGCTGACACTTTGCAATGAAACCGTCCTCCCCCATTCCCCATTCCTCATTCCCCACTCGTCATTCCGCCTCCCTCTCCCGCCGCGCGATGCTTCGCCGCGCCTCCACCGGCTTCGGCTGGCTCGCCTTCGCCGCCCTTTTCGGCCGGCACGCGCCGGCCGCGTCCCCCTTCAACGCTTCAACCCTTCCCCCCTTCAACTCCCGCCTCATTCCCCACGCTCCTGGCCGCGCCAAACGCGTCATCTTCCTCTTCATGGAAGGCGGCCCCTCGCAGGTGGACACCTTCGACCCCAAGCCCCGCCTGCGCGCCGAGAACGGCAAACCCTTTCCCCTCCGCATCGACGCCACCCAGTTCGACGCCATCGGCAAAACCCTGGCCAGCCCGTGGGACTTCCCGCCGCGCGGCCAATGCGGCACCCCCGTCAGCGAGCTTTTCCCCCATCTCGGCACGTGCGCGGACGACCTCTGCATCATCCGCTCCATGACCAGCCAGTTCCCCGAGCACGCGCAGGCCTGTTACGCGCTCCACACCGGCTCGGGCATGCAGGGCCGCCCCAGCATTGGCGCATGGGCCACCTACGGACTCGGCAGCGAATCGGAAAATCTCCCCGGCTTCGTCGTCCTCCACGGCGGCTCCGTCCCGCTCGGCGGCCTCGCCAACTGGAGCAGCGGCTTCCTCCCGCCGCGCCACGAAGCCTCGATCTTCAACCTCGTCAACGACCCCGTACTCGAAAATCTCTCTTCCGCGGGCCCCGCCGTCGCCCGCGCGAATCTTCTCCATTTCATCGCTGAGAATGACCGCACCTTCGCCGCCCAACTCGGCCCCCACGCCGCCTCCGTCGAGTCCGCCATCCGCAACTACGAACTCGCCGCCGCCATGCAAACCGCCGTCCCCGAGGCCGCCGACCTCCGCGGCGAATCCGCGGCCACGCTGAAATTCTACGGCGTCGATGCCACCGATCCGCTCAAGGCCCGTTACGCCCGCCAATGCCTCATGGCCCGCCGCCTCGTCGAACGCGGCGTCCGCTTCATCGAAGTCAGCGCCGTCAGCGGACTCCGCTTCGTCTCACCGTGGGACCAGCACGGCGACCTCAAACGCGATCACGCCCGCAACGCCCACATCGTCGATCAACCCATCGCCGCGCTCCTGCACGACCTCAAAGCCCGTGGCCTCCTCGACGACACCCTTCTCCTTTGGTCCGGCGAATTCGGTCGCACGCCCTTCGCGCAAGGCGGCAATGGTCGCGACCACAATCCCCAAGGCTTCTCCATCTGGCTCGCCGGCGGCGGCATTCGCGGCGGCCAGACCTACGGCGCGACCGACGACTACGGCTACCGCGCCGTCGATAAGATCGTCACGATGCCCGACCTCCACGCCACGATTCTCCACCTCCTCGGCCTCGACCACGAACGCCTCACCTACCGCCACGCCGGCCGCGACTACCGGCTCACCGACGTCTCCGGCCACGTCCTGCGCGACCTGCTGGCCTGACACCGAGATGGCAGAAAAATAGGGGGCAGAAAAATGGGAACAAAAATGGCGAAATGAAATCTCTCCCTTCCCATTTTTCTGCCCCCATTTTTCTGCCAGTTCTTCCCCCGCCCCGGCCGAAGCCCAGCATTGCCACGCACCCGTTCTCGCCCGTAAATGCCCGCGAATCACACCGCATGAAACCTCCCCTCGCTGCCCACCCCTCGCTCTCACTCACGCGCCACACCGCGCTGCTGCTCCTGCTGTTGTTCACCGCGCTCGCACTGCCCACCGCCCCCACCCGCGCCGCCGACGTGCCCCGCCTTCGCCCCGCCCCCGTGCTCCTCCTCGCGATCGACGACGTCTCGCTGCCCCTGCGCAAAAACGTCTGCCTCTACCTCTCGAAACCCACCGTGCGCACGGCCCCCGTGCTCGGTCCCAGTCCGGTCGAGAGCAACGCGCCGGACAATCTCGCGACCCATTTTTACGGCACGGTCCTGCACGAACCCGCGCCGCCCGGCCCCGATGGCCAGCCCGGCCCCGGCAAATTCCGCATGTGGTATTACGCCGTGCATCGCGGCAAAAACCCCGACTGGACGCCCCGAAAAATGCAGCAGGTCGCCAAGCCGCCCGGCTGGCTCATCGGCGTGAAAGCGGGCTACGAAGTTTGTCAGGGACCGCTGTGCTACGCCGAGAGCGACGACGGACTCGTGTGGACCAAGCCCGCGCTCGGGCAGTTGCTCTTCAAAGGCAGCCGCGCCAACAACGCCCTCGACCTCCCGCACACCGTGGTCAGCGGCGCGGCCGTGCTGCGCGATGACGCCGACCCCGACCCGGCGCGCCGCTACAAAATGGTCTATCAATATTTCCCCGATCAAACCGCGCCACCGATCAAGGAATACGGCAGCTCGCCCAGCATCGCGTGCGCAGTCTCGCCCGACGGCCTGAAGTGGACCGTCACGGCGCTGCCCTTCGTGAATCAGTTCGTCGAGCACTGCTCGTTCCTCCGGCACGGCGGCAAATACATTGTCCACTCGCAGGTTTTTCCCGGCGCGGGCTGGTCCGGCGCTTACACGGAAGGCGGTGGCAAAGGCGGCCGCTCCGGCGTGGCCCACGCCACCTACGACTTCGATCACTGGCCGGACCTGTGGCAGTGGGCCTTCACGCTGCCCGAGCCGGCGGGCGCGGCGCAGCGCGGCCCGGACCAGCGCTACGATCAGGTGCATCTCGGCGTCGGCGCGGCGAGCTTCGGCAACGTCTGCGTCGGCGTTTACGGCCTGTGGCACAACCAGGCGTTCGGCGCGGAATTCGGAAAAATCTCCTGCGACCTCGGCCTCGTCGTGTCCAACGACGGCCTCCGTTTTCGCGAACCCACCGCAACCGCGGGCTTCCCCTTCATCCGCCGCGAAGACTCGCTCGTCACGCCGGTTGCCGGGAAAAATCTCCCGACCATCCTCTGCCAGGGCAACGGCATCCTGAACGTCGGCGACGAGACGCGCATCTACCACGGCCGCTGGCGCAACGCCGGCCAGCGCGCCGAGGACATCGCCGCGCATTATTACGCCGAGGTCGCGCTCGCCACGCTGCCGCGCGACCGCTGGGGCGCGCTCACCCTCCATCCCGGTGCGAACGAGGGAACCATCGGCTCCGACGTGCTCGAACTGCCGACAGGCGGCGGCGAAATCCTCCTCAACGCCGACGCCGCCCGCGGCCTGCGGGTCGAACTCCTCGACGAACAATTCAAACCCCTGCCCGGTTTTTCCGGCGCCAACAGCGGCACGTCCACCGCCGACGGCGGCCTCGATTGCCCCGTGAAATGGGCGCAAGGCGACACTTCGTCACTCAGCGGGAAAAAGGTCCGCCTGCTGGTGCATCTGAAGAAAACCGGCGATGCGCCGCCGCGGCTGTACGCCATCTCCATTCGCGCCAAAGGAGCTGTTCGATGACCCGCCGCAACCCGCACTCCGAAATCGAACTGGGTGGCACAGGCGACCCGCCTGTGCTGTCCGGCCACTGGCCGGACAGAACGGCAGGACGGCTTCGGTTGGACACCGCGATCCGGAAAGGTCCGAGCCTCTCTCCCGTTCCGAGCGGCGAGTCGCCGCTCGGCACAGGCCAGTGGCCTGTGCTACCCGCGGGTGACATCGCCGCTACTTCGGAGTTCGGATTCAAACTGTTCGCCTGCTGTCTGCTCCTCGCCCTCTGCTCCACCACGCAGTCCACGCGCGCCGCCGA
>BJHT01000099.1:5622-19117 GCA_014193395.1 Verrucomicrobiota bacterium
CTCCAAACCCTCGAGACCCGCACCGGCGTGCGCTTCGGTCTCTGGAGCAACGCGCCCGCCGCGCCCGCCACGCCCGCCTCACAGGCCATGCCCGCGCCCACGCTCTTCATTCTCGCCAGCACCATCGACGGCACCCTCGGCGACGCCTATTACCGCCAGGCCGGCAACGCACTCGCCGCGCACGGCTACCTCTGCGTCTCCATTGATCTGCCCGGCCACGGCACCCAGCGCCGCACCAACGAACCGCCGGAACTCCCCGGCTGGCGGCAGCGTTGCGAGCGCGGCGACGACTTCGTGGCCGAGACCAACCAGCGCCTGAGCCAGGTCCTCGATCACCTCATCGCCGCCGGCCACACCGATGCCGCGCGCGTCGCCGCCTGCGGCACCTCGCGTGGTGGTTTTCTCGCCCTCCATTTCGCCGCCCACGACCCGCGCGTGAAATGCGTCGCCGCCTACGCCCCCGTGCTCGACCTCGCCGCCCTGCGCGAATTTCGCGGTGCCGAAACCAACGCCCTCGTCCGCTCCCTCGCCCTCCTGCAACACGCCGAAAAACTCGCGGGCCGCGCCGCCTGGCTCATCATCGGCGACCGCGACGAACGCGTCGGCACCGAACACGCCATCACGTTCGCGCGCCGCCTCACCGAACGCTCCCTCGCCCGCGGACTCCCCGGCCGCGTGGACCTCCACGTCATCGTCGAACCCCGCGGCCACACCACGCCCCCCGGCGCCCCCGAGCAATCCGCCACCTGGATTCGCGCACAGCTCGAACCCAATCCAACCGCTCAAAAACCAACGCCCTGATCCGTCAATTTCCAGCGTCTGCATTTGCATGAACTCCGCTCCACTCACCCAACTCACCCGCCGCCACTGGCTGAAATCCACGGCCACGATTGCCGCCGCCGCCGGGGCTTCGCACCTCGCACCGCGCTTGCACGCGGCCGAATCCGCGACAGCACCCGTGCTCGACATCGGTTCGCGGCTCGAACCGTTTCTCGATCGCCACCTGATCGACCGGCTCACGGGCGCGACACTGTCGCTCCAAACGCCGGCCAAAGCGCCGCGTCCGAAAAGCCCGCTGATCGGTGCCTATGCGACGGTCATCAAGGACGGCGACCGTTTCCGCGCCGTGTATCGCGGCTACAATTCGACCTACAAGGGAAAGCAGTACGACGGCAATCCGGGGGAAATGACCTGCTATGCCGAGAGTACAGATGGTCACGAGTGGACCCAGCCGAAGCTCGGTCTCGTTGAAATCAACGGCAGCCGCGACAACAACGTCATCCTGCGCTCCGCACCGTTCTCGACCAACTTCTCGCCCTTTCTCGACTCGCGTCCCGGCGTCCCGGCGGACCAGCGTTTCAAGGCCACCGCCGGTCTCGCAGACAGTGCGGTGAAAGAAGCGCAGCGCACGCAGCCGGGCGAGGCCGCGGGCATCCAAGGCGGTCTCTACACGTTCGTTTCGCCTGACTGCATTCACTGGCGGCCGCTGTCGCCCGCGCCGGTCATCACCATGACGGACTTCGCGTTCGATTCGCAAAACGTGTCGTTCTGGTCGCCCGGCGAGAGCCTGTATGTCTGCTATTTCCGCTCGTGGAAATACGGCCTGCGGTCCATCAGCCGCGCGACGTCGCCGGATTTTCTCACCTGGTCGCCGCCCGTGGCGCTCGCGCCGAATCTCCCCGGCGAACATCTCTACACGAGCCAGACACATCCGTATTTTCGCGCACCACATCTCTACGTTGCGCTGCCGACGCGGTTTCATCCCGGTCGCGGAGACAGCACCGACATTCTGCTGATGACCGCCCGCGGCGGCGCGCCATTTGAGCGCACCTTTCGCGAGGCGTTTATCCGGCCCGGTCTTGATCCGGCCCGCTGGGGCAACCGCTCCAATTACGCCGCGCTCAATGTCGTGCCCACCGCGCCGGGCGAGATGTCGATCTATCAGGTCGGCAGCGGCGACCGCTACGTGCTGCGGACCGACGGCTTTGCCGCGATTCACACCGGTGCCGACACGGGCGAGTTGCTGACGCGCCCGCTGCGTTTCACCGGCAAGGAGCTGGTCCTCAACTACGCGACCAGCGCCGGCGGCAGCGTGCGCGTGGAACTGCAAACCGAATCCGGCCAGCCCCGGCCGGGGTTCACGCTCAGCGACTGCCGGCAGCTCGTCGGCGACGCCATCGAACAAACGGTTCGCTGGGCGGGCGGCAGCGACGTTTCCGCATTGGCCGGTCAGCCGGTGCGCCTGCGGTTTGTAATGCAGGATGCGGACCTGTTCGCGCTCCAGTTTCGTCCTTCGCCGTAACCATGAAGCCGCGCCGTTTCCCTCCCCGCTGCTCTCCCGGTCCGGCCCGGCCTGACAACAGCGATCCAACCCCCGATGCACACGGATTGACGCGGATGGAAAAACAGAAGTGAAAAACCGTGGTGCCCCCGTCAGTTTGCAACTCGCCCATTTGATGAAACGATTATGAAACACAATCTGCGATCTCTCGGACTTTGGCCGCTGGCCGCTGTGCTCGGTGCTCTTGCGTGGTCCGTCACGGGTTGGGCAAGAGAGGTGTCTTTGGCACTGGTGACACTCGAAGACGGGCGGCGCGTGGCGGTGGAGTCGCGCCAGAGTTTGTGGAAGTCGCCCTACGGCGGCTGGGTCGTCACCGCCTGGCCGCATGGCATCAGCATTGATCAGACGCCGGTCATGGTTTTCGTGACGAGCGACGAGCGGCTCGCGACGAAGCTGGAGCCGGAGGTGAAGCCGAATCCCGGCGCGGACAATCTGCTGGATGAAATCAAGGGCCAGACGAACAAGGTTCTGGCCACCGGCCTGAAAGCGTTTCGGACGGATCGCCGGTCGGAGGTCACTCTGGACCTCGCGCCGGGGCGGCATGTCGTGCAGCCGTTCGGCGTCGAGTTCACCATCGAGCCCAACGGAACCCTGGCGTCGAAGGACAGCCGCGTTCACATCGACGCGAAGCAGAGCCGCCTCGAGTTGGTTTGCCATCCGGTGGCCATCAAGCTGTTCGCCAACGGCCAGAGCACTCACGGTTCCATCCGGCTGACGTGCGGCACAACGTCGCTGCTGGCCGGGTTGGAGAAGCAGATTGCCGAATTCGAAAAGCACAACGCCGGCACGCTCGGACCCGCCGACGGCCGCGGATTGCGGCGGGTGACGATTTATCTCCCGGCATCCCAACTCGCGACACCTTACGAAGTGAATGGCGTGCGCTTCGAACTCGATCCCGACGGGGCCATGCGCCTGGCGAAAACGGAGCAGGCGCGCGCGACGGGGCGCGAGATTCACCTGCTCGCGTCGCAGCCTGGAGA
This sequence comes from Verrucomicrobiota bacterium, assembly GCA_014193395.1. Lineage (GTDB taxonomy): Bacteria > Verrucomicrobiota > Verrucomicrobiia > Limisphaerales > BJHT01 > BJHT01. Next base: position 8,944 of record BJHT01000099.1, read on the forward strand.
GGTCACCCGGCCGGTGGGCGTGCGCTGGTTCGGGGCCAGCGGCAAGGTCTCGATGTCGGCCGGGACGAAGACGGTGGCGGTCAACGACAATGGGTCCGACTGGTTGCCGGTAGGACGCGACCAGTCCATCCGGCTGGGGGCGGAAGTGATTCTCCTGCCGGCGACCGACGCGCGCTGGCCGCATGTGGTCGTGCTGTGGGAGGAGTCAAAATCGGCTGCTTGGTGCGTGGCGACGGCGCCGCTCGCGGCCGCGCCCGGTGGCGAATGGTCGTGCCGTATCACGCCGCTCACCAAGGCCGCACCGCCCGTTCCCGCAACTCTGTCCGTGCGATTGGAATCCGAACCTCCCGGAGAAGTCGGCGGCGAGTTTGTGCTCCAGTCGCAGGGCGAGGGCGTGTTGGCAGGCAAGCTGCCGGGGAAGGCTGGTCTGTGGAAACTGACCGTTTCGCCGGGCGATTCGCCCTGGGCCGGCCGGCCGCTCGGTCTGGTGCGGATGGCCGCGAAACCGCCGACCCAGTCGGTGTCGCTCTACACCGATCACAATCGCGGCGTGGTGCGGCGAGGTGACCAAGTGTCGCTGCTGTGGTCGGCAAAACGACCCGCCGGCGCGGCCGCCAGCGACTGGCCCGTCGTGCTGCGCGGCGGGAAGTTTGAGGCCGTCGTCGGCAGAATCGCAATTCCGGCCGGCGGAAATGCTCGCGCGGCGAACGACGTCACGGGCGAGCTCGCGGCGGGCACCATGCTGCTCGACACGACCGCCCTGGCGCCCGGCGAATACACGGCGACGGTTCGAGCCGATGATGTCGCGAGCTATCCGATTCGCCTGCGCATCTGCCAGCGCGAGCCGGTTTCCGACTTCGAGCTTTTCACGCACGTTTATGGCGACGCGAAACCGTACGGCGGCTCACCCGTGACAGGTTACTACGGGAGCGTGCCCGGCGGTCCGGGGCTGGAGCCGTTTCTGGCGGACGGCGACGCCGCGATCGATCCGTTGTTCGCTGCCTATGCCGCGGCTCCCGGCGGTCCGGCGCTCGAAAAATTCACCCGGCCCGGCGCAGAAGATTTGAAGTTCATGGCGCTCGCCCGACTCGGCATGCGGGCGGTGCCGACCATGCCCTCGATGCTGCATCACGAGGAATGGAATCCGAAACACACCCTGCCGGAGGATCTCACGCAACTGCGTCGGCGGCTGGCGTTGTTCGCCCAGTCCAAGGCGGATGTCGCGGGCTTCAGCGGGATCGCGCTGGGTTGGTACGCGACCGTCGGCGGGTATTGGGAGGAGTCGCCGCAACTGGACGGCCACCAAAAGCAACGCAACGCCGCGGCCGACAAATGGGTCGCCAGCCGCGTCACTGCGGACATGGCGAAACTCGCCGACAAGGGCCTCACCGAGGAGCAGCGCAAACGGCAGGAGTCATGGGCCGCCCTGCGCGCCCGCAGTTCGATCCTGCCGCACGCGTTTGGCGAGTATCTGGCCGACGTGCGGCAGATGCTTCCCGACTTCACCGCCCACAACGCCATCCCCACCTTCTGGCTGGGCAATTCTCAGTCGTATGTCCCGGCGGCCTACGCGACACTCACGCACCGCGACTCGGTTGATTACACGGATTACTGCCTGCCCCCGTGGGGCAACTTCCGGGCGCCCGCATTCCTCGCGATGAACAACCCGCTGCGGCAAAAGCTGCAGTGCGAGTTCTTCACGCACAACGCCCGCAGCGAGCAATTCGCCTCGGCCTTCGGCGCGGCGGGGCGCGGGCTGGACGGCTTTTCGATGACCAGCGCCAGCGAGGATTTGCTGCGGATTTTTCAGCGATACGGCGCGTGGTTCTCGGCGCATGACCCGCTGCCGGATGTCGCCGTTTACTTCAGCGGCTGGCCGAATCAGGCGAGCGTCATCCTGCACGATCTCGCCCGGATGCGGCGGCCGGGCATGTTGGTGTCGCCCGAGGACGTGCTGGCCGGCGAACTGGCGCGCCACAAGGTGCTTTTCCTCGCGGGCATCGGGGCCGGTGAATCGCCCGAGATTCTCGCCGCCTTCCGCGAGTTCGAAAAACGCGGCGGCGTGGTCATCAAGGACGCCTTGTGTCACGCGAGCCTGCCCGGCCGGTCGCTCAGCTTTGGCTACGACAAGGACCAGGTCCACAACGGCTGGGGGCTGGCGTATCCGAACGGCGAATGGGAGTTCGCCCATCTCTGGAAAAATTTCAAGGCGACCCGCGAGCAGCCGTTGATCCAGGCGTTCGCCAGCACGGCTCCGATTCCGGTGAGTACGCCAAGTGCGGAGGTCGTCATCTCGCCGCTGGCGGGTAAGGAGTCGATCCTATGCTTCGTCATCAATCAGACACCCGTGCCGCTCGAGGTCGAAGGGCGCTGGCGACAGATGTTCGTGCTGCCGCGCGTCGGCGAGCTGCTCGTCGAGCCGGGCTGGCATGTGCGCGACGTCCTGGCCGGCTCGGTGGTGGCGGCAAAATCATCGCCCAAAGGGCTGACGGTGCCGGTGGATTTCACGCGGGCCGAAGGAGCGCTGTTGCTGCTGACCCGACGAGAACCCAAAAGCATGTCGCTCCGCACGACGCGCCCGTCCGCGCTGAACCTGCGGCTGCACGCGTGGCTGGCTGACGCGAAAGAGCAACCGCTGCCGGACCCGATGCCGTTTGAAGTGACGCTCGCGAGCGCCGACGGGCAGGTCGTGTTTCACAAGTTTGCAGCGCTCGCGCCCGAGCTGTCGCTGGACGTGCCGCTGCCGGCGCTGACGGGCGACGCCGCCCTGAAGCTCACCGTGCGCGATTTGATTTTGGGATCCGAGGCGACGCAGGCGATTGGCAGTCAAGCCCGCCCGGCCGTTTCGGATGTGACTCCGGGCGGCGCTCTCGTCGGCGCGGGCGCGGCGGATTTCGTCGGCGGCGAGCAGCCCGTCCGGGCGTTTCTGAACCAGCGCAAGGGACCGGTCACGATCCTGCTCGACGAGGGACAAGACGCCTTTCGCCCGGCGGCGGAACAGTTGGCGGCAGCGCTCCAGCAGGCGGGTCGCGCGGCGCGGATCGCGGTCTTTCAGCCCGACGAAGTCCCGCCGCTGCCGCTGCGGTGGAAGCCGTTGCCCGAGGATGTGGAGTTGCTCGAACGCTTGCGCGACGGAAAGGCGTTCGTCAGCCGCGTGGCGTTGGGGGCGGTGGGCAAGACCGATCCGAAAACGGGACGGACCACGCACCTGGTCTTCGACGATCCGAAATGCGGCTACGACGAATATGGACCGCGGCTGCGCCACGACGCCGACATCGTGTTGTTCGGCAAGCCCGCCTCGCACCGGGCGTTGGCCGAACTCTCCCCCTACCTGCGGCGCGTCCCGACGGAAGCGCAGCCGGCTCCCGGTGGCTTCTTCATTCATTATCTCTGGTCGCCGTTTCAGGGCGGCTTCGACGGACTCTACGTCGGCTGTCACGACGTCAACGGAGCGGCCGCGGCCGTGGCCCGGCTGGCGGGTCTGAAACCAGCCGCGCCCCCGAAGACGGAGACGAAAACGGAAACCGCGCCGCAGGTCGTGACTCGTGGCGGCGCGCCGTCGCCACTCGAGCACCTGATCGCGGGCAAGTTCGGCGCGGCGGTTCTCAACGTCGCCTTTGCGCCCGACGGCTCGCGACTTTTCGTGACGACCGCGGCGATGGGCGACTCGCTGTTCGCGCTCAGCCCCGGCGGCGAGATTCAAGAGCATCGCTCGCGCTACCTTGGCCGGCAGAATTTCTGGGCGCCCTTCAACGGCTCGCTGGAAGCGATCGACGGACGAACGGTGAAGGTTGGCGTCGGCGACGCGCAGTATCGCTTCAGCTTCGATCACGGCTGGCAGAGCCGCATTCCCGCGCCGCCAACCGGATTGAACGGCCCTTTTTCCATCCCGATTGGCGGCTCGACCGTGCTGAAGGACGCGGCCCGCCAGCACACCTACCTCGGCGGCGCCCGCAAGCTGCACGCACTGGACGCGCAGGGGCGGCTGCGCTGGCACTTCGACGACGCGGCCGCCCGCACGAGCACCGCAGATTTGGTGTATCCCCGCAGCCTGTTCCCACGCGCCGTGACAACTGACGGCCGGGTGCTGCTCGTCGCCGGGTTCGGCATCAAGCATGACGTTTACGGGCGCGGCGCGGTGATGAATGCGTCCGTGTGCGGCTTCGACGCGACGACCGGCAACCGCCTCTGGGAACGCGACGGCTGGCTGCTGAACCAGGGCAAGGTCGTGGCCACCGCCGGACAGTTCCTCGTGGTCGATGACGCCGGCGAAACGCAGTTGCTCGATGCCGCACGGGGCGAAACTTTGACCCGCATGCCGTCCGTGGCGGGCACGGACTGGGTGCTGCCAGTGTCGGGCAGCGAATCGCTGCTGATTGTCGAGAATCAGGCGTTCGACCGGCAGGGTCCAACCGCGCGCGTTTACCTGCGTCCCCTGAACGGCGGTGCCGACCAACCGCTGCCGGTCGCCGGCCGCCTCACCGATGTGCTCGTGACGCCGGACGGTCAGTCGATTCTCTGCGTCAACGCGCGCGGCGTCACCGAACGCTTCGCCGCCAATGGTCGCCGCCTCTGGCAAAGCGACACGCCGGGCGGCGGCATCGCCCGCTTGTCGCCCGACGGGCAGACGGTGTTCATCGGCTCGCGCGACGGGCAGTTGCACTGGCTGAACGCGACCGACGGCAAACGGATTCGCTCCGTGGACTTCAACCCGTACAACGTCACGACTCCCGGACAGTTCGTGCAGCAGCTCGACTCGGCGGGCGACGTTCCGCTCGATTCCTCGACCTCCGCGCCGCCGCTGCCGCCCGAGCCGTCGTATCTCGCGACGTTCAAGGGCAAGCCGGTGAAATTTGAACCCAGCCTCATCTCCGCCGAGCAACTCCAGCGACACGCCGCTCCCGCCGCCCCGCTGCCCGGCGATCCGGCCGGTCCTGTCACCGTCAGCAAACTGAATCCCGAGGCCTCCTTCACGTTGCCGGTCGCGGCGGGTCGCACCTATCTCGTGGAACTGCTCGCCGGCGCCGCCGATCCGGCCAAATTGACTCCGCACACGCGGCTCGAGCTCGCCGTGGTCGGCAAACAGAAAACCGGCAATCTGCCCTACACCGCGCGCCTCCCCTTGAGCCGCCATCTCACGCGCCGCCGTGCCGCCTTTCGCGCCGATGAAACCGGCACCGTGACCTTCACCCTGCGCGCCGTGGAGCCCCGCCCGGTCGGCGACCCGAAGCAATCCGGCCTGACCTACGATTCAGCCACCCCGAGCGATTCGGGTCTGCTTGCCGCCGAACTGGTTGTCGCCGCGATGAACTTCGGCGGACGCAATCTCGTGTTCGACAGTTCCGCGAAGACGACGCTCGAACGCGACACACCCAGAGCCACGGCGCAGCGGCTCGATTCGACGGCCGGCACGGGCACGACCGGGAACGCCAAGCCCGTCGGCAATCTGACCAGCCTCGTGATGCCGTGGACCGGCGGCAATTCCACCCTTCGCCACGAGCCGTATCCCTGTCCGCTGACATCGCTGCGATTGGTGGACGGCGTGATCGCCAATCAGGAGACGGCCTGGACCACGCAGGCCCGCGGCAAAGACATCGACCGAGCCGAATGCCGGGTGCGTTTCAAGACACCGCAGGAGGTCGCCTCGATCGTGATTTACGAAGACAACGCCGGCCCGCTTGCGGACAAGAACGGCGTGAAAGAACGCACCACCTCGCGTTTCGCGGTTTACGTGCATGACGCCGTCGCCAGGCAATGGCGGCCGGCGGGCGTGATCGTTGACAACCAGCAACTGGTCCACGTCTTCGCCTGTCCCGCGAAAAAGATCGATGAGATCCAATATTTCTGGGCTGGCCGCAACGACTCAGCCAAAACCGACGGTCTTGTCCGGTTGGCGGAACTGGAGGTCTATTCCGCCGACGAACTCTCCGGCGTCCTCGGCAACGACATCGACGGCCTCCTCGAAGACAAACCGGTGTCTGGACGCGGAAAGAAATGAGCCTTGGCGACGCGAGGTGAAACTCTGACCAATGACGCGCATTGATTGTCGTCACAAAGGTTCTACATGCCGCCGAGTTAAAATAAATCGCCGCCTGCCCCAACGATCATCCCGTATTCGACCCCGATGAAGTCCGTCATTTGCCTCGCCCTCATCGTCGGTGCCGCGACTCTTTGCGCCGCTGATTTCACGCCCGCTGCCCGCAGTTTCCTCAGCAAGAGCTGCGCGGAGTGTCACGACGCGGATGTGCAAAAGGGCAACCTGCGTGTGGACCAACTCTCACTCGCCAAGCCTGACCGCGATCAGTTGAACCGGCTCGTGTTGCTGTTTGATCGGGTGCAGTCCGGCGAGATGCCGCCGAAGAAGGCGAAGCCGCCCGTGCCTGAAGAACGCGCCGCATTCCTGGGCGAACTGCGCACGAGCTTGATCGAGATCGAGCAGCGGGTCGCCGGCGATGTCGGCGGCCGCAGCACCGTGCGGCGAATGAACCGGGTCGAGTATGAGAGTACGCTGCGTGATCTGCTCGCGCTGCCGTTGTTGCGCGTGAAGGAGCTGCTGCCCGAGGACGGCCAGCAGTTTGGTTTCGACAAGGTCGCGGGCGCGCTCGACATCTCGCACATCCAGATGACGAAGTATCTGCAAGCGGCGGATGCCGCGCTGCGGCAGGCCGTGGTGAAGGCGGCGGCCCGGCCCGAGACAAAGCTGTGGCGCGAGCCGGCGGCGCGGCAGTATTCCGCCCACGGGGCCGTGCTGCAAAAGTGCGGCGTGCCCATGAACAACCGCACCGTGGCCGAGGGCTTGACCAGTCACATCGCGGGCAACCCGGTCGCGGACCTCGGCAACTCCTATCGCGCGCCGTCGTTCAAGGGTGAGGCGGAGTCGTTCGCGGTGCTCACGGGCGTCATTGGTGCGCACCAGCCGGAGGGCATCCAGATTGACCGCTTCAATCCGCCGGTGCCGGGCTGGTATCGCGTGCGGTTTTCGCTGTGGGGATTGCGCTGGGAGCGCACGAAGGCGGTCGCGGCCAAGCGTGGCATGGTGCGCAGCTACGTCTCGCTGGGGCTGCCTTACTTCAAAGATGCGCAGGGCCGCTGGCAGGCCACGCCGCTCACGCCGGAGCAGTTGGCGGAGAAGCGCGGCATGCGCGAGTGGCGGGAGAACGTGGAGTTCTACGGTGACGCGGAGGCGACGCACGTCGTGCGGGCCTCGCTGAAGGGCGAGCCGCTCGGTTATTTCGATGCGCCGTCGCTCACGCCCACGACACACGAGTTCAAGGTGTGGCTCAATCCCGGCGAGCGCGTGTCGTTTCACGCGATGACGCTGCCAGCCACGGCTGCACCGGGCGGCGGCACGAGCCAGGGCATTTTGGATTACGAAGGCCCGGGCGTGGCCTACGACTGGTTCGAGGTCGAGGGGCCGCTCGTCGAGCAGTGGCCGCCGGAGAGCCAGCGGCGGTTGTTTGGCGAAATCCCGGTGAACGCTTATCCGCGTCCGCCGCTCGCGGGCGTGCCGACGGTAGCCGCCGGGGCGACGGAGAAGTTGCCGCTCGCCGGATTCACTGGCGCGGGCCAGGCGCTTGGTGCGGAGCGACTGCTGAATCTCTCCGGCACGACCACGACGCGCTTCAACTGCGCCGTGCCGGGCGATTACGAAGTGGTCGTGACGGCCTTCGAGACGCACGCGGGCAACGAACCGGCGAAGATGCGTGTGCTCGTGGACGGCACCGAGCTGCCGCATGCGCAATTCGCCGTGAACACGCTGCGCGCCGCACCGAAGATGTTTCGCGCAAAGTTTCGCGTCGCCAGCGCCGGGCCGGTCGAACTGGGCGTCGAGTTCATGAACGACTTCTTCGACGAGGCGAATCCCGACCCGCAGCTCCGCGACCGGAACCTCTTCCTCACCGGCGTCGAAATCACCGCGCCCAAGCCCGCTGCGCCGGCCGTCGCCGGAACCACGCCGGACCACCGCAGTCTGCTGCTGGGATTTGCGAACCGGGCGTTTCGCCGGCCCGCGACGGCGGAGGAAGTCGCGCCGTTCGCCGCGATTGTCGAAGGCCAGCTCGCGCGCGGCGTGAGCTTCGAGCAGGCGATGCTCGCAGGCTACAAGGCCATCTTGTGCGCGCCGGACTTTTTGCTCATCGGCTTGGAATCCGGCGTGCCGCTGGCGACGAAAGGTGCTCCGGCCAAACTCGGCGACCACGCGCTCGCCTCGCGCCTGTCGTTCTTTCTGTGGAACTCCGGACCAGACGCAACGCTGCTGGACCTCGCAGCGAAACGCACCCTGGCCCAGCCCGCCACGCTGCGCGCGCAGGTCGAGCGGATGCTGGCGGACCCGCGCTCCGAGCGCTTCGTCGAGCACTTCCTCGACGAATGGTTGGAGTTGAAGAAGATCGATTTCACAATGCCCGACCCGAACTTGTATCCGGAGTTTGACCCGTGGCTGCACGACTCGATGCTCGCCGAGTCGCGCGCATGGCTGCGGCGGATGCTCGCGCAAGATCTCAGCGTGAACCACGTCATCGCTGCCGATACCGTGCTGGTCAACCAGCGACTCGCCGAGCTGTATGGCCTGCGCGGCGTGACGGGCGCGGAACTGCGCGAAGTGAAGCTGCCCGCCGGCTCGCCGCGCGGTGGCTTCCTCACGCAGGCCGCCGTGCTGAAGGTGACGGCCAATGGCACCGCCACCTCGCCCGTGCTGCGCGGCGTGTGGGTGATGGAACGCATCCTCGGCATTCCGCGCCAGCCGCCGCCGCCGAACATCCCCGCCGTCGAGCCGGACGCGACCGGGGCGGTGACCATCCGCCAGATGATTGAGAAACACCGCGCCGACGCCGCGTGCGCGTCGTGCCATGCGAAGATGGATCCGCCGGGACTGGCGCTCGAAAACTTCGATGCCATCGGTGGCTGGCGTGACCGCTACCGGCTCGCGGGCCAGCCGAAGAAGATTCGCAAGGGGAAGGAAGTCGTGGAGGAGCCGTTCGTCGAGATCGTCAGCGGTGCGGCGCATCGTAACCGCATCAAGCTCCGGCTCGGCTCCGAAGTGGACGCCACCGGCGAACTCGCCGACGGCCGCAAATTCACCGACGTAAACAGCCTGCGCGCCCTGCTGCTCGCGGATCCCGACGCCCTTGCCCGCAACCTCGCCCGCCAATTGATGATCTACGCCACCGGTGCCGGCATCCGTTTTTCCGACCGCGCAGCCCTCGACGGCATCGTCGCCCGCACCCGCACGACGCAGCACGGCCTGCGCTCGCTGGTGCAGGAGGTGGTGGCCAGCGAACTGTTCCAGACCAAGTGAAAATCACGCCGCTATTGGTCCAACCAGTTCGCGAACTTCAGACCGGGAACTTGAGCAAAGTCCTTGGAATTGCGGGTGAGCAATGTGGCGTCGTGGGCGAGGACGATAGCGGCGATTTTCAGGTCTTGGCTGCCGATGCGGATGCCAGATGCCCGCAGGCTCCGGAACCGCTGCGCCGCGTCCTCGTCCCACATCAGCACCAACCAGCCGGCGTAAAACTCCATTGCCCGATACAGCCGGAGGTAGGGGCCAATCTGCTCAGCCACGTCCTGATGCATCCTGATTTGCGCCAACCATCCCCGCAGCGTTTCCTCGGCCGAAATGACCGTGGTGGCATTTTCCTCGCGGCTTGCCGCCAACCGCTGAAGCAATTTGGCGCCGGCGGTGGTTCCCCGGCTGATCTCCTGAATGTGGTTCGTGTCCAAGACCAGCATGATCGCTCACGGCTCGCGGCACGATTCCCGCCACTCGCGTCCGAGGCGCTCCGCTTCGCGCGAAAGCTCGTCGTCCGGCATCATGCCGAACGTGCTCTGCCAGTCTTTTTTGACCGGAGTGAGTCGCAGGACCCGATCCCGAAGCTCCGCGAACTGGCGTTCGAGTTCGGCAAGCCGCTCATCGACAGTGGCGGGGTGCTGTATCACTTGATTCATAGCTGAGTAAGACTACCTGCCAACATCGGAAGCTGCCACCACTTTCCCTGATCATCCTCCCTCACGGGTGTGTGACGAATTTGTAACCACCGCGGGCGGTCACGCGGCGAGCTGGGTCTGAAATTGCCGGGAGTGGTTGATCTGCTCCCAGCATTCGTCCCAGCGATGGCTCTTCAGGGCGCAGCGCAGCGCCAGGATGTTTTCGGCACCGACTTCGGTCCAGTGCATG
>BJHT01000100.1 GCA_014193395.1 Verrucomicrobiota bacterium
CGCCGACCTTGTCGGCAATCTTTGGTCTGTGGAAACGGAGGAAATGAAGCTGCTTTCCCACTTCAAACAACGAACCAAGGCGCCGCACCTCGGACGCGTTCCACCCAGCCAGCAGAGCGAGTCAATGAGCGCGACAGTAAGCAACCTTACCCGTCTTCCCAGGTCGGAGAGGTTTCCGCCAAAATCCACCCATGAGACGCGATTGTAACGTCGTCACCGAACGAGACTCCGAGGGCTTCTACGTGGCCAGCGTGCCCGGGCTGCCCGGCTGCCATACACAAGCACGCTCCCTCGACAAGCTCCTCACCCGCATCAAGGAAGCCATTGAACTCTGCCTCGATGAACTTGGATCGTCGGCCGCAACCTCATGATCGAACACATCCTCCAACGCTTCCACGAATGGGACCACCTCGGAACCAAGTCGGCGGACGATGGCTCACGCTTGGTGGCACATACCCCGCGCGATTTTCCGGAGGCGTATCTGCATGCGTTCTTTGCGCCGGTTTCCGAGGATCGCTGGAAGGCTTGTGGTCTCGTGCTGCCACCCCCGTTGCGGCAGCTCTATCGCGAGTGCAACGGCCTGTCCCTCTTTGCCAATTCGCTGGCCCTCGACGGGATCAGGGCACACTACAAACGTGATGCGTCCGCGCAGTTCCAGCCGTTCGATCTCGCCACCCATCACGAGGAATACCTCCTGAACCACCCCAAGGGACTGCCCGAAGGGGCCATTTTCTTTGGCTCTTATGTTCGCGAAGGCTCGCCCATTTTCATGACCCCGAATGATCCGCAGGTGCATCGCGTGCTGCGCCGGTCATCCCGCGTCGTCAACTCCTGGCCCGATCTCGCGACCTTTCTCGCGACCGAGTATGACCGCCTTGACCTGCTCTTCAGCCGGGCGGGTTATTTGATCGATCCGAAAACACCGACAACCCCTAAGCGTGCAGGTTGACCCTGAATATCATCTGACATCGGTGGACCATCGCGATTACCATCGCCACACGTCGGACACAGAGTTACTGAGCTTATGTCGTCAAGCGACATCAAGCTTCCCGGTAACATGAATCCACTTATCCCATCATCACTCATTCCTGAATCCCTGTGAAACCACATATCTTCTTCTCGTCGCTACAATTTCTTGGATTCGTCGCAGGGCGCGACGCCTTTGGCGCGCGGACGGTCCCCGCCCGCAGCGGCTCCGCACCTGCGAGAGCGCAAGAAACTCCGAGCGCCCAATTCCTGATGTTGCCGCTGCGACCGGGAACCGGTCGCGCTCCGCTCCAGTTTCAGTTTCCCCCCTCTGTGTCCATCGCGTCTCTGTGGTCGAAATTCCCCGCCTTCCTTCTCCTCCTCCTCGCCACCCTCCCCCTCCCCGCCCAGGAAATCTTCGAGGAAGAACAAGACTCCATCCCGCCCGCCGTCGAGCGCATGTATCGCAAGGGCCTCGACTTCCTCGTCAAAACCCAGACCGCCACCGGCCAGTGGCCTGACGTGTACGGCTCCCAACCCGGCGTCGTCGGACTCGCCATCGTCAGCATGTTGGCCCACGGCGATGATCCCAACAGCGGTCCCTACGCCCAGCCCATCCGCCGCGGTCTCGACTTCATTCTCAAAAATCAGCACCCCGGCAACGGCTACATCGGCAACTCGATGTACAACCACGGCTTCGCCACCCTCGCCCTCGCGGAATCCTACGGCGCCGTCACCGACACCCGCCTCGGCCCCGCGTTGCAAAAAGCCGTCGCCCTCATCCTCACCTCGCAGGCGCAAAACCCCTTCGGCGGCTGGCGCTATTCCCCCGAATCCGCCGACGCCGACACCACCGTCTCCGGTGCGCAGGTGGTCGCGCTGCTCGCCGCCCGCAATGCCGGCCTCGCCATCCCCGACGACGCCATCCGCAAGGCCCTGAAATTCTTCACCGACTGCCAGACCGGCGACGGCGGCTTCGGCTACAGCGGCCCCGGCGGACCGAACGCCCCGCGCACCGCCATCGGCGTCCTCGCCTTCGCGCTCGCGAAACAAAAGACCGCCAATGCCTTCCTCGCCGGCACCGCTTTCCTTGCCGCCGCGCCGCCCGATCAGACCTACTATCACTACTATTTGTACTACGCCGCGCAGGCCAACTTCCACACCTCGCCCAAAGTCTGGCGCGCGTGGAACGCCGCCAACATCAAGACCCTCACCACGTCACAGAGCGCGGAAGGCGCGTGGACCGGCAACTTCGGCACCACCTTCTCCACCACCGCCTCGCTCCTCTCCCTCGCCCTCAACTTCCGCTTCCTCCCCATCTACGAACGATGAAACCCACCTTGCAGCCCCACCCCCGTAGCCGCCGACGTGAGGAGGCGGATCGCCCATCGATCCATTCCCTCCTCCCCAAAAACCTCCCGCCGATCGAACGCAGCCACCTCCAAAATCCCCCATCTGTGGTCTCCCTGAATCTGCGGGAAATCCTCCGCCCGTCCGCAGATTTCAGCGTGCGAAATTTCTCGATCCCACAGCCATCCCCGCCGTCGCGCGTTGGGACTCGGGGCGAGACGCCCCGCGAACTTGCAGGCGAGGACGCCTGCGGTACGCCCCGCAGTCCGTCAGTCCGCGCCAGCAGGTTCGTCCGCCTCCTCACGTCGGCGGCTACGGTCTTGCTGCTCTCCATCCTTCCCGTCCTCTCGCAAACCAATCCCCCCGCCGCGCCGCTCCCCGCCACCGGCACCCTCAGCTTCTTCAACGGCGACCTCCTCCAAGGCCAGCTCCTCCGCGTCACCGGCGACCCGCGCGTGCAGTGGCAAAATGCCGACCTCGGCGGCGCGCTCGATTTCTCCGCGGCCAACCTCCACAAGCTCACCCTCACCCAACCCACCGCCGCCCCGCGAGACACCACCAACCAGTTCCTCGTCCGCCTTCACAACGGCGACGAACTCATCGGCCGCCTCCTCGCCCTCGACGCCGACAAGCTCGTCCTCGACACCTGGTTCGGCGGACAGCTCACCATCCAGCGCCCCGCCGTGCGCAGCCTCCGACCGCTCGGCGGCAACCGCGTCGTCTATGAAGGCCCCACCGGCCTCGATGGCTGGCGGCCCTCGGCCTTCAACTTCGGGCGCGGCACCGGCGGCTTCCAATTCAAGAACGGTGCCTTCGTCAGCAGCGGCCCCTCGGCCATCAGCCGCGACCTGAACCTCCCCGCGTCCATGCGCCTCGAATTCGATCTCCAATGGCAGGGCACGCTCCAACTGATGATGACCGTCTTTTCCGAAAGCCTCCAGCCGTGGGGCGGCGACGGCTACCAGTTCCTCTTCAACCAATACAATTTCTCCCTCACCCGCCTCGCCCGCGACGGCAACCAAGCCCAGCTCGGCTCCGTGCAGGTCCTCGGCATGAACACGCGCAACAAAGCCCACCTCGCGCTGCACGTGGACAAGGCCGCGCGCACCTTCACCCTCGCCGTCGATGGCGAGACCGTGCAGACATGGAAAGACGCCGCGGAATTTTCCGGCAAAGGCACCGGCCTCGTCTTTTTCCAGCAGGGACAGTTCAACACCAAGATCAGCAAAATCCGCGTGAGCGAATGGGATGGCAAAAACGAATCCTCCGGCTCCACCACCAACCGTCCCACCGAAGACATGCTCGAGCTCATCAACCGCGACAAAGTCAACGGCAAGCTCGCCGGCATCCGCGACGGCAAGGCCGCGTTCTCGACCGGTTTCGCCAGCATGGAAATCCCCCTCGCCCGCGTGCAATTCGTCGAACTGACCGCGCCCGCCGTAACCGCCACCAACGCTCCCGCCGCCAACGACGTCCGCCTCTTCTTCGCCGACCGCGGCAGCCTCACCCTCGCCCTCGCCGGCTGGGATCAAAAACAAGTCCGCGGCCGCAGCCCGGCTTTCGGCGACGCCACCTTCACCACCGCCGCCTTCAACCAAATCCAGTTCAACCTCGCCCGCGACCGCAAGCCCGAAGCCGACAGTTTCGACGCCCGCGAACCGTGACGCGCCCCCGCAGCCGTGGGAGTTCGTGCGACCCGGGCGAGCGGGAGGCGAAACTCAAAGCTCAAAGCTCAAGGGAAGGTCCAAGCACCAAGCGCCAATTATCCCTTCCGCACGCTCTTCCCCGTTTGGACCTTTTTTCCTCGGTCCTTTCTTTGAGCTTTGAGCTATGAGCTTTGAGCTTTTTTTCCGGTCCGCCGCTCCCGCTGTTCTTCACAAAAGCTCATAGACCACCTTCCTCAGGCCCGCCACCAACAGGTAGGCAATCACTCCGGCCAAGGCCGGGAAACCCAGCCATCGGACCAGCCACGGATCGAAGCGCGGTGGTACCCGAACGGCGGTGCAGGCCAACACCAGCGCCACCCAGAACAACATCACAAAACTTTCCATCCCGGCGGGACGCTTGGTCTGGCACACGGGATGATCGTGGCCATAGCGCACGAGGAAATACGCCCCGTCATTAATCGGCGGCCAAAAGTAAAAATTCCACAACGTCGGCAGCAACACCGCCACCGCCGCCGCCACGCCCAACCGCCCCCGCTGCGCCGGCATCAAACGCATCGCGACCATCACCAAACCCCAGCCCAGCAACAGCAAGGTCAGCGGAACCGGACTGGGTAGATTCATCGGCCCGGCCGTCCGCACCAGCGAGGAACACTCGTGCGACGCAAGCGCCACGACACCCAACACGAACCCCACCAGCACCACGGCGCACACCCATCCGACAACGTCTCTCGCGCTGGAATTTTCTGCTGGCATACAAAACCCTGACCATCACCGACCACTCTCTCCGCGCCCCAGAACTCCCCGTCGCGCGGGAACAAAGCTCAAAATTCACAGCTCAAAGTTCAAGGGAAGGACCAAGCCCCAAGCGCCAATTATCCCTTCCGCACGCTCTTCCCCGTTTGGACCTTTTGTCCTTGGTCCTTTCTTTGAGCTTTGAACTTTAAGCTTGGAGCTTTGCCCCTTACTCCGGCAACGCCTGCCCCTTCGTCTCCGGACCCAGCCAGATGATCCCGACTCCAATCAAATAAATCACCGTCATCACCGACCCCGCCTTCGGAAAGCTTCCGTCAAAAAACGCCATCAGATTCGCCGTCTGCAACACCCCCACCGCCGCAACAATCCGCCCGAAATTAAAGGCAAACCCCTGCCCCGTCGCCCGCACCGCCGTCGGGAAAAGCTCCGGCAAATACAACGGAAAAAACCCATAGAACGACGCCGTCGCCGCGCCCGCCAAAAACGCCGAGAACAGGAAAAAATTCCCGTAAGTCGTGTTCCCCTGATACAGCAGCAGCGCCCCGCCAATCGACGCGAAGCACAGCACGGTGTACGTAATGCGCCGCCCGAAATGACCCGCCGCCAGCGCCGCCACGATCGTCCCCACGATCGCCCCGACCGACAGCCAGAACAGCGTCCACTCCTTCGCGTGCCGCGCCACATCCGGCTCCAGTTGCAGCACCCACCGCGATGCCCATTGCGTGGAACCCCACGTCCCCAGCAACGCTACCGCCGCCAGCCCCGCGCCGAAGAGCATCATTTTAACCGTGCCGAGCTTCCCTTCCTTGAACGCCCCCGCGGCACCCACCACGCCCGCCCGCGCCAAATACTGCTGCACCGGATACAGAAAGCTGAACAACGCCACGACCAATCCCACCACCGTGATCAGCGTCGCCGCCAGCGCCCCGACGCCCGCCGGCGACCACGCCCAAATAATCGCCAGCGCCGCCAAGGTCCCCACGATGACTCCGATCAAATCCACGTTCGCCCAGTGCGACGTCGCCCCACGCTCCGCCTCCGCCTTCCACTTCTCCGATTCCGGCACGAACAGCCGGATGAAAAAAATCAACAAGGCCGGCAGCGCCCCGCTGATCATCAACAGCCGCCACGCCGAGTTTGACAACAGCCGCGTCGTCAACTCCTCCGACAGCCCCGCCACCAGCAGCAGCCCCTTCGCCGTCGCGATGAAACTCAGCAGCGCCATGCTCAGCACCGCCACCAGCAGATAGCCCACGTTCGCCGCCGCGCCGATCAAACCCGCGATCAGCGCCCGCGATTTGCCCGGCCAGATTTCATTCACCAACGCCACCCCCAGCGACCACTCGCCGCCCATCCCCAGCGCCGCCACAAACCGCAACGCCGCGATATGCCACGCCTCCGTCGCCAACCCGCACAACCCCGTGAAAACCGCGTACGCGAAAATGCTGAACGTCATCGCCCGCACCCGCCCGATCTTGTCTCCAAGCCACCCAAACAAAACCCCGCCGCTCGCCGCGCCCACGAGAAACACGGCGATGATCGCCCCGAACCACTTCGCCGCATCCGTCTTCGGCGAATTCGGCCCCAGCAAATCCACCAACGCCGGCTGCCCGATCAACGGGAACAGCCCCATCTCGAACCCATCGAACAGCCAGCCCAAGAACGCCGCGGCCAATGTCATGTAACGCGCACGGGAGTTGGCAGGCTTGTCAGGGGCTTGGCTCATAAAAATTAAAAAACAGGCCGGTCGTGGGCTTTCGGAAAGCGGGCATTGGAGCGGACAATCCCGCGAGCGGTCAAACCATTTGCTCTTTTTTCCTGCCCGCGAGCGCATCCACCCACCGCGCCCCGTTGTACCGCAGACTTCCAAGTCTGCTGTATCGCGGGTTTCCAAACCCGCAAACCGCCCGACCACCCGCAACGCCCCGGCTCGTTGCACGCGCCCCGAACGTCGCGGCCCCGCCGATTTGGAAATCGGCGACACCGCAGGTTTGGAAACCTGCGCTACGGGGACACGCGGGCAGCTCGTGTACCGCGGACTTCCAAGTCTGCTGTATCGCGGGTTTCCAAACCCGCAGACCGCCCTACCACTCGGCACGCCCGTACTTGCCGCCCGCGCCCGAAACCTCGCGGCCCCTGCCGATTTGGAAATCGGCGACACCGCAGGTTTGGAAACCTGCACTACGTGGCAGCCCGCGGGCGACTCGCGTACCACAGACATCACTTCGCATTCGCCGAGGCTTCTCCGCGCCACCTTCGCCTCCCCGATTTCACCGCTTCCCATTCCCCTGCGCCAAATTCCCCGGCCAACTCGGCTGAACTCACGAAGCGAAGCGTTCCCCTCCTCGCTCCCACCGTGCGCGCTTCCAATCTCCGCGGTGCTCCGCTCCGCGCGGTCGCCGCACTCGCTTGCCGCAACAAATTTTCCCTCGCGCCCCCGATGAAAAACCCTAGCGTCGCCGCTCAAATCCATTTGCTTCACCCAACCATGAACACCACCACTCGACGCACTTTTCTCAAACACGCCGGCCTCGGTCTCGGGGCGGCCGGACTCCTGCCCGCCGCCGCCCGCGCTGCTGCTGCGGCCGCGCCCAAGGCCGCGCTGCCGCTCTTTTCCAAACCCGCGAAAATGCACCTCGGCACCGTGACGTACAATCTCGCCAAGGATTGGGATGTCGCGACGATCATCAAGAATTGCACCGCAGCGAAATTCGAGGGCGTCGAGTTGCGCACGACGCACAAGCACGGCGTGGAGGTGACGCTCTCGAAGGCCGAGCGCGCCGAGGTGAAGAAGCGCTTCGCCGATTCGCCAGTGAAGCTGTGGAGCCTCGGCAGCGCCTTTGATTATCACACGCCCGACCAAGCCAAACTGCGCAAGGACATCGAGGCCACGAAGGAGTACATGCTCCTCGCCGAGGACGTCGGCGCGACGGGCGTGAAGGTGCGGCCCAACGGGCTCCCCAAGGAAGTCCCAGTCGAAAAGACGCTCGAACAAATCGGCCGGAGCCTGCGTGAACTCGGCGAATTCGGCGCGAATCACGGGCAGGACATCCGCGTGGAAATCCACGGCCGCGGCACCGAACACATCCCGCACATCAAGACGATGATGGATGTGGCCAACCATCCGCGGGTCGGCGTCTGCTGGAATTCGAATCCCACCGATCTCGACGGCGACGGCTTCGATGCAAATTTCGATCTGGTGAAGAACAAGATTTTCACCGTGCATCTGCGCGACATTTATCTGGAGGAGTATCCGTTCCGGCGGTTGTTCACGCGGCTGAACGAGATTGGGTTCACGGGCTTTTGTTTCGCGGAGATTCCCGAGAGCGCCGATCCCGTGCGGGTGATGCACTACTTCCGCAGCCTGTGGCTGGCGTATCAGGGGCTGCTGTGAGGCGGAGGTTTGGCGTTCCGGCTTTAGCCGGCAAAGCGTGGACACGGCCGGGACGCTGAAAATCTGTTGCCGCGCCGCACCACGCTCGCCCGCCGCCTAAGGCGGAACTTGGAGTTTGGACATTTGCGTTCGGCCGCGACCCGCGCGCCACCGCCGGAGCGCGACCGGTCCCCGGTCGCAGCGCGTGGGCACACGTGAGTGCGGCCCGGAAATATCCCGGCACCTTGGCGAGTTCGCTGCCGCTGCGGGCGGAGACCGCCCGCGCTCCTCAAAAAAGGTCCAGACTCCAGACTCGGCCTGAAGGCGGAACTCCGAACTCCCAGATCACGCCACGATTGCCGTCTGCCAGCGCAACGGCCTAGACTCGCGCCATGCACTTATTTTCCTCAGCGAGTTGCGGAGTGATCGACAGCTCTAGCTCACGGACGAAATTTTTTTCGCAGCGGAAATTTGCCGCTGCTCTGGCCGGTGCCGCCGCGGGTCTGCTCTTTCTCACGGCGGTCGCGTCCGCCGCCGATTGGCCCCAGTTCCTCGGCCCGACCCGCAATGGCGTTTACGCGGGCGCGGCGCTGGCGACGACGTGGCCGAAGGACGGTCCGCCGGTGGTGTGGCAGCAGAAGGTGGGCGCGGGTTTCAGCGGGCCGGTGGTGGCGGGCGGGCGCGCGATTTTGTTCCATCGCGTAGGGAACAACGCGGTGGTGCAGGCCTTCGATGCGGGCACGGGCAAGGCGGGCTGGAGCTTCGAGTATGTGACCGATTACCGGGACGATTTCGGATTTGATCCAGGACCGCGCAGCACGCCAACGGTCGCTGACGGCAAGGTGTTCACGTACGGCGCGGAGGGGATGGTTCATGCGCTGGACGCGGCGACGGGAAAAAAACTGTGGAGCGTTTCCGCGACGGAGAAGTTCGGCTCGGGCAAGGGATTTTTCGGCCGCGTCTGCTCGCCGCTGCTCGAGGGAAATGCGGTGCTGCTGAATGTGGGCGGCGCGGACGGCGCGGGGATCGTCGCGCTGGACAAGGACACCGGGAAGCTGCTGTGGAAGGCCTCGAACGAGGAGGCCGGCTATTCGTCGCCGAGCGCGGCGACCATTGGTGGCAAGCGGCACGCGTTTTTCTTCACGCGCGCGAATCTCACGTCGGTCGATCCGCAGACCGGGGCGGTGCATTTTGAATTTCCGTGGAAGCCGGCGATCTCGGCCTCGGTGAGCGCGGCGGTGCCGCTGGTGATCGGGGATCTGGTTTTCGTGTCGGCAAGTTACCAGGCGGGCGCGGTGCTGCTGCGGATCAAGCCGGGCGGGCCGGAGCAGGTCTGGTCGGGCGACGACATTCTCTCGAATCAATACGCGACCTGCGTGCAGCGCGACGGCTTCCTCTACGGCATCGAGGGTCGCGTGGACCACGCGCCGGGCGGCTCGCTGCGCTGCGTCGAGCTGCTGACGGGCAAGGTGCGCTGGAGCGCTGACAGCCTCGGCGCGCCGACCGTGACGCTCGCGGGCGAGCAACTGCTGGTGCTCACGGACAAGGGCGAACTGCTCAGCGCACCGGCCACGCCGACGGCGTTTCAGCCGACGGCGCGCGCGCAGATTCTGCCGTTCACCGTGCGCGCGCATCCGGCAGTGGCGGATGGATTGTTCTACGCGCGAAGCAACAACAAGCTGGTGTGCGTGGATTTGCGGAAGACTGCGGCTCCCTGAAACCTGAAGGTGCGGCACGGCCATGCACGGCCGCCGCGGAACCGGCGACGGCGGGCGCGTCAGTGTGAAACTGCGGCGGCGGTTTCCAGCGGCGCGGTGCGGGTGGCTACGTAATTTTCAGGATTCCCGGCCTTAGTCCGTGTTGGGGCTTGCGCGTGCCCGTCCGGCGCGCATCACTGCCCCGGAATGGGCGGGCGTGCCGCCCGGCTGATTGCAGACCAACTTTTCTCATCGATGAAAAAACTCCTATTGCTCGGATTATTGGCGGTGTGGATGCCGGCCGGATTATCGGCCGCGACCTTGACGGCCGGCCCGGCGTGGTCGGCGGAACCCAACGGAAACGTAACCGTGCGGTGGACGACGGATGTCGCCACCGGCTCGCGCGTGCAATACGGCACGGCGGCCAACAAGCTCGACCAGCGCGTGGACGGCGAGCTGGGCCTGAAACACGCGGTCACGCTCAAGGGCCTGCTCCCCGGCACAACCTATTTCTACACCGTGGGGACCGCGCGCCAGGCGTTGGCGACCAATTCGTTCACCCTCGCCGGTGACGCGCCAGCGAAGCCCGAGACGGCCACGGTGAAGCCCGGCAAACCCGACGCGCCCGCCGCGCAAAAGGCCCCGCCCACGCGCCAGACATGGGGCAGCCTGCCCAGCCTGCAGGATCACTTCGACCGGCACGGCCCGGATTTCAAGGCGAAGGACCCCGATGATTACGCGCGGATGGCGTGGGAATTTCTGCAACGCGGCAAGCGCGGCGAGGTGCTGGTGAAAATCGACGACGAGGGCGTGATGCGCCTGTGGGATCCCAAGAGCCGGGCCTTCGCCGCCTACAATCGCGACGGCACGACGAAGACTTATTTCCGCCCGAACAGCCGGGACTACTTTGACCGGCAGCCCGGCAATTTGGTGAAACTCAACGAAAAGAAATAACATGTCCCACACCTGCCCTGTCTGCGCGTATCCGAAACTCAGCGAGCCGCCCCGCAGCAAGTCCGGCGGCGGTTCCTACGAAATCTGCCCGTCGTGCGGCTTCGAGTTCGGCGTTTCCGACGACGACTTGGGGCACACCTACGAAAGCTGGCGCCAAGCCTGGCAGGCCGGTGGCATGAAGTGGTCCAGCCGCGGTCAGAAACAACCCGCCGCGTGGAATCCGGCGAAACAACTCTCGTCCCTGATCAGCGCGAAACCGGTGAAAGCGGCGGCGAAGGCACCGGTGAAGAAAACCACGTCCGCCGTCGGCACCAAGGCGTCGGCTGCCACAGCGGCTGCCAAGAAAGCCACCGCAAAAAAATGAAGCCGCTCGTCGCCAACCTCGCCGTCGTCGCTCTCGCTCTGGGTTTGTGGACGGCCTGCGAGCGTTCGTCCGCGCCGGCCGCTTCTGCCGCCCCTCCGCCCTCCGCCGCGGTCGCTGCCGCTCCCGCCACGGTCGCCGCCACTCCCGCCGCTCCCGGCATTGTTCCTGCCGCCGTCGCCGCTGCTCCCGCAGCTACACCCGCCGCGGCTCCGGCCACGGCGAGCGTCGGCGAGGACTGGCCGCAGTTTCTCGGCCCGCGCGCGGACGGCACTTCGCTGGAGACCGGCCTGCTCGACCGCTGGCCCGCGGCGGGACCGCCGCTGGCGTGGGAGAAAGTGGTGGGCACTGGCTACAGCGCGCCCTCCGTGCGCGGCGACCGGCTGGTGGTGCATCATCGTCTCGGCAACGAGGAGATCATCGAATGCCTCGACGCCCGCACCGGCAAGGGCCTGTGGCGGCGCGCGGCCCCGAGTCATTATCAGGACCCCTACGGCTACAACAACGGCCCGCGCTGCACGCCGCTGCTCACGACCAATCTCTGCTACACGTTCGGCGCGGAAGGCCGGCTCACCTGCGTGGAACTCGCGACCGGCAAGGTCGTGTGGGAACGCGAGACCGCGAAGGAATGGGAAATTCCCGAGGCGTTTTTCGGCGTCGGCAGCACGCCAATTCTCGAGGGCGGACTGCTCATCGTGATGGTTGGCGGCCAGCCCAACTCCGGCGTGGTCGCCCTCGACGCGCAGACCGGCAAGACGGTCTGGGAAAGTGTCGGCGAAAAAAACTGGCAGGGACAACCCATGCTCGGCTGGCCCGGCGAACGCACGGTGAGCTGGCAGCGCTCGTGGAAGCAGGCCAGCTACGCCACGCCCGTCGCCGCAACGATCCATGGCCGGCGGCAGCTTTTCTGTCTGATGCGCCAGGGCCTCGTGTCGCTTGAACCGCAGACGGGCGCGGTGAACTTCAGCCATTGGTTCCAATCCATCGCCAACGATTCGGTCAACGCCTGCAATCCGATTGTCCTCGGCGACAACGTGCTCATCACGGCCGCATATTACCGCGTCGGCTCGGTCGCGCTGCGCGTGAAACCGGATGGGAAAAGTTTCGAGGAAGCGTGGCGCACTCCGGCGGGCCTGCGCGAGATCGACCCGAAGACCGGACGCCCCGCCGCCCCGACGCTGGAGATCCACTGGACCACGCCGATTGTTCACAACGGTTTCATCTACGCCTTCAGCGGGCGCAACGAACCGGATGTCACCTTCCGCTGCGTCGAGTTCAAAACCGGCGCGGTGAAATGGGAGCGCGACGAACGCTGGGCGCCGCACAGTTCCAAACAGCCGCCCGTGTATGGCCGCGGCTCGGCGATTATGGCGGATGGAAAACTGATCGCGCTCGGGGAAGGCGGCCTGCTTGGCATGTTCAAGCTCAACCCGGAGAAGCCCGAAGAAATCGCACGCTGGCAGGCCCCGCAGTTGCATTATCCGTGCTGGGCCGCGCCCGTGCTCTCGCGCCAGAAGCTCTATCTGCGCAGCGAGGACCGGCTGCTGTGTTTCGCGCTGGGCCGGTAGGGACGCATCGCCGCGCGGGCGACCGTGCCGCATCCAACAAAACTCCCGCAGATTCAAGTCGGCCACAGATTAAATTTCCCATCTGTGGTGGCCTTGAATCTGCGGGAGAACTCGGCGGCTGATGGCCCGAACGCGTGCGCCGCATGCGCCGCAAAATCTCAGGTGTTCAGCGCCTTCAGCGCTTTCTTCGCATTCGAGGTCCGCAACACCAGCAGCCCTTTCTTCGCGTCCGGGCTGGTGGCGCAGTAGCAGTACTCGATGTTGATTTTGGCGGCGGAGAGTTTCTTGCAGATTTTCGCGAGCGAACCCGGGGCGTTGTCGCCCTCGACCAGCAACACGTCGTCATCGACCACCAACGCGCCGTGCTCCTCGAAGAGCAGCAGCGCCTTCCGCGGATCGCTCACCACCATGCGGACCACCGAGTGATCGATCGTGTCGCTGGTGGTGATCGCGAAGATGTTGATCTTGGCCTGGCTCAGGGTGTCGCAGACCATGGCCAGCGTGCCGGGCCGGTTGTCCAGAAAGATGGCGAGCTGTTTGGTGAGATGCATGATTTCTATCGGGGTTGGGGGTTGGGATGAACTGCCGCGGCGAACCGCGCCGCACAGAGACTCGCCGACGAAACGCCGGACCGATGGGCAATGCCCGCGCACGCTTGGGAATACCGGGGCCACCGCTCCTTTCCGGTGCTGCCGACAAGCCGCCTGTTGAAAACAAGCGACCGGCCACAGGGCCACGGCGTTTGGCGAATCACAGGCGCAGCTTAAGCCGACTTCCCGGCGGGGGCAAGAATCGCCGCGCATTCCATCGCGCAATCGCCCGCGCGTTCCCGTCCCGCCTGTCCACTGCCCGGCCGTTCTCGGCCCCGTTGCTCAAGCTTCCCCGCGCAATGCCAGCCGCGGCGCCATTTCCACCAGCAGCGGATTGCGCGTCCACGCCCCGTCCGCCAGCCGCGCGCGCCACGTCGCGATCAAGGCCAGCACCGCGTCGAGATCCAGATCTTCATGCGCCGGCGCATACCCGCGCAGGTTGGCCTCGGCCAGGCGGAAAAGCGCGTCGGCCGGCTTCAAACGGTTCTTCTGGAGATGCACGAACGCGCCCGCCAACTGGATCAAGCCCTTGTAAAAATTCCCCGCCGGCTCGCGCCGGATCGGCAGCCACAATTCCTCCAGCACATCGTGCGCCTCGTAGTACAGCCCCTGGTTGAAACACGCGAAGAAACCCAGGTAATGCGCGTCCCGCCCGCGCCCCTGGCACCACGCGATTAGTTCCAAAATCTTCCCGCTTTTCTTGCTCACCCGCCGAGCCTACCGCGCCCGTCCGCGCCGCAAAGAACCGAGTGCGCCCAAGCCATGACACCGGGGCGGGGAAATGAATGCAGCCCTCTCCGCGCGACCGGGGCCGGCCGCAGGTCAGCGATTGCGTGAAAATCGCCGGACGAAGCTGGTTCAGCACGCCGCCGCAACGCGAGTCAGCCGCCCGCCGCGCGCCGAATTTCCCCCAACCACCCTCCGTCCGACACGCCCATGAAAATGACCGAACCAAACCCGTTCCCCACTTTCCCAACCACCCTCGGCGCGCTCGCCTGCGCCGCCGCGCTCCTTTCCGGCTTCGCCGCCGCGCCCACAGCGCACGCCGCGGACTGGCCCGCGTACCGCGGCCCGAACCACGACGGGAGCACCGCCGAAAAGATCGCGCTCAAATGGCCGGCCACCGGTCCCGCCGTCGTCTGGAAAACCCCCACGTCCGACGGCTTCAGCTCCTTCGCCATCGCCGGCGGCAAGGCCTACACCATTGTCTCCCGCAAGCTCGACAACACGCCCACCGAAGTCTGTCTCGCGCTCGAAGCCAGCACTGGCAAGGAAGCTTGGGCCGCCCCGCTCAGCTTCACCAAGTACGACGGCGGCGGCGCTTCCGGAGCGAAGGGCAATGACGGCGGCGACGGCCCGCGCTCGACCCCGACCGCGGACGGCGACCATGTCTATGTGCTCAGTTCCGCGCTCCAGTTGTTCTGCTTCGAGGCCAAGAGCGGCAAGCCCGTGTGGAAAAAAGACCTCCTCGCCGAGCACCACGGCAAAAACATCCGCTGGCAAAATGCCGCCTCGCCCGTGATCGACGGCGACCTAGTCTTCGTCGGTGGCGGCGGCCCCGGCGAATCCCTCCTCGCCTTCAACAAGGCCGACGGCAAGCTCGCCTGGAAGAGCCAGACCGAAACGATCACCCACTCCACGCCCGTCGTCGCGACGATCCACGAGGTGCGCCAGGTCATCTTCTTCACTCAGAGCGGCCTCGTTTCGCTCGCCACCAAGGACGGTGCGCTCCTCTGGAAACAGCCCTTCCGCTTCAACGTCTCCACCGCCATCAGCCCCGTCGTCGGCGGCGACATCGTCTATTGCGCCGCCGGCTACGACGTCGGCGCCGCCGCGTGCCGCATCACCAAAACCGGTGCCGCCTTCAAGGCCACCGAACTCTGGCGCAGCACCGGCAACAAGCCCGTCGCCAACCACTGGAGCACGCCGGTTTACAAAGCCGGCCATCTCTACGGCATGTTCCAGTTCAAGGAATACGGCACCGGCCCGCTCAAGTGCGTCGAACTCGCCACCGGCAAGGTGACATGGGAAAAGCCCGGCTTCGGCCCCGGCAACGTCATCCTCGTGGACGGCAACCTCCTCGCCCTCGCCGACAACGGCGAACTCGTCGCCGTCGAAGCCACGCCCGCCGCTTACACCGAAACCGCGCGCGCCAAAATCCTCACCGGCAAATGCTGGTCCACCCCCGTCGTCAGCAACGGCCGCGTGTACGCCCGCAGCACCAAGGAAGCCGTCTGCGTGGACGTAAGCCTCAAGACCGCCGGCCAGTAAGCCCGCGCAAAAACTTCCGCGCCACCACCATTCCCTCCTCACGGCCCGGCCTCACCCGCCGGGCCTTTTGTTTGCCGGGCGAGAAACACCACAGCCCGAACCGCCGCCCCACTCCTGCTCCCCCGTTCCGCATCCAAGAATTCAAACTGCCGCTTCCCAATCTCAATCGCGCCAACTCCGCTCCCACACCTTCCATCGGAAATCTAAAACTCGAAATCAGACACCCAGCCTTCACCGCTCAAATCACGTTTCTGAAATCTCCAATCTCAAATCTGAAATCAATCGCCCCCCTCGCTTGACCCACCGCGGTTCCCAACCGCACTCTCACATCCGCGAATCGCGAACGTATGAAACCCATCCCACTCCCCCACCCCTTCCTGCCCTCGCGCCTCACCGCCTGCCTCCTCGCCCTCCTCGCGCTCGCACACACCTCGATCGCCACCGCCAGCGACGCCGCGACCGCCACCAAGCTCCGCGCCCTCGGCGCGCAAGTCACCGAGGCCGCCGGCGCCGTGACCAGGGTCGTGTTCAAAGACTGCTCCAAACTCGGCGACGCCGAGTTCCGGGACCTCGGCCAGCTCAAGTCCCTCAAGGCCCTCACGCTCTACGGCAAATGCCACGGCTTGACCGACCAAACCCTGCCGCACCTTGCCGGCCTGGGCTCGCTTGAGGAACTCGGCACCGACGGCATCCAAGTCACCGATGCCGGCCTGGCCGCGCTCACCACGCTCACCAACCTGCGCTCCGCCTCGTTCTTTCACATCGCATTTCCCGACAAAGGCTTCACCGGCGCGGGCTTCGCCGCCTTCAAAACGCTGCCCAAACTCGAGCGCCTCACCGTTGCCGGCACTCCCTTCAACGACCGCGGCATGGCGGCCATCGGCCAGCTCACGCAGCTCAAGGAATTCAGCACCTGGCACACCTACCAAACCCAGGCCGGCAACGAACACCTGCTCACGCTCAAAAACCTCCGCTCGCTCAAACTGGGCCAGCGCCTCCGCCGTTACGACGGCAAGCCCAACCTCCTCAGCCTCGACGACTCCACCCTCGCCACCGTCGCCAAACTCACCTCGCTCGAAAACCTCTCCCTCGACGAAGTGCGCCTCACCCACACCGGCCTCAGCGCGCTGAAAGCCCTGCCTACATTGAAAAAGCTCACCCTCCTCCGTACCGACATCACCGAAGCCGACCTCGCCAAACTCCGCACCGACCTGCCCGCCGTCACCATCGACTGGAAGCCCCTCACCGACGCCGAACGCACCGCCCTCAACGGCTTCCTCAAACCCTGACGGCACCGAGATGGCAGAAAAATAACGGGGCAGAATAAGTGGGGGAAAAATTCCGGTCCCATTTTTTCAGCCCCCATTTTTCTGCCGACTCCAATTTCTGCTCGTACCCCGTCTGCAACAGCCCCCGAATACACCCATACGCGAACACGATCGTCTCCCACGTCCGAAAATCGGCAGAAAAATAAATGGGCAGAAAAATGGGGAACAAACAATTCCGGCCCCATCTTTCTGCCCCCTATTTTTCTGCCATGTCTTACTTCCCCTCCCCTTCGTAAACCGTCTGCAACAACCCCCGGATATACCCATACGCGAACACGATCGTCTCCCGATTCTTCCCCGGCACATGGTCCGGCTCCACCATGCCGCTGCACCCGCACTCCTTGTAAGTCCGCAACGCCGCCAGCATGTCGATGTCCCCCTCGTCCGGGAACACCTCCTGAAAATCCCCGCGCCGCCCGCGAATGTTCCGAAAATGAATCGCGAAAATTTTCCCCCGCTTCCCGAAATACCGGATCACCTCGAAAATCTCCCGCGCCGGATTCTCCAGCATCTCGCAGATCGTCCCCTGGCAGAACAGCAGCCCGTGATACT
This sequence comes from Verrucomicrobiota bacterium, assembly GCA_014193395.1. Taxonomy (GTDB): domain Bacteria; phylum Verrucomicrobiota; class Verrucomicrobiia; order Limisphaerales; family BJHT01; genus BJHT01. The sequence continues at coordinate 17,431 of BJHT01000100.1, forward strand.
CGTTCTCCGCGATCGCAATGTAGCGCTTCAATTCCTCAAACGTCCCCGGCACGCGATCCACGCCCCAGAACCCGCGCGGCCACGGCGGATCGGGCGGGTGCATCGCCAGCCGCACCTTCGCCAGCGCCGCCACCGGCACCACGCGCTTCAGGAAATACTCGATCCGCTCCCACATCACCTCGGCCGGCGGCCCCATCCGCTCCTTCGGCGCATCCGGCAGCTTGAGGGCGTCCGCCTCCTTCCAGGTGTCATAGAAAGTCCCGCCCCGTCCCGGTGCCCGGAGATCGGTCCGATACGTCGGCGTCGGCCCGCGATAAATCCCGGTCGCAATGTTGTAATGCAGCGCCGGAATCCCCGCCGCGCCCGCCGCGCGAATATTGGCGCAGATCGTCTCGATGTCGCGATCCCGCTCGGGACTTTTCCCGAGCAGAATGTTGTCGAACAACCCCGGCAAGGGCAGCATCTCCACGGAAATTCCCCGCGCCGCCACTCGCTCCCGCACGGCGATCAAATCCGCGACCTGCCAGCGCCCATCCTCTCCCGGCTTCGGGGGAGTGGCCATGATATGACCCACCCCATACCGCTGATAATATTGCAGCGACGCCTCATCCGAACCCCACATCTGGCAACCCAGCACCAGGCGCTTGGCTCCGGCCACCGGCGTCGGCGCACCAACCCCGGCAGCCGCCTGCGCCGCCGCGACCGGCACTCCGCCACCGCTCCACGCCTGCGCGGCGGCGACAGCGCTGACGGTGGATAAGAAATGGCGGCGATTGGTTTGCCGGAGGCGTGCTTGTTTCATGGCAGAATTGCGGCCTTCGACTCCCGGCCCGCGTGCACTATTCCGCAGGAATGAAGCGTAGCCGCCGACGTGAGGAGGCGGATTTCCCCACACGGCTCACGGACGTGCATCCGGCGCTTTTGGAGTGCGGTGACTGGTCTCGGCTTTTGCGCAGGCGACTGGTCGCCGTCGAATTTCCGTGCGGCTTCGGTCACGCGGGCGTGCGGCCGCTGGCGCGAGCCGTGAACGCCCCGTTGCTTGCGGACGCGTCCGGTCGTTCGACGGTGACAAGTCCCCGCACTCCAAAGACGGCGTCCCGCGCGTCGCAGCCCGGACGCGTCAGATTCAGCCGCGCCTCCCTTTCAGCACCGGATATTATCAACCCAGACGCCCCTCACCTCCCCGTCGATTTCCCCCAGATCCCCTGCCGATCCTTGTGCGCCGCGGTTTCGATCTTCCCGAGCTTCACCTGATAAGCCGCCTGCGATTCGCCCGTGGGCGGCTTCATCACGAGGCCCTTGACCCGCGCCAGTCCGAGCGCCAGCAACGTCTCGCCCAGATCCTTCCCGTCGGCGCTCGTGATCACCGCGTAGTAGCGCAGCTTGCGACTGGACCCCAGCGCCGACGCCCAGCGCGTGTGAACCGTGAACGGCTTCGCCAGCAGTTCGACAATCTTGGCCCCCGCCAGCTTGCCCCACTCCGGAATGATCGCGACCGCCACGTGAAAATGTTCCGCCTGTTCGGCATTGCG
>BJHT01000101.1:0-13135 GCA_014193395.1 Verrucomicrobiota bacterium
GAGGCAGGAGGCAGGAGGCAGGAGGCAGGAGGCAGGAGGCAGGAGGCAGGAGGCAGGAGGCAGGAGGCAGGAGGCAGGAGGCAGGAGGCAGGAGGCAGGAGGCAGGAGGCAGGAGGCAGGAGGCAGGCCAATTCGGCGACGGGTGCTTTCCCTTCCGTAGTCAAGCTTCGACCTTCGCTGTCCGAGCGATTGATTTCGGTCCGGGGACCACGCGCTGCCACCACTCGCCGGTCGCCATTTTTCTTCCGACGGCCAGATTCCGTGTTCGGGCTGCCGGGTTTTCTGTTCCGGCGGGCAACTTTCATATTGGGACGGGTAGATTCCTTATTCCGGCGCGCTGCTTCCTTGTTCCGGCGCACAACTTCTGTATTCCGACGCAGGACTTCCCTGTTTCGACGGGCAGATTCCCTGTTCCGGCAGGCGGCTTCCATGATCTGCCATTCAGTCGCCGTCCTCCGACGCCCAACTCCCGCCCTTGGGGACCCATAATCACTTTCATTCCCTCTCCCTAAACACCCAACCCACCCATCGAAAGGAGATCAATATGGCCGAAAACATCCCGTTCACCCTTCAACGCTCCCAAGCCACCCACTCCGTGCAGGTATCCATTGCTGAAACGTGGGTTTGGGAGGAAAAGACCGTCGTCCAATGGAACGCGGCCATCGTCGCCCTGGTCGCCAAGATGGAAGCCGCCCAAGACGCCGAGGCGGACTACCTCGCCAAGCGCGGAGAAGCCTACGCCGCCATCACAGCCCTCCACGCCCTGGCCGGACGCTGCCTGCGCATGGCCAAGAACCGGTATCGCACCGACCCCGCCAAGCTCGAAGTCATCGCCAATCTGCGCAACGACAAAGCCAGCCATGCCGGGCAGATTCAGGACGCCCTTGAATGGGAAAGCGCCTGGGAAAAACTCGACGACGAATGGTCCCCGCTGCCCGGCGTGACGCTCGAAACCTTCAAACCCCAGCGCCTCGCCGCCGGGACTTTGCTCGAAGCTGTCACCACCAAGAAAACCGCGTGGGACACCGAGGACGAACAACTCAATGCCGACTGCGTGGCGTGGTATGAGGCCGCCACCACCGTCTTCCCCGCCGGCACCACCGAGGGCGACCTCATCCGCAGCGACATCCCCACCACCTACACCCCGCCCAGCAACCCGCCCACGGCCCTCGAGATCGCCACGGCCACCGCGCAAGCCGGCGGCAAGATTGCCCTCACCTACGTCCCCGGCGGCGGCCACGACGCCACCAGCCGCCGCCTCGAATGGCAGGTCGTCGGCACTGACCCTGGCTTCGACCACGACACCGCGCTCAAACCCACCGGCCAAACCCTCACCGGCTTCGCCCCCGGCCAGACCGTGAACCTCCGCCCCCGCGTCGGCAACCCTGCCGGGCATACCGAAGGCGCGGTCAAGACGGTGACAATCGTATGACGCCCGGTGATTCCCAGCCCCTGCCCGTAGCCGCCGACGTGAGGAGGCGGACTTTGCGGACGGTCGCGGGGAATCCGCCTCCTCCCGTCGGCGGCTACGCCCGGAGCGCGGCGTTTATGCCGCAGAGACGTCCGCGTGGAACGGAGGGCGCGAAAAATCCCACGCTCCCCTCGCTCGCCACGTTTCTGCGGCGTGAACGCCGCGCTCCCGGAACCTTCCCCGGTAGGGTGCGTCTGTCCCCAGCGCGCCGCCCGACCGTGCGGACGCCCCGGCGGCGCGGTGAGGACACCGCGCCCTACCAGACCGCGACTCCGTCTCCCTCGCCCCGCAAGGCACGAGCGGGGAGAGGGATGGGGAGAGGGGAGCTTCTCACCCACCACAATCCCGGCCTGCGAGACGAGCACCTCCTCTCCCCAACCCTCTCCTCCGTTCCGAACGGAGGAGAGGGAGACGGTAGGGCGCGCCTGTCCCCAGCGCGCCGCCGGACCGTGCGAACGCCCCGGCGGCGCGGTGAGGACACCGCGCCCCACCAAACCGCCCCCGCCCGCAGCGCCGGGGCGCGGCGTTCACGCCGCTTCACGGTGGAACGGGAACAGGACCTCCGAACACCCTGTTGGCAGAGCACGTTGAAGCGGCCTGAAGGCCGCGCGCCAGTGCCCCCGGCCCGCAGCGCCGTGACGGGCTGAACCCGGACCCCAACCACCACCGCCAAAAACTTTGCAAGAACTCAGCCGCAGTCAGCGAACTCAAACCAAAGCAGTAAAATTAAAACAAACACCCAGTCCCAAACATTCAGTTGGATGCTTACCGCCCTAATCCCCTTTTTGAAGGTAGCAGCGGTCCTTGGCCTGTTATTGATGCCAGTAACTGCCACGGCTTTGACCGCGACGATTTTAGGAGGGCAAACAGTTTCAAATACCACGACAACAACCACTCAGGTTGACCAGTACTCATACACCGGCACAGCGGGGCAGATACTGTTGGTGGGATTCAATTGGTCCAATGGCACCGGCACGGCAGAGATTTATAGTCAAAGCGGCCAACTCCTGACCAACGTGACCGCATCTGCTGGCGGGAAGGGTCTCAATTTTACGCTGCCCAGCAGCGAGACCTACATGATTCTGGTGCATGACTCAAGCTACAATGCCGTCGCCACCTACAGTCTGAGCCTCCAGACGCCGACCGGCGGGGGATTCAATGGGCGGGTCATTGCGGGCGGCCAGACTTTGAAAACCAACACGACGTTGAAGGCCCAGATTGATGCCTACAGTTACACCGGCACGGCAGGGCAGATGCTGTCGCTTGGATTCAGTTGGTCCAACGGCACCGGCACGGCAGAGATTTATACTCCAAGCGGTCAGCTCATGACCAACGTGACGGCAGTTACTGGCGGGAAGGTCCTCAATTTTACGCTGCCCAGCAGCGGGATCTACACAATTCTGGTGCATTACATAAGCTACAATGCCATCGCCACCTACAGTCTGAGCCTCCAGACGCCGACCGGCGGGGGATTCAATGGCGTGACGATTCCCTGCGGTCAAACGATTAACGGCGCAATCAGTTTACCCAGCCAAATTAACGCCTATGAGTTGGTGGCAACTGCGGGCGAACATGTCATCTTAAGCAGCGCTGGTTTTGCAGGAATGGTGGTGGACATATACAACTCCAGTGGGAGCAACATCATCAGTATGGGGGGCTCGAGTTCCACTAATTACACCTTTGCCACGACGGACCTCTACACGCTGCTGGTCCATGATAATAACTATAACTATTCCGGAACAGGTTCTTACGGCCTGACTCTGACGGTGTTTGGGGGCTGCGTGGCGGTGCCCACAGTCTCGGTCACACCCACCAATCTGGTGGTACCCCAGGGCGCTCCGGCGATCTTCACCGCTGCCGCCAGTGGTCCCGCGCCGCTCTATTATCAATGGCGGCTTGGCACCAACCAACTCATGGGTGCCACCAATGCCACCTACATCATCCCCAGCGTGCAGCCGAACAACGTTGGGGGATACGCGGTCGTGGTCAGCAATCCCGGTGGTTCGGTCACAAACTCACCCTTGGCGCAACTTTCCATCGGTCCTGTGGTATCGCCCATTGCCGACACCAACATCAATGAGCTGGTGTCGTGGCAGTTCACTCCGGCGGGACTCCTCAGCGGCTACACCTACAGCCTGAGCAATGCGCCTCCGGGCATGACGGTGGATTCCGGCACCGGGATCATCTCATGGAACCCGACGGAGGCGCAGGGGCCGAGCACCTCGAACGTCACGTTCCTCGTCACCCAGGCGGGCAGCCCCCTCGGTCCCGTTGACAGCAAGACATTCAGCGTCACGGTCAACGAGGTGAACCTGCCCCCCGTGCTCACGCTGCCCGGGAACACGAACATCAACGAACTGGTTCCCTACACGGCGCAGGCCACCGCCACGGATGCGGATTCCCCAGCGAACCCGTTCACCTTCGCACTGGTGTCCGGCCCCGCCGGTCTCACCGTCTCGCCCACGGGCGCGATCAACTGGACGCCCACTGAGAGCCAGGGTCCGGGTACCTACACGGTGGCCATCAGCGTGACGGACACGAATGCCGCCGCCGTGAACGCGAAGTCCCTCTCGGTCACGAACTCGTACACCATCGTCGTGAACGAGGTGAACAGCGCGCCCACACTCATCGGCCCGACCAGCCTAAACCTCACCAATCCGGCCGCGGTCAATCTCGCCTACACCGCAACGGACCCGGACGTGCCCGCCAATACGCTGACATTCCTGAAAGTCTCCGGTCCCGCGTGGCTCAACTTCGCCGCCACTGGTGCGACCAATGCGGCCCTGACCGGCACGCCGCCTACAGTCGTTGCCATGACCAACTACACCAACGTCATTAGCGTGGTGGATAACGGCACGCCGGCGATGTCGAACACGGTGACCGTGGTTATCAGAGTGAATCCCACGCCGAATACCGCGCCGCAGTTCGTCCTGCCCACGACGAACATTGTGGTGACGAATCCCACCGCCTTGAACATTCCCTACACCGCTCGGGACACGGATGTTCCAGTCAACTCGCTGACATTTCTGAAAGTATCCGGCCCCGCGTGGCTGACTTTCGCCGCCACCGGCGCGACCAACGCCGCCCTCACCGGCACGCCGCCCACCGTCGTTGCTGTGACCAGCTACACCAACGTCGTCAGCGTGGTGGATAACGGCACGCCGGCAATGTCGAACACGGTGACCGTGGTTATCACGGTGAATCCTATGGCCGGCGGGATTATCTGGGATCTAAAAAGCGATTGGAGCGATGTGTCGAATCCTAATAACGTCTGGTCATATAACGCTGGTTCCACGGTCTTGCCGCATGTTGCCGCATGGAGGTTGGGCACAACTCTAAGTGGTTGGGGTTCTGACTTGCCGTTTTGGTTCCGCAGTCCTTCCGCAAGTTCATCGGAATGGCAGGCCGGTGACATCATAGTCCATACTCAGGATGATTATAATGGTGCCGGTTATGAATCTGCCAATGTCATGTGGACGAGTCCGATAACTGGGCGTGTGAGCGTTTCTGGTTCAGTTTGGATGGCGAATAATACACCCAGCATAGACGGAGGGCCGAGAGGAAATCGATGGAATCTATATGTCCGGGGCGCTTTGGTGTCCACCGGCACGATCACTGGTGGCGATGCGCATACGCGCGCCAATCCCTTTGCGTTCGCCGCGGGTTCTGGCGGCGCTAGTGCGCTCACCAGTGTTCTGGTTACAGGTGGAGATGTGGTGAAACTTGAGATAGTTCGTGCCAGTTCAGACGGTTCGTTTGTCGGAGCCAACATGACTATTCGGCAGAATACCAACAGTGCCCCTGCACTTGTCGGGCCTACGAGCATCAATGTCACCAATCCGGCGGGACTCAATGTAAGCTACACCGCCCGCGACACGGACATCCCGGCCAACACGCTGACATTCCTCAAGGTCTCCGGACCTGCGTGGCTGAACTTCGCCGCCACCGGTGCGACCAACGCCGCCCTGACTGGCACGCCACCCACGACTGCTGTAGTGACCAACTACACCGCCCAACTCAGTGTGGTGGACAATGGGGGACCCGCGATGTCGAATGTTCTGAGTTTGACAATCACGGTGAATCCCGCCCCAAACACCATGCCCGTACTGCCGGTGCAGTCCAACCGGACGATTGCGGAGCTGACCCAATTGGTGGTGACCAACACGGCGACGGACGCGGACCTTCCGGCGAACGTGTTGACCTATGTGTTTTTGACCAACCCGCCCAACGCGACGATTGACGCCACCGGCGTCATCCGCTGGACGCCGACGGAAGCCCAAGGGCCGAGCACCAATGTCTTCACCACCAAGGTCACGGACAACGGCTCGCCCAACCTGAGCGCGACGAACACCTTCATGGTGATCGTGACGGAGGTGAACACGGCCCCGGTGTTGAACGGGACCGGAAACTTTACAAATGAAGTGGGGCAGTTGTTTACGCTGCCGCTGCGGGCGACGGATTCGGATGTTCCGACGAACCGGTTGACCTTCACCCTGACCGAGTTTCCCGCCGGCATGACGGTGGATGGGGCCACGGGTTTGATCCAGTGGACGCCGACGGCGTCGCAGGTCGGAACCAACCGGGTGAACGCGCGGGTGACGGATGACGGGGTGCCCCCGCTGTCCAATGACAAATCATTCCTCGTGGTGGTGACCAACGTCACGACCGTCGCCGGCAGTCTCCAATTCGCACAGGCGGCCAATTCAGTGGGCGAGGCCGACGGGTCAGTCACGATCACCGTCACGCGCACCGGCGGCAGCAGCGGCGCGGTGGGCGTGAGCTACGCCACGGCCAACGGCACCGCCGCGGCGGGCAGCGACTACACCGCGACCAGCGGCACCCTCGCGTGGGCGGCAGGCGACGCGGCCAACAAAACCATCACCGTCCCCATTCTCAACGACACCACGCCGGAAAGCAGCGAGACCTTCACCGTCGCGCTCTCGACCCCGACGGGCGGGGCGACCTTGGGCACGCCAAGCACGGTGACCGTGACGATTACGGATGATGATCCCCAGCCGGCGGGCACGCTGCAATTCACCGTGGGTGCCGCAAACGTGGGCGAAAGCGCGGGGAGTGTGACGCTGACCGTCAGCCGCATCGGTGGCACGAACGGCGCGGTGGGCGTGAGCTACGCCACGGCCAACGGCACCGCCATGGCGGGCAGCGACTACACCGCCACCAGCGGCACGCTCGCATGGGCCGCCGGCGACACGGCCAGCAAAACCATTACCGTGCCAATCCTCAATGCCACCACGCCGGAAAGCAGCGAGACCTTCACCGTCGCGCTCTCGACCCCGACGGGCGGGGCGACGTTGGGCACACCGAGCACGGCGACCGTGACGATTACGGATGATGATCCCCAGCCGGCGGGCACGCTGCAATTCACCGTTGGTACCGCAAACGTGGGCGAAAGCGCGGGGAGTGTGCTGCTGAACGTCAGCCGCACCGGCGGCACGAACGGCGCGGTGGGCGTGAGCTACGCCACGGCCAACGGCACCGCCACGGCGGGCAGCGACTACACCGCCACCAGCGGCACCCTCGCGTGGGCGGCAGGCGATGCGGCCAACAAGACCATCACCGTCCCCATTCTCAACGACACCACGACGGAAAGCAGCGAGACCTTCACCGTCTTGCTCTCCACCCCAACGGGCGGGGCGACCTTGGGCACGCCGAGCACGGCGACGGTGACGATTACGGATGATGATATTCCGCAACGGGTCGTCCGTTTGACCGATATCACGATGCCTTCTGGCAGTCAGGCGGCCGTGCCGGTGGTGCTCACCGCCCAGGGGAATGAGAGCGCGGCGGGCTTCAGTGTCACCTTCGATCCCGCGATTTTGACCTATGTCAGCGCCACCTTGGGAAGTGGGTCCGGTGGTGCCGCACTCAATCTGAATACCAACCAGACCGCCACCGGCCGGCTGGGAGTCGCATTGAGCCTGTCCGCCGGCAATGTCTTTCCGGCCGGGGCGCAGGAACTGTTGCGGATCACCTTTCAAGCGGCGGTCGTGACGAATCCGACCAATGTGCCGGTCGCCTTCGGGGATGTACCGGTGGGACGGGAAGTCTCGGACGCGACGGCCAATGTTCTGCCGACCACCTTCACCGGTGGCACGGTGTCCATTACGACCGGCTATGAAGCCGATGTGATTCCATCGCCGAATGGCGACGGGACCGTCAGCATCACGGACTGGGTGAAGGTCGGGCGATTTGCCGCGGGATTGGACGTAATTGCCAGTCCGGCCGAATTCCAACGGGTGGACTGCGCACCCCGCGCGACCTTGGGAGACGGGATCATCTCGATCATTGATTGGGTGCAGGCCGGGCGGTATGCCGCCGGCTTGGACCCGCTGACGCCCGCTGGCGGGCCGACCGGTCCCGGTGTCGCCCCGCTGCATGCGACGGCGACGGTCCGCCCGACGATAACCGCCTCGGGGCGGGAAGTAAGGGTGGTCAACGCGACCGGCGTGGCCGGGCAGAGCGTAAGCGTGACGCTGCAATTGGCCGCCCAAGGGGACGAGAACGCCCTCGGTTTCAGTGTAAACTTCGATCCGGCCAAACTTGCTTTCACCAGCGCGGTCTTGGGGAGTGGAGCAGCGGGCGCAACGCTGAATGCGAACACCAACCAAGCAGCGGCTGGCCGCCTGGGAATCGGAATCGCATTGCCGGCCAATCAGCGGTTCACCGCTGGCACTGTCACGCTGCTGACCCTGACCTTCCAATCTGCGGTCGGGTCTGCGGGCCAGACCGCCATTGGTTTCGGCAATGTCCCGATTCGGCAGGAAGTTTCGGATGCCTTGGCCACCACCCAGCCGGCCCTATTTACGGGCGGCATGGTGAACTTGGCAGCTCCACCGAACACCGCCCCGGTGCTCCAAGGCACGGGGAATTTCACGAACACGGCCAACCAGTTGTTCACTCTGCAACTGCGGGCGACCGACGCGGATCGGCCTACCAACACGCTGACCTTCAACCTGACCAGCTTCCCCGCCGGCATGACGGTGGACCCGGCGACCGGAGGCATCCGCTGGACGCCGACCACGGCGCAGGCAGGCACCAACCGAGTGGTGGCACGGGTGACGGACAACGGAGTGCCGCCGCTCTACAACGAGAAGTCGTTCCTAGTCGTAGTTCCCCAGACAACGAACACCGCTCCGGTGTTGATCGGCGCGGGGAATGTCACGAACCCGGCCGGCGTGTTCTTTACCATAACCCTGGCGGGGCGGGATTACGACGTGCCGATCAACACGCTGACCTTCAGCCTGACCAGTGGCCCGGCCGGCATGACGGTGGATCCGGCGACGGGTGTCCTGCGGTGGACGCCGACGGCCGCGCAGGTCGGCACCAATCGCTACACGGCGCGCGTGACGGACAACGGCGTGCCGCCGCTCTTCAACGAGAAGGGCTTCCTCGTGATCGTCACCCCGCCGAACCTGGCTCCGGTGCTGCCCGCGCAGACCAACCGGATTATCGCGGAGTTGACCCAGTTAGTCGTGACCAACACGGCGACGGACGCGGACCTCACCAACACGCTGACGTACCAATTGTTGACCCCGCCCACGGGTGCGACCATTGACACCAACGGCGTCATCCGCTGGACGCCGACGGAGGCGCAAGGGCCGAGCACGAACCTGCTCGTCACGCGGGTGACGGACAATAGCCTGCCCAACCTGAGCACGACGAACTACTTCACGGTCATCGTGACCGAGGTGAACAGCGCCCCGGTGCTGTTCGGCACGGGGAACTTCACGAACGCGGTCGGCCAACCTCTGACCGTGAACCTGGTGGGGCGGGACTATGACCTGCCGGCCAATGTATTGACCTACAGCCTGACCACCTTCCCGTCCGGCATGACCGTGGACCCGGTGACCGGAGTCATCCGGTGGACTCCGACAGCGGCACAGGTCGGCACCAGCCGGGTGATGGCGCGGGTGACGGACAACGGCGTGCCGGCGCTCTTCAACGAGAAGACGTTCACGGTCCTGGTACCGGCACCCATCGGTTCCGCCGGCTTGGTCTCCGGGCCGCAGCGGGTGAAACTGCCCGTCGTCATCCAGGTGGAGCCGGATAAGGAGGTGGGAAGTTATGCGGTGAGCGAAATCCTGCCGCTCGGCTGGGAGTTGGTGGCCGGCTCGATCACTCCCTTCGGGGTTTATGACCGCACCACACGCACGATAAACTGGGGGCCGTTCTACGATGCGCAACCGCGGACCTTGCGGTATTCGGCGCAGCCCGGCGGCGCGGCGTCGGGCGTGTTCTTGGGGCGTGCGACGTTTGACGGGGTGGAGGTGCCGTTCAGCGGACGGCGGGTGATCGTGCGCAGTCCGGGGGTGCCCGGAAGCACCGAGCCAGTCGGTCAATAGGGGAGCCATCCCTTTCTGCGGCTCGGGTGAGCCGTGGGCCCGGCGGGTCTGGCAACACTCTGCGCCCAGACCCGCCGGGTTGTTTTTTGGAGAGGAACCGAGAGCGGAGGGGCGGCGGGTGGGGCGCGGCGCGAGCTATCCTAAACGCCGAGATGGAACCACCGCTGGATACGGAGGAACGCAGCCCGGCGGAGGTGCGGGCGACGAGAGAGTTCTTTGGCGTGCGGTGACTTGTCACCGCTTTCGCGAGGCGACTGGTCGCCGTCGGCGGGAGAAGATGTGCGCACGGAGCGGGGCGCTCACGGCTCGCGCCAGCGGTGACGTGCCCGCGTGAGTGGAGGCGCACGGAAGTTCGACGGCGACAAGTCGCCTGCGCAAAAGCGGTGACAGGTCACCGCACTCCAAAACTGTCGCTCCGCGACGACACGAAACGGATCATCCCGCTTGGTGTGCAGAGCAGCTTGGGGCTTGCGTGACTGGGGCAGCACAGAAGATCGACGGCGACAAGTCGCCTGCGCAAAAGCGGTGACAAGTCACCGCACTCCAAAACCATCGCTCCGCGATGATACGGACATGGAGCTTCGCGATTCGTATGCAGAGCAGCTTGGGGCTTGGTGCTTGGAATTTCCCTTGAGCTTTGAGCTTTGAGCTTTGAGCTTATTTTTCCGCAGGTTTCAGGGGAGCGCGGGGCGGGCGGTGGACGGAGGTTTCGGGCAGAAGAGGTCGCTGCAGGCTTCGGGGAGGTAGCGGGTTTTGGAGTCGAATTTGCGCGCGAAGGGGACGATGGCGGAGTTGGTGAGGGCGGCGCGGAAGGCGTCGTAGGTGAGATTTTTTCCAATGACGGTGGTGAGGACGGGGCGGCAGCCGTCGCCGACATCAACCATGATTTTTTCCGTGGCGATGGGGTTGGCGACGGGCTGGGCTTGCTGGGTGGCGTTGGGCGGGACGGAGATGAGGTCCACCTGCGCGGAGGCGAGGGGGACGAGGGCGACGTGGGGCGGCTCGAAGACGCCGCGGAGGCCATCGAAGAATTGCGCCATGGGGCGTCCATCGGCCGTCTCGAAGAGGAACAACTGGACGTGGCGGTCGAGGGTGAAGCTCTGGCGGAAGATGGCTTTGAGCGGGTAGCCGGCGTAGGGCGAAAGGTCGGGGCGAATCTCGGCGGGGCGCGTGTTGCCGAGGTAGCGGCCCATGAAGGCGGAGTATTTGGCGAGGCAGCCGCCCCATTGCTGGCCGAGGGCGACGAGGCGGAGGCGGGCGGGATCGTAGGTGAGATGGCGGCGGCGGAGTTCGGCTTTGAGGCCCTCGGTCCAGCGGCGGGCGTTGGTGGAGGTCCACATTTCGTAGGGTGTCCATTCGCTGATCATGCCGCGCTGGTTGAAGCTGGCGGTGAGGTCGTCGGCGAGGAGGGCTTTGGTGGCGGGGCTTTTGTCGTCGGGATCGACGATGCAGCGGGGGCCGAAGAGTTGTTTGGCGAGTTCGACGGTGGCGGAGGCTTCGGGTCCGCTGGTGAGGAAGCAGACGGCGGTGTCGGGCTTGGGGCCTTCGGCGGTGAGGAGGGCGCGCCATTTGGCGGTGTATTCGTTGCGCACGCCGTCGTGGTCCCAACTGCCGAGGCAGTGGACGAAGAGGTAGAGGGTGGTGATGGTTTGTTCGGTCGTGGCGGTGGGAGAAATGGTGGCGGAGGCAACCGCAGAGGACGCGACGGCAGCGGCGGGAGTGGCGGGAGCAGTTTGGGCGCTGACGTGGGCGGCGGATAAAATCAGCAGCGCGGCGAGCCAAAGCGGCAGTCCGGCGCGGGCTGGGCCGGGGAGGTGCGGGTGGTTGAGCATGGCGGAATATTTCTTGGTGGAGGGTTGAACGTTGGGCGGTGGGAGCGCGGCGGCGGGGCCAGACGCTGACGGCGGCCATCACGGCGTCGAGAGAATGTAGCCGCCGGGAGGAGTGTTGAGGTTGGTCGTGGCGGTGATCGTGATGGACGGGGAGTTGGTGACGAAATACATGGAGGCACCGGTGCGGTTGGTCATGTTGGGATAGCCGGCGACGACGTTGCTGATGCTGAGGCCGGAGACGTCGTTGAAGGCGAGGGCGGGGCGGACATCGGGATTTTGCGGGAGAAGATTCAGATTTTGCAGGGTGATGGCCTGCGCGTGGCGGCAGAACAGGCCGAAGGAGGGCATCCAGCCGAACATATCGACGCTCGGGTAGTCGGCCTCTTTTTCGGGCACGACGAGGTCGGCGACATTGGTCACGCCGAGATGGGAGAAGCGGACATCGCCGCGGGGAATGATGGTGATGTTGCGCAGGAGGATGTTCGAGACAGTCATTGAGGGCAGGCCGTGGATTTCAATGCCGAATTCGCGGTTGGTGGAGACGCCGGTGGCATACACGTCCTCGATGATGACGTCTTGAATCTTGCCGGGAGTAAACGGCGGGCCGGCCTGGCCGTCACCGCGGTTGCCGAGACGGATGAAGATGGGCGCGCGCACGCCCACGGATTGGATGCGGGTGACGCGGACGTTGCGGAGGATGCCGCCGTCCATGGATTCGAGCGCGATGCCGGTGTGATTCCCGAGGTCGCCGCGGTGCGGGTAGGTGCGGCAATCGGTGTAGATGATGTTTTCGATCACGCCGACGCGGCTTTCGGTGCCGATCTTGAGGGAGTAGCTGGGGCTCGTGAGGTCGCAGTTGGTGATGGTGATGTTGCTGCTGAAATTATCCGCGGAAACGGGGTCCATGTTTTTGATGGCGATCGGGTCGTCGCCCGTGGACACGCGACAACCGGTGATGAGGACATTTTTGGACTGACAGACGTTGATGCCATCGGTGTTGGGCCCCCAGAGGTCGTTGATGATGGTGACATTGCGGATGGTGACATTGGTCGAGGAGTAGGGGGACAAGGCCCACGAGGGGGTGTTCACGATGGTGATGCCGTCCACGACGACGTTGCTGCAACTGCGGAACTGCACGAGCGGCACGGGGACGCTCTGGCGGGTGGAATACCAAGTCGTGGGATTGGGCACCACGTTCCAGTAGTTGGAGCCTTGGCCGTTGATGATGACGGGGCCGCGCATGACGACATTGGTGACGTAGGCGGCGCGGAAGAGGAATTTCAGCGGCGTGTATTCCGAGTAGAGGCGCGGGGCATCGACGAAGCTCTCCTTCTCGAACTGTAGCGTCACGTTGTCCTTGAGCGACACCATGCTGAGGCGGTAGCGGCCCGGGGGAAACACCACGGTGCCGCCGCCCGCAGCGGTGCAGGCGTCGATGGCTTTCTGCACGGCGGTGGTGCTCCAGTTGC
>BJHT01000101.1:13145-18747 GCA_014193395.1 Verrucomicrobiota bacterium
CACACCGTGCGGGAAAAGTCGGCGGGGCCGTCGTATCTGGAGATCGCCCGCAAATATCAGAACGACGCCCCTGCCCGCGAAAAGCTGGCGGCGAAAATCATCTCCGGGGGCGGCGGCGTGTGGGGTAGGGAAGGTGGAGACGGTGGACAGCGGGGCCGCGAGGAGGCACAGCGAAGCGAGCCAGTGGGCGCGGGGCGGGCAGGGTGAAGAAGGGGGGGAGGGCGCGGGGAAAAGGCGGGCGTTCATGTTTTTGAAAGCGGTGAGCTTAGTTGAGGGTGATGGTGCCCTCGTGACTCACCGCCACAAACACGCCGCCGCCGAGATGCACCAACTCGAGCGCCGCCCATTGTCCACCGCTGGCGTTGCCGGCGACGCCGACAGTGCTCGCGGTAGCGCCGAGACGGATTTGTTGCCCGGCATTTTGCGCGATCGCCCAGCCACCGGCCCCGGTGCCGAGCACGCGCACCACGTCACCGACGGCGGGTGTCGCGGGGAGCGTGACGGTGGTGAGGGCGGCGTTGGCGAGGAGGTAGCCGGTGTTGCCCACGGCTGACTGGGTGGTGCCGGCGACGGATCGCCAGATCAGTGAACCAGGGAGGGGACCGCTGATTTTGGCGGCGGTCACGGAGCCGTCGGCGAGTTGCGCCGTTTTGACGGCCCCGGCGGCGAGCTGGGATTCGCTCATGGATTGCCAGACGCCGTTGCCCAGATATTGCATGGCCGCGCTGGAACCGGCACCGCCCGAGTAAGGGCCGGGCGAACCGCCGGATTGGAACTGCCCCGCGGCGCTGGCGTTCCACGTCACGCCGGAATCGGTCGAGAGGTAAATCTGGCCGCTGCCAGGCAGGCCGTAATTATCGACGGCTTTCTCGACCGCGACGAGGCGCGTGCCGTTGGCGGAGGAGGCGATGGAGGTCCAGCGCCGGTTGCTCGCGCGCGGGGTCCAGGTCACGCCGCTGTCCGACGACGTGTAAATCCGGCCGCCGCTGAAGGTGGGTCCGAGATAATCGACCGCGGCAAGGTTCACGCCGTTGGCCGAGGAGGCGACGCAATACCAGAAGCGATTGGTTTCGCGCGCGGTCCAGGCGACGCCGGAATTGGTGGACGTGAAGAGCTGCCCGCCGCGCACGGCTGCGACGAGATTCGTGCCATCGGAGGAAGCGGCGACGGACTGCCATGCCGAGCTGGTCGCGCGCGCGGTCCAGTTCACGCCTGAATCGGTCGAGGTGTAAATCTGGCCGCCGTCCACGGCGGCGACGAGCCTCACGCCGTCGGCGGAGGAGGCGACGGCATTCCAATAGCGATCGCTTTGGCGGGCCGTCCACGTCACGCCCGAGTCGGTGGAGGTGTAGATTTTTCCGCCCGTGAACGAAGCGCCGTAGTAATCCACAGCCACCAGCTTCACACCGTCCGCGGACGAGGCGACGGCGCCCCAGAAGCGGTTGTTCTCGCGCGCGACCCAGGTCACTCCCGAGTCCGTTGACGTGTAGATCTGGCCGCCGGTGAAATTGGTTCCGACCGAATCTACGGCGACGAGCTTGACGCCGTCCGCCGAGGACGCGACCGCGAACCAGAAATGGTTGTTTCCACGCGGGGTCCAGGTGGTGCCGCCATCGGTTGACGTGTAGATCTGGCCGCCGGCCGAGGCCGGTCCGAGGTAATCCGCCGCGACGAGTTTGAGGCCGTCGGACGAAGAGGCAACCGACTGCCAGCCGCGATTGGCCGCGCTGGTACCGGCCCCCCAGACCGCGCCGGTGCTGCCTTGGAAGCCGACAATCGACTGGCCGGCATTGGTCATCCATTGCCAGCCGCTCGCGTTGGCGGAGGTCACGCGGACGATGTCGCCGACGGTGGGCACGGCGGGCAGCGTGATGGTGGTCTGGGCGACGCCATTGACGAGGTAACCCGCGTTGGGCTGCGCACTCTGCGTCGCGCCCGAAACGGCGAACCACGGGAAACCGCTGCCACCGCCGCCACCGCCGCCGCCGGGCAGGTTGGTCAGCAGCGAACCGTCGCCGATAAATTTTCCGGTGAACTCGCTGTTGGGTCCGTTGATCACCGTCGTGCCGCCGAAGGTGTTGGCGCTGGTGAACGTGTTCACGCCGTTGAGCGTGGGGATGTTGGGCGAGAGGCGGGCGTCGGCGAACGTGCCGGTGGTGATTTTGGAGGCGTCGAGATTGGGGATTTGCGACGGGCTGAACTGGCCGCCGAAATTCGCGCCGGAGAGGTTGAGATTCGTCAGGCCGATGCCGTTGCCGGTGAAACTGGTCGCCGTCACGGTGCCCGCGACATGCAGCGCGCTGGCCGGCTGCGCGGTGCCGATGCCCACGCCGCCGCCGGCGCGGATGAGGAACTGGTTGTTCGCGGTCGAGCCGAAGTCGGCCGCGGTGGAGTCCGCCCAGACGAAGGAGCCGCGATGATTGGCCTTGGCGCGGTTGCCGGCGGCCAGCGTGTAGTTGCCGGCCGCGAGATTTTGATTGCCGCCGACCACGGTGGCGTAGAAGGCGTCGTTGGAAACCACGTTCTGATAACCGCCGGCGATGGTGGAATAAAGGGCGTTGGATTGAATCGTGTTAAATCGGCCGCCGCTGATCAAGGCGCTGGCGGCATTAGTCGCGATCGTGTTCCCAAAGCCTCCACCGATGACGGCGTATGGCGCATTGGATTGAATCGTATTTTGGAGGCCGCCACCCAGAGTCGTAAAGTGCGCCGCCGTCTGGTTGGTATTGTGGTAGCCGCCGCCGAGGGTGACATAGTAAGCATCGGTTTGAACCAGGTTTTCCCGCCCGCCACCCACCCGCGAATAATGAGCGTTCGCTTCGATGGCGTTGCCGTAGCCCCCGCTGATCACCGTGGATTGCGCATTAGACCGGATCGTGTTTTGGATGCCACCGCCGATCGTCGAGTACTGCGCGGACGTTTCGTTGGTGTTGCGATACCCGCCGGAGATGGTCGCGTAGGAAACATTGTACTGGATGAGGTTCTCCCGCCCCCCTGCCAGCACGGCATACGGCGCGGAGGCGCCGACGGTGTTGAGATACCCGCCGCCGATCACGGCGGCCGTCCCGTTGCTCTGCAAGCGGTTGTTGTAGCCACCACCGATCACTGCGTATTGGGCGCCGGTCTGGATTTCGTTGGCGTAACCGCCGCTGATGCCGGAGAGTTGCGCATTGTCCCGGATGCTGTTGGCCCGCCCGCCGCCGATCGCGCTCCAGTGGCTCGTCGCCCCGATGCTGTTGGTCGCCCCGCCCGCGATCACGGTCCCGACCAAACCGGCGCCGAGCGTGTTGTTCGTGTTGCCGCCGATCACGTTGGGCTGCCCGGCCCCGTTGAGTTCCAGCCGCATGGCCCGCGTGTTGTTCACGCGCATTTCCAGGGGTTTGTCATCGGCCGTCCCGACGTAATTTCCTGCCGCCGTGCCGAGGTTGCCGCCCACGCCCCACGCTGCGCCCGTGCCCGGTGGCGTCGTCGTGGCGGAAATCGTGATCGTGTTGCCCACGGTGTTGAGCGCCACGTTGGCCCCGGCCTGGAGCGTCACCGCGTCCTTGAGATTGTTGATGCCCTTCACCACTTCGCCCGGCGTGATTTTCGCGGCCGTCACCGCGTTGGCCGCCAGCGCGGCGTTGCTGATCGACCCGCTGGCGGCACCGCCCGCCAGAGTCGCGAACACGGCGTACGGCGCGAACGGCACGCTCTGCCGCGGCACGACTGTGGTGAAGGCGGCCGCCGAACCATTCGTGCGCACCGCCGTTTCAATCCAGCGCGGCTGGCCGTTCAGCGCGCCCACGCCGAAATCGAGCACCACCGCGAACAAACCGTTCGTCACGCCCACGCCGCCGGGCGTGCCCAGCGTGGCGGCGGCGGCGGGGCTGCCCGCGCTCAGGCTGTCCCACAGCGTGAATTGAAATTCGTACCGTCCCGTCGCCGGGCTGCCGCCGTCGGACAACTGGCCTTGATACGTGAACGCGGTGGTTTGGGCCTGGACCCCGGACGAAAACCACAGCCACGCGACGAGGCAGAGGGGCAGGGGGATGAAATTCTTACAGACTGGAATCATGGTACATAGTATTCCCACGCGCTGGCGAATCCGCAATCGCGAATCAAGCACGGTAAAACCCGCGGAACCGCCCGGGCCTCGCTCAGCCGAGCATTTGCGTCGCCCCGGTTCCCACCCCATTGCGGGCGACGGCGCGAGGGCCTTCGTCACCTCCCATTTCCTCGCCCTCAAATTCACCTGTCCAATCCGGCCACGCCTGCAAACGGCTTCCTCCCTCCCCCTTGCAGGGGTCGAGGTAACGAGGCTCGGCCTTCCCTTCTCCTGCCCCGATACACCCTCCCTGCCGCTTCGGCTGGGCTGTGCGGCAACGCGGCCCCACCCTTCGTCGGTAGGGACGCGTTGCGCGCGTCCGTGACCTTTTTCCGTGGCGCGTTCGATCGCGATGGCGATGAGGAGAATCACCGGCGGTCGGGGACAGGACAGGTCACGGCCGGGCGGCAACGCGGTCCTGCCATCGTCGGTAGGGACGCGTTGCGCGCGTCCCTGACCTTTCCCCGTGGCGCGTTTGATCTCGCAGACGATGAGGAGAATCACCGGGGTTCGGGGGGCGCGGACAGGTCACGGCCGGGCGGCAACGCGGTCCTGCCATGCAGCGGGCGCAGAAAAGGCGTGTTGTTTTGGGCGGGGGCGTTTTAGCGTCGGCGCATCATGGCCAACGAGTTGACAGCGGATTTGGGCAGATTGATCGCGGCGAAACAGGTGCTGGTGATCGTGGGTGCCGGCGTCTCGGTTGCGGCGACCAAGGGGGCGGAGGCGGCGTCGTGGAAGGGGTTGCTGCGGCTGGGGGTGAAGCGGTGCCACGCGTTGCATCCGGGATTGGATGCGCGATGGGAAGCGCGACAGCTCGAGGAAATCGATTCGCCCAGAATCAACGAAATGCTCTCGGCGGCGGAGAAAATCTCCGGGGAACTGGATGCGCCCGACGGCGGCGATTTCACCAAATGGCTCCGCGAGACCGTCGGGACCCTGCCGCTCCGCGATCGCGGCGTGCTTGAAGCCCTGCGCGATCTGCCGGTGCCGCTCGCCACCACCAACTACGACCATCTCCTTGCGGCGGTCACGGGTCGGCCCGTCGCGACGTGGCTTGAGGAAGGGAAAGTCTTCCGCATCGTTCGCGGTGAAACTCCCGGCATTCTCCATCTGCACGGGCATTGGGAGCAGCCGAAATCCGTGGTGCTGGGCATCCGGTCCTACGAAAAGATTCGGGAGAACGAACACGCGCAATCCGTGATCCGCGCTGAGGCAATGACCCGGAGCCTCCTGTTTGTCGGCTGTGGCGAGGGATTGTCAGATCCGAATTTCCAGCCGTTCTTCCAGTGGCTCGGCAAGGTGAACACGAAGAACGACGCCTTCAACTACCGCCTGGCCCGCAATGATGAAGTCGAGAAACTCCAGGCGGCGCACTCCAAGGAGCAGCGCATCCGCGTGCTCGGCTACGGTTCCGACCACGCCGACCTGCCAGGCTTTCGCCGCGCGCTGGCGCCGGCCGCGAGGGTGGTGGTCACGACGACGGCGGGGCGTGCGGCGGCGGCGGACGGGAGGCAT
>BJHT01000102.1 GCA_014193395.1 Verrucomicrobiota bacterium
AGGCGGCAGAAGAAGCGGGGCAGAAAGATGGGGAGGGGAGATTGCTGGAACTTGCCACCGGAGCGCCGGACGCCGGCCCGGCGAGTTTGTCGGCGGGGCCGGAATGCGCCGGATCGGAGATCGGCGCTCCGCCCGAGGCGGCGCGTTCCGGGGCGTTGGTGATGAGAATACTACTGAGGGGTGTGTCAATTTCGGGCGGGTAGTTTTGCCATTCGCCGCGGCTGTTGAGGATTTGGCGGAGGCGGTGGCGGACGTGGCGGGCGCGCTCGGCGTCGGTCATCAGGCCGCACGGGGCGTCGGCATTTTTCAGGGCTTCCTCGACACCGAGCACGATGGGTTTGGTGGTGAAGAGGCGGTCCTGCACGCGGACGGCTTCGGCGAAGGGTTCGCGTCCGTTGTCGGCGGCGAGAGCCATGACGCCGAGGAGCGCGGACCAGTCCACAAGTCCACCGCGGGCGAGATGACAAGGGCGGCCGTCGCGGAGGCGGAGGCCGTTTTGGGTCACGAGCACGTAGCCGATTTCATCAATGCCCCGGCGGCCGGCGCGGCCAAACATCTGGAGGATTTCGTCGGCGCGCAGCGGGAATTCCTGGTAGTCGCGGCGGTAGGATTCGCCGGCGAGGGCGACGCTGCGGAGGGAGAAGTTGATGCCGGCGGCGAGGCCCATCGTGGCGACGACGACGCGCAACTGGCCGGCCTTGGCGAGCGGTTCGATGACGCCGGCGCGGGCCGCGTAGCTGAGACCGCTGTGGTGATAGCAGATGCGGCTGCGGAGGAGGCGCGCGAGGTCTTCGCCGACGAGGAGCTTCTGCTCGGGCGTAAGCGTGAGGGGATTGGGCGTGGGGAGATTGCGCGCGAGTTCGGCGGCCATCTGCTCGGTGGCGTTGCGGCGCGGCGCGAAGATGAGAATGGGGCCGAGGTCTTCGGCGAGCGCCTTGGCGACAAGGCGCGGCCAGTAGCCGCGGATTTCCTGGGGAATGTGAAATTGCAGCGAGTCGGAAAAAATCTCTTCCAGCGGCACGGGGCGTTCTTCGTGGCGGATGAGGGTGACTTCGCGGCCGAGGCGTTGCAGCCATTTCACGGCGTCGTGCGGATTGGCGACGCTGCCGCTGAGGAGAAGGAGCTGCGTGTGGGGCGGCGCGAGGGCGAGGGCGAGCTCGTAATTCAGGCCGCGGTCGGGGTCGCCGAGCATCTGGTATTCGTCCACGACGAGGAGGGCCGGGCCTTCGCCGCGAATGAGGCGGCTCTTCTGCGTTTCGAGCGTGGCGACGAGGACGGGGGCCTCGAGATTCTCCGCGAGGTCGCCGGTGGCGATGCCGACGTTCCAGCCGCGGGCGCGCCATTCGGCGAGTTTGTCATTGGCGAGCGCGCGGGTGGGGACGGTGTAGATGGCCTGGCCGCGGTTTTTTCCCTGCTGCGACCAGAGTTCGAAGATGAGCGTTTTCCCCGCGCCGGTCGGGGCGTGGACGATGACGTCGCGGCCCGCGCGCAACGCGGCGACGGCCTGCTGCTGCCAGAGGTCGGGGACGGCGACTTGATTGAGCGTCGGGAGATTGGGCAGCGGTTCGGTGGTGCGCGTCACGGCGCGAGGATAGCGGAAAGGGGTAGGAGCGAAATGGGATTTTCGGACGGGGTGTTTTTCTGTCCCTCGCGAAGGGTGCGGTGGCGAACCGGTTGTACGGAGTTCCGCCTTTAGGCGGCAAACGCTCCAATTTCGCGCAACGGTGCATTCTCGCAGGCGCGTGCTTTTCAACGTCCCGCCGGCTGAAGCCGGGACTCCGAACAAAACTCCCGAGAGCACCTCACGCCGACGGGCGCGGCGGGGTGCGCAGGTACCAGACGAGCGCGGCGAAATCGTAGAGGGCGTGGGTGATGATCGGCGTGAGCAGGTTGCCGGTGAGCTCCCAGAGCTGGCCGAGGTAGAGGCCGATGATGCCGACGACGAGGGCGTATCCGAGCGTGATGGGATGGGCGAATCCGAAGGCCGCGCTGGCGAGGAGCAGAGCGGGGACGAAGCCGAGGTGGTCGCGCAGCCAGCCCTGGAGGAAGCCGCGGAAGAGGGCCTCTTCGCTCACGCCAGCGATCGCGGAGATCAACGCGAGCTGCCACAGCGACCAGTTGCGCATGAGCGGGAGGAGAGTGTGATCAAGGAATTGCCGGATGCGCGCGAAGGGCGCCGCGGGGGATTTCAAGGTCCAGAAAAATGCGGCGAGCGGTGGCAGCGTGGCGGCAGTTCCGAGGCAGGCGTCGCGAAGATTCCAGTGGAGATCGGCGAGTGGCGCGCGGCCCGTGAAACCTGCGGCCAGCGCGGCGAGGGCGAGCAGGGCAAGCTCGACGAGGCAGGCTTGGAGGAAGGGCTTGAGGTTGGATGGGTT
Source organism: Verrucomicrobiota bacterium (assembly GCA_014193395.1). Classification (GTDB taxonomy): domain Bacteria; phylum Verrucomicrobiota; class Verrucomicrobiia; order Limisphaerales; family BJHT01; genus BJHT01. The sequence continues at coordinate 2,376 of BJHT01000102.1, forward strand.
CACGGCGGATGCGGGCACCGGCGTGGCCTGACGCGCGCACGGGACGCAGTGTGCGTATGTGGCGTGGCGGTGTCGATCTTGGGCGGCGTGCGTGCCGGACGCGCCGGAGTGCGCCCGTCCCCGGGCGCAGCGGGGTGGAGCGTGGGGAGTCGCGGGCAAAATCCGAGGGCCTTCGTGCGTGCGGACGTTGCTGTGGCCGGGGACGGCCACACTCCGACACCGCGGCGCGGTCGCACGCTCTCAGCGATCGTTTGGTATCTGGAGTGTCTGGTCGGACGGCCTGTGCAGTTCGGAGCCGTTGTCCGAACACCGCAGAGATGGGAAGCAGCGCAGAGAAGGAACGCGCCGGAGTGCGCCCGTCTCCGGGCGCAGCGGGGTGGAGCGTGGGTAGTCGTGGGCAAAATCCGAGGGCTTTCGTGCGTGCGGACGTTGCTGTGGCCGGGGACGGCCACACTCCGGTGCTGGCGCGTGGGCGGAGCCGCTGCGGCCGGGGACCGGTCGCGCACCTTACCTGAGGCGCGCGGCGGTTGACGGTCCGGCGGGCGTGGCACACGCTGCCAACGTGAACCCAGCCGCATTTCAGAAAATTTTCGCCACCGTGCCCGGACTGCGAGCGCCCGGTGTTTTCCTCCTGCTCGGTCTGCTGTCGGGCGCTGCGGTGCGCGCCGAGGACTGGCCCACGTTCATGCACGATGTGGCGCGCAGCGGGGTGTCGCGCGAGACGCTGACGTTGCCGCTGGGGGAGTTGTGGAATTACGCGCCGCCCGCCGAACCGACCCGCGCGTGGCCGAATCCGCAGGAAGGCTGGACCGAACTGCCGAAGCTCGCGTTTGACGACGCCACGCACGTCGCGGTGGCGGGGGACACGGTTTATTTCGGGTCGGCGGTGGACCACGGGATTCATGCGGTCGATGCGGGGACGGGCGCGCGGCGCTGGACATTTTTCACGGAGGGGCCGGTGCGCCTGGCACCGACGGTCGCGGGCGGGCGCGTGTATGCGGGGTCGGATGACGGGTTTGTTTATTGCGTTGCGGCGGCGGACGGAAAGCTCGTGTGGAGCGCGCGGGCGGGGGCGGGAGCGACGCGGATTCTTGGCGCGGGACGGATGATGTCGCTGTGGCCGGTGCGCACGAGCGTGTTGGTGGATGGCGGGGTGGCGTATTGCGGCGCGGGAATTTTTCCGGCGCGCGAGCCGGCGGTGGTGGCGTTCGATGCGGCGACGGGGCGGGAGCTGTGGAAAACTCCGGCGCTGCCGAAGACGGAGGCGGCGGTCGCGCTCGCGCCGCAGGGGTATCTGCTCGCGACGGCGGATCAGCTCTACGTGCCGTGCGGGCGGACTGCGCCGCTGGCGTATGGGCGCGCGGACGGCGCGTTGCGCGGGTCGATGGTGAAGGCGTATGCGGTGGTGGCGAGCAAGGGCGTGGTGAGCGGTGATTACGGCGTGCTGGTGGATGATTTGTTTTATCTCGGTTCGCAGAACGAACTGCACTGCTACCAGCCCGATGGCAAACATGTGGCGACGTGGAAGGAGGCCGCGCAGTTGGTGGCGACGCGCGACCGGTATTACCGTCTGACCGGCCAGCCGCCGCCGGCTTACGGCCGCAACACGGCGGAGCGAATCAATGTGGTCACGGCTTTTGATCGCGTCGGAGCGGGCGAGGCGGTGCGCGCGGGCGCGATGCCGAAGGAGGCGGTGCGCTGGACTTACAAGGAGGCGAAATTGCAGACGATCATCGTGGCGGGCGCGCACGTTTTCGTCGGCGGCTCGAATGCGGTCGTGGCGCTGGATGCCGCGACGGGCCGGCCGGTGTGGACGGGCAAGGTGGCCGGGTCGGCGAAGGGTTTGGCGGTCGCGAACGGGCGGTTGGTGGTGAGCACGGACAATGGGCGAATTCATTGCTTCGGAAACGGGCCGTCCGCCGCGATCGTGATGAAGCCGGCGGCGGCGGCGTTTCCCGAGGACGCGGCGGGCGCGCGTGTGGCCGCGCAGGCGGAGGCGATCGTGCAGGCGGCCGGCGTGACGCGCGGCTACGGGCTGGTGATCGGCGGCGACGGCGCGCGGTTGGCGGAGGCGCTCGCGCGGCGCACGGGCTTGCAGATTCATGTGCTGGAAACGGACCCGGCGAAGGCGATGGCGGCGCGCGTGGCGCTGGCGGCGGCGGGAGTTTACGGCGCGAAAGTGGTCGTGGACCTCGCGTCTCCGACGACGCCGAACGGCCTGCCGTATCCGCCGTATTTCGCCAATCTCGTGGTGGTGGACCCGGCGGCGCTGGGTCAGGGGAATGTGACGGCGCGCGAGGTGTTGCGCGTGCTCAAGCCCAGCGGCGGGGTGCTGCTCGCGGGCACGGGCGCGCCCGATGCGGCGTGGTCTGCGGCGGGCACCGTGAGCGCCGCCAATCTCGGCAGCGCCGCCGCGTGGACGAAGCTGGTGCGTGGCCGGCTGCCCGGCGCGCGCGACTGGACGCATCAATATGCGGACGCGGGCAACACCGCGTCCTCCGACGACGAGCGCGTGCGCGGCCGGCCCGAGGTGCTGTGGTATGGCGAACCGGGCGCGGATAAAATGCACGACCGCCATCGCCGCAGCGAAGCGCCGCTGTCGCGCGAGGGCCGCATGTTCGTGCAGGGCTATCACCAGCTCACGAAGACGCCGTTGTTGTTGAGCTTCGATGCGTATAACGGACTGCCGTACTGGGAGCGCGAGTTCCCCGGGGCCGAGCGGCTCGACATCACGCAGGACTGCGGAAACCTCGCGGTGTCGGCCCACGGGTTGTTTGTCGTCGCCGAGCAAGGGTGTCACCAGCTCGATCTGGCCACCGGAGCGACGCGCAAGTCCTACGCGGTGCCGGCGCGGACGACGGGTGTCGGCGGGACGAACGGCGCGTGGTCGTACGTGGCGGCGGAGGGCGATCTGCTCGTGGGCAGCACGTCGGCGGGCTATCAATTCAGCGGCGCGATTTTCGCCTACGACCTGCGGACGGGGGAATTGCGTTGGCGTTATGAAAGCCCTGCGATTCGCAACGCGACCATCGCGATCCAGGGCGGCAAAGTTTTTCTCGTCGAGCATCGCGGCCAGGCGGCCGCGCCGAAAGTGCTCACCGTCGCCGAGGCCTACAAAGAAATGGCGAAGGGCAAACCGAAGCCGCTCGGCCCGACGGCGCCGTATGTGCGCACAGTCGTGGCGCTCGATCTCGCGACCGGTCGGCCGGTGTGGGCGCGCGATCACGACCTGAGCGGCTGCGGCAGTTGGACCGGGAGCCTGTGCCTCACGGCCAAGGACGGCGTGGTGTTGCTGGCGGGAACCTACAGCGCCTACGGCAAACCGAAGGGCGACGAGGACGAGCGCCGCGCGCTGGCGCTGTCGGCCACGGACGGCTCGCAGTTGTGGAACCGCGCCATCGGCAACCGCGTGCGGCCCGTGCTGGTCGGCGAGCACGTCATCGGCCGGCCACGCTCCTACGACTTGCACACCGGTGAACCGACGATGCGTCCGGGGCCGAAGGGGCCGACGCCGTGGGTCGTGCCCGCGAACGGCGCGTGCGGCCAGATGTCCGCGTCGGCCGGGATGCTCTTCTATCGCGATGGCTACACGGTGATGCGCGATGTGGGCAGCGGCGGGCCGTTGCTGACTTTCACCGGGATGCGCCCGGGCTGCCTCATCAACATCATCCCGGCCGGCGGCGTGATCGTGCAGGTCGAGGCCAGCTCGGGGTGTCAGTGCTACCACGCCATCCAATCCACCGTGGTCTTCGTGCCGCCGGGAGCGGAGTGACGCGAAAAAGCTCCAAGCTCAAAGTTCAAGAGGGTGTTGCGAAAGGGTCGGACGCGAACTGCGAAATCATTGGCCAATTTACAGATTTCCTTATTTCCACTACTTTGTGTGGAGCAAACGCTTGCGAACGGGCGCCTCAGCAAACCCACATGGTAGCGCGGGTTTCATCCACATTTGGCTACCCATAAAAACGCACATACTCGGTGTCGGGGACGCAGATGCCCTTTTTCCGTAACCAAGTCGCCGAAATCCAAGCACTTACGCGAACTTTCGCAACACCCTCTTCAAAGCTCAAGGGAAGGGCCAAGACTCCAAGGGCGGGGGTGGCGACGTTAGGCGGTATGGATACCGCTTCAGCGTGGGAGGTTACTTCGCCCGCTTCGCGCCGCGTTGGCGTCGCCGCGCGAGCGCCTTCACGCCGGGCACGGCGAACAGCGCGGCACCGACGATCCCCGCGTCATTGCCCATGGTGGCGGGGACGATCTTGCATTCCACATTCTCGAGGTGACGAAAGAAAAGCTCCGGCTCCGCGCTCACGCCGCCGCCGATGATGAAGAGGTCCGGCGCGAGCATGTATTCCAGCACAGTCAGGTAACGATCCACGTTGCGGCCCCATTGTTCCCACGTCCATTTGTTGCGCTCGCGCGCCAGCGTCGAGGCGAATAACTCGGCGTCCTGTCCGCCGATTTCCAGATGCCCCAGTTCCGTGTCCGGCAGCAACGAGCCGTTGTGCAGGACCGCCGATCCGATGCCCGTGCCGAGCGTGACCAGCACGACCGTCCCGCGCACGCCGCGCCCCGCGCCGAAGCGCGCCTCGGCCAAGCCGGCCGCGTCGGCGTCATTGCCCACCGCCACCAGCGGCACGCCCAGCACGCGCTGGAGATGATCCACGATCTCGTGCCGCACCCAGCCTGGATCGAGATTGGGCGCGCGCCGCACGACGCCCTGCTTGATCAAACCCGGAAAGCCAACGCCCACCGGACCGCGCCATTTGAGGCGCGCGGTCAACTCCGCCAGCGCGGCGACCACGGCCTTGGGCGTCGCGGGCTGCGGGGTCTTGATGCGGGCGACCGTCGTGGCGAGCGAGCCTTTGCGCGTGTCCACCGCCGCGGCCTTGATGCTGGTGCCGCCGATGTCCACGCCGAGGATGAGATGGGATTCGTTCATGAGAAAACTGGGGTTGCCACGCGCGGATAAGAGCGTTTCCGCAAACCTGACTCAAGCGCCAACCCGCCGCCGGGGAGCACCGAGCCTCCCGCAGATTCAAACCGACCTCAGATTTATTTTTCCATGTTCCCATCTGTGGTCGCCCTGAATCTGCGGGAGTCCTTCCCGCCCGGCGCGCGCCCATCGGCGGCGACGTTGCCCCTCGACTTACGAGAGCAAACCCGTAAAACCCCCGCCATGAAATCCACCCGCCCGTCCGCAAAATCCCCACGCCTGCTCGCCCTCACCGCGCTGCTCCTTGGCTCGCTCACCACGCTTCCCGCCGCCGAACCCGCGCCGCCCAAGGGCTTCCGCGCCCTCTTCAACGGCACCGACCTCACCGGTTGGTACGGCTTGAATCCGCACGCCGTCCCCAAGCCACTCGGTGAAAAACGCGACGCCAATCTCAAACAACAGCGCGCCGATTTCCCCAACCACTGGCGCGTTGAGAACGGCGAACTCGTCAACTCCGGCACCGGCCCCTACGCCACCACCGACGCCGACTACGGCGACATCGAACTCCTCATCGACTACAAAACCGTCCCCAAGGCCGACAGCGGCATCTACCTCCGCGGCACGCCGCAGGTGCAAATTTGGGATAAGAACCAGCCCGAGAATCCCAAGAATCCCGACCGCCGTCCGTGGCTCGGCTCCGGCGGCCTCTTCAACAACACACCCAAAACTCCCGGCCGCGATCCCCTCGTCCTCGCCGACAAACCCTTCGGTGAATGGAACACCTTCCGCATCCGCCAGATCGGCGCCGTCACCTGGGTCTGGCTGAATGACAAGCTCGTCGTCGATGGTGCGGTCATGGAGAATTTCTGGGAACGCACCAAGCCCCTCCCCGCCAAAGGCCCCATCATGCTGCAAACCCACGGTGGCGAAATCCGCTGGCGCAATCTCTTCGTGCGCGACATCGGCCCCGACGAAGCCAAGCAAATCCTCGCGACCGCCAAACCCCAGAAGTAACTCCCCGCCATGTCCGCCCCGCGTCCCGCTCTCGCACCCCCCGCAGCGCACCGGCCCCGCGCCCTCTCCCGTCGCCACGCCGTCCGCCTCACCACCGCCGCCGCGCTCGGCACCGCCGCGTTTCCCTTCATTCTCCGCAGCGCCCCCGCGCCCGCCAACGCGCCCGGCCACGTCATCGGCGAACCCACCGCTGACAAAGTCGGCCAGCAAATCCTCGCCAGCGGCGGCAACGCCATCGACGCCATTGTCGCCGCGGCTCTCGCTGCCGCCGTCGCCGCGCCCAATCAAACCGGCATCGGCGGCTACGGCATGTCCGCCACCATCGCCCTCGCCGGCGGGCGACAAATTGTCTCCATCGACGGCAACTCCACCGCGCCCGCCGCCCTCCGCGCCGATTCTTTCAAGCCCGGCCCCGACGGGAATGTCCCCGGCCGCGTGAATCAAACCGGCTGGCTCGCCACCGGCGTCCCCGGCGTGCTCGCGGGCCTCCACCTCGCGCTGGAAAAATTCGGCACTCGTCCCTTCAGCGAACTCCTCCAGCCAGCTATCGCCATCGCCCGCAACGGCTACCCCTGGCCCAAGGGCCTCGCCGATCTCATCGCCCAACAGAAAATTTTCGCGACCGATCCGGGCTCGCGAAAACTCTACTTCGCCGACGGCAAACCCCTCGCCGCCGGCGCACTGTTCAAAAATCCCGAGCTCGCCGAACTCCTCACCGCCCTCGCCAAAGCCAACTCGATCGAACCCTTCTACCGCGGCGACATCGCGCAGCGCATCGCCGAGGGTTTTCAGAAAAACGGCGGCCTCGTCACCGCGCAAGACCTCGCCGCCCACCGCGCCCGCATCGTCGAGCCGCTCACGCTCACCTGGGGCGCGCACACCATCCACACCGCGCCCCTCACCGCCGGTGGCCTCACGGTGCTGCAAATCCTCCGCGCGATGCACGCGCTGGAGTGGGACAAACTGCCCGCCGGCCTTGCGCGGACCCACGCCCGCCTCGAGGCCGCGCGCCTCGCATGGCGCGACCGCCTCACACTCCTCGGCGATCCTCACTTTGGAAAAATCCCCGTCGCCCGTCTCCTCTCCGCCGACTACGCCCGCGAATCCGCCGACCAAATCACCGCCGCCATCAAAGCCGGAAAACCCCTCGCCCACGCCGTCACGCCGCGCCCGCAGAACGGCACCATCAGCCTCAGCGCCGCTGACAAACTCGGCAACTTCGTCGCCCTCACGCTCACGCACGGCGAGGGCTTCGGCGCACGCGTCACCGTCGAGGGACTCGGCCTCACCCTCGGCCACGGCATGTCGCGCTTCGACACCGACCCCGCGCATCCCAACGCCCCCGGTCCCGGCAAACGCCCCTTGCACAACATGGTCCCCACCATCGTCACCCGCGACGGCGCGCCGGTCCTCGCCATCGGCGGACGCGGCGGCCGCAAGATTCCCAACGCGTTGCTCGAAGTCCTCACCCACTACGTCGTCCTCGGGCGGCCCCTCCCGGCCGCCATGTCCGCGCCGCGACTCCACACCGAAGGCACCACCGCTGTTTCCTTTGAAAAATCCTGGCCCGCCGCCGAAACCGACGCACTCTCCAAACTCGGCTACAAAGTCAGCGCCGCTGCCAGCGCCAACCTCAGCGCCGTCGCCCTCACCCCCGACGGCCTCATCAAAGCCCAGCGCTAATCCGGGAGCACGGGCGGCCCGCCCGTGAGTTTCCCCGGAGTGCGCCCGTCTCCGGGGCGCAGCGACGTCCGCATACACGGAGGCTGTGGGAATCTTCGCGCGACTCAGTGCGCCCCACCTCGCTGCGGCCGGGGACGGACGCGCTCCGGCGATGCCTTTTGCTATCACTTTCCCCCTCTGCGCCCCTTCCCATCTCTGTGGTGTACTGTTCCCGCCGCGCTTCCCTCCTCGGCCTCGTTTCGGCACCGGCAGCCGAACTGAAACCCGCAGCGCTCGAAAAAAAACGCAGAGATCAGACGTGCGCGCCGCTTCTGCGCGAATGCCACCCTCCACCGTCGATCCGCCAAACGCCGAAAAAAAACCAGTTTTCACCACTGACCTGCACTAACCGGCACTAATGAAAAAAGAATGGGGCTAGCCTCAGTCTCTCCGCCTAGCTCGGCCCTGCATTGATTAGTGCGGGTTAGTGCGGGTCAGTGGTTCTCCATCGCTCAACGTGAGCCTTCCTCAACTCCAGGTTCACCTTCTCACCACGATTTTCAATAATGCGCCTGCTCCGGTCCTCGTCCTCGGCGCTTTGTATGTTGGTCACATGGACGACCTCGCCGCCTTCAACCGCCCCTCACCGCCGCCGAAGTGAAACTGCTCCACGGCCTGAGAACCGGCGTCGGCGAACGCTACTGACCGACCGCTGCGCGGGGCGTGATCCTCATTGGTAAGAGACGAGGTGAGGAATGTGAGGAGTCTCGAACCCTACCTCGCGTGAGCGGCTCGGCGGGCGCGAAGGAAGTTAGAGTCTCGTTACCTCGACTCCTACAAGGGCGGCGGTGGAAGACTGCGCGCGCTGCTTTTCAGCTCAACTCTTCGATGGGCCGTCCGTCTTCGGTGACAATCGGTCGGGGGCGGCCGGTCTGGTCGATCCATTGCGTGGCGAGGTCGATGCCGAGATGCTGGAACACCGTGGCCGCAAGGTCCGACGGCCCCACGCGACGACTGGCGATGTCGTGGCCGTGCCGGTCGGTGCTGCCGATCACCTGGCCGTGCCGCAGGCCGCCGCCGGCCATGATCATCGACATCACGCGCGGCCAGTGGTCGCGTCCGGCATTTTTGTTAATGACCGGGCTGCGGCCGAATTCGCCCATCATCAGAATCAGCGTGCTGTCCAGCAGACCGCGGTCTCCGAGGTCCGTGACAATCGCGTGCAACGTGCGGTCCACGATGGGCAGCAGCGGCCGGAGGCCCTTCTCGATGCCGCCCCAGCGCACCTCGTCGCCGTGGTGATCGAAGTACCCCCACGCGCCGCTGACGGTGACAAAGGTCACGCCCGCCTCGACCAGCCGCCGCGCGAGCAGTGCCTTTTCGCCGAGACTGCCGGCCCCGTAAGCTTCGCGGACGGATGATTTTTCCTCGTCGAGATTGAAGGCGCGCTGGGCGCGGCCAGACAGCAGCACGTCGTAGGCTTGCTGCGTGTACGTGTCCGCGGCGGCGATGGCCGCGTTGTTGTCCGTGCGCCGCCGCCAGTGATCGAGCTGCTCGTTCAACGCGCGACGTTCGCCGAGCCGATCAAGCGAAAGTCCGTCCGCCAGCGCCAGGCGACCCGCGAGTTCCTTGCCATTCACCGGCTCAAAAGCGTGGCCGAGTTGCCCGGCACCCCACATGTCGGAAACCCACGTATCGGCCAGCCCGACAAAGCCTGGCAACCCCGGCGCATTGGGGCCGCGATACCGCGCGGCGACCGAACCCATTGACGGAAAGCCGCCGCCGTCCTTGCCATCGTTGGTGCGTTTGGCCAGCGGATTGCCCGCCTGCATCGTGATCGGCGTGTGATCGCTGGCGCTGCAATCCACCGAACGAATCAGTGTGAGCTTGTCCATCAGCCGCGCGGTTAGCGGCAGATGTTCGCACACATGCACGCCGGGGAGCTTCGTGGGAATATGGCCGAACGGCCCGCGAATCTCGCGCGGCGAATCCGGCTTGGGATCCCACATGTCCACATGACTCGGCCCGCCCGAGAGCCAGAACAAGATCACGCTGGCCGGGCGCTTCGGCGTGCCGGCAGCGGAGGCTGCGGCGCGTTGCTGTAACAGCCCTGGGAGCGATAAGCCCGCCAGGCCCGTCAATCCCGTCTGGAGAAACCCGCGGCGCGTCGAACCCACGCGAACGATGTCACCGCGCGCCGGGCTGAAACTGTTGATGGAAGCGCGCCCCGACGGCGCGGCGGGGGGCTTGGCAGAGTCGCTCTGGACAGGGTTCACGGCGGCGAAGCTGAACTTGATACCGGCCGCGTCAAGCGCTCGTTCGGGAGAATCTTCGGCAGACGCGAAGCGCAAAAAACGGAATCGGCAGAAAAATGGGGGCAGAAAAAAAATGGGAAGAGGGGGATGTTGCATCGCAGTGCCTCTGCCTGAATTGGAACCGTCGATCGTAATCGCGAAAATGCCACCATCGCGCTTCCTCGTCTTCTCCCGCTTTTTTTCTGCCCCCATTTTTCTGCCGACCGCCCCGCTTTCTGCCGCCGCCCGGAACCGCTCGCCTTCTCCTCCTTCTCCGCCTTACGCTGCGCCGTGCATTTGGCCCATTTGAGACTGCGCGAGTTCCGCAATTACGCCCGCCTGGACGCGGATTTTTCGCCGGGCTTCCACGTGCTCCTTGGCAACAACGCGCAGGGCAAAACCAACATCCTCGAAGCCATCTACCTGCTCGCCACGTTGCGGTCCTTCCGCGGCGTCGGCGGCGCTCAGATGATCCGCCACGGCGAGAAAGGCTACTTCATCGGCGCCAACGTCGTCGCTGCGGACAAACACGAGATCAAGCTCTACTGGGCCTCGCGCGAGCGCAAAGTCACCCTCGACGGCCAGCCCGTCCGCAAGCTCACCGACTTCTTCGGCGTCTTCCGCGCCGTGGTGTTTTGCACCGAGGATTTGCAACTGGTGAAAGGGACCTCGCGCATCCGCCGCCGCTTCCTTGACCTCATCCTCGCGCAAACCCAGCCCGGCTACCTCCCGCTCCTCCAGCGCTACGCCAGCGCCCTGCGCTCGCGCAACTCCCTCCTCAAGCGCCGCATCATTGACGAGGCCGCGCTGGAAAGTTTTTCGCACGAGCTCGTCGCCGTCGGCGTGCGCCTGATCGAGGCCCGCCGCGCCCTGCTCCCGCGCCTCTCGCCGCTCGCGCGCCTCGCGTATCGCCGTGTCGCCAACGACGCCGAGGAACTTCGCCTCGAATATCAGCCCAGCGTTCAGGCCGACTTCGCTCTTGAACTCGCCCGCAGCCGCGATCGCGAACGCGCCGCGCGCTGCACCGTCGTCGGCCCGCATCGCGACGACCTCGCGCTGCTTCTCGGCGACCGCTCCGCCGCGCAATTCGGCAGCGAGGGTCAGAAGCGCACCCTCGCCATCGCTCTGAAAATGTCGCAGGCCGAATATCTCACCGGCCTCCTCGGTTCACCGCCCGTGCTCCTCATCGACGACGTCATGGGCGAACTCGACGCCCAGCGCCGCGCCGGTCTCATGCCACTGCTCGAACGCGCCCACCACGCCAGCGGCCAGGTCTTCATGACCTGCACCGGCGAAAACTGGCCGCGCGAACTCAGCCGCCAGCTCCAGCGCTGGCAGGTCAACGCCGGAACCGTCGTCCCGCTAAAAGCCCCCGCTTGAAAAAGTGCGCCGCGAGCGCTCCCAGCCCGCCCTCTTGTAGGGGGCGAGGTAACGAGACTCTAACCTCCTTCCCCGAGAGCACCGTCCGAACCCGCCGCAACCCACGTCGCGAAACCGCGCTCAAATTCCACGCGCCTTGCCCTAGTCAGGTCCGCGAGACTCAGTCCCCGTCTCGCGTGGAGAAGGTTAGAGTCTCGTTACCTCGACTCCTACAAGGGCTGCAGCCGTTCCATCGCCTCCTGAAAATCCGCGGGCCACGGCGCTTGAAAGACCTTCTCCTCGCCGGTGGTGGGATGCGTGAAGGCGAGCTGCCGTGCGTGCAGCATCTGGCGCGGCGCGGTGTAGCCGGTGAGTTCGCGGAGCAACGCGCTCGGGCGCTTGCCGTAGATCGTGTCGCCCACGACCGGGTAGCCGAGATGCTGGAAATGCACGCGAATCTGATGCGTGCGGCCCGTGTGAATCGTGGCCTCGACCAGCGTCGCGTGGTGCAGACGCGACGCCACGCGGTAGGTGGTCCACGCCTCGCGACCCTCGCCGTTCGTCACGGCCATGCGCTTGCGATGGGTGGGATGCCGTGCGATGGCGGCGCGGATTTCTCCCCGCGAGTTCGGCACCTCGCCGCACACGATCGCGTGATAAGTCTTCTCCACCGTGCGCCCCGCGAACTGCGCCTGCAGCGCGACGTGCGCGACATCGTTCTTTGCCACGACCAGGCAGCCGCTGGTTTCCAGATCGAGCCGGTGGACAATGCCCGGCCGTGCCACTCCGCCGATGCCGCTGAGCTGGTCGCCGCAATGATGCAGCAGCGCGTTGACCAGCGTGTGATCCTCGTGCCCGTGCGACGGATGCACCACGAGATCGGGCGGCTTGTTGATGACGATCAGGTCGGCGTCCTCGTAAATCACCGTGAGGGGAATGTCCTGCGCCTCGGCCTTCGCGGGACGCGGCTCGGGGAAATGTATGATTACCTTTTCCCCGGCGCGCGGGGCGTGGGTCTGCTTGACCGGCGCGCCGTTCACGAGCACGCGCCCTTCGTCGATCAACCGCTGGAAGGTGCCGCGCGATACCTCGGGCAACTGGCGGCTGAGAAATTTGTCGAGCCGTTCGTCGGGCAATGAGCGCTCGACGGTGAGGCTTTCAGTGGGCTTGGGCATGGGGGACAAAGCGAACGGCGGAGTACGGCATCAATCTGAATACCGAAATTGAACCACGGCTGTACACGGATAAACACGGGTGGGGGCGGGCCGGCACAGTCTCGAACCGGTTGGTCCGAATCGCGAAGCGGCGGTTTGGAGTGCGGTGACTCGTCACCGCTTTTGCGCAGGCGACTTGTCGCCGTCGAACTTCGGAGCGCGTCCGCCCCCGCGCGCACGCCACCGCTGGCGCGAGCCGTGAACGCCCCATCGTAGTCGCACGCGCCCTGTTGTCCGACGGCGACAAGTCGCCTTGGGAAAGCGGTGACAAGTCACCGCACTCCAAAGGCATTGCGCCCGCGGCCGAAACGGGTGTCGGGTTGGCGTCTTCGGGATTCATCCGTGGTTCTCCCATCCTATTTCGCGTTCGGTTTCACCGCCGCGGTTTGGCACCCGCGGCGAGCCGCGAGCAATACCAGTAAAACCCCACGCCCGCCGCGAGGATCAGGATGCTGACGGACTGACCGGGCGTGAGCACGCCGAGGAGGAGGCGCACGGCGTAATCGCCGCGGAAATACTCAGTCACCGCGCGCAGGACCGCGTAGATGAGCAGGTAGCAGGCGAACACCTGGCCATCGAATTTCTTCCGGCGATAAAACCATTCCAGCCCGGCGTAGAGCGCGAAGTTCAGCACCGATTCGTAGAGTTGCACCGGATGCACGCCCACGCCCTGCGTTGCGTGGCCTTCGGGAAAATGGATGGCCCATGGCAACGCACATTCGCGGCCGAAACAGCAGCCCGTCATCAGGCAGCCGAGCCGCCCGAACGCGTGCCCGAGCGCGATGCTCGGGGCCATGGCGTCGCCGATTTTCCAGAGCGGCAGTTTTTTGCGCCACAGGATGATGATGGCCAGCGTCACCGCGCCGATCAGCCCGCCGTAGAAGACCAACCCGGAGCGCTGAAGCAAAATGTCGAGCAGCGGTTTGCCGGCGAACTCCTCGTTCCAAAACGTGATCACATACAGCGTCCGTGCCCCGACCAACGCGCCGACCAGAATCCAGAAGCTCAGGTCCACGATGGTGTCGGACGAAATGCCCCGCTGCTCGGCCCGGCGGCGCGCGGTCCACAGGCCCGCGAGAAAACCCGTGGCGACGAAAATGCCATACCAATGGACTTCGAGGCTGCCGATTTTGAACGCGATAGGATGCACGAGCCGCGGACCGTAGTTGGGGGTGCGCCGGGTGACAAGGTGGAAGCCGGAAGGGCGGAGGAAACGGGGCGCAGCGCCGAGGTTGGTGGATAAATTGCGGTGAACTTACGGAGCATCGACGCATCCGCACACCGTCACTGTAGCGCAGACTTTCAAGTCTGCTGTATCGCGGGTTTCTAAACTCGCGGACCGCCCGACCACCCGCAACGCCTCGGCTCGTCGCACGCGGCCGCACCCGGCGGCCCCTGCCGATTTGGAAATCGGCGATACAGCAGGTTTGGAAACCTGCGCTACAAAGACCGTGCGCGACTGCGCCGAGTCGCCGCAACGCAGCGGCGCGGTGCGCCCGTGTAGCGCAGACTTCCAAGTCTGCTGTGTCGCGGGTTTCTAAACCCGCGGAACGTGCGACCACCCGTAACGCCTCGGTTGGTCGCACGCGCCCGAACCCAGCGGCCTCTGCCGATTTGGAAATCGGCGATACAGCAGGTTTGGAAACCTGCGCTACAAAGACCGTGCGCGACTGCGCCGCGCCGGCGGCGCCGCGAGTGATCCCGCTTGAGGCAGCGCCAGCCCTCCGACACTGTGCGGGCAAAACTCAACTACTCGAAAACCATGCGCGTCATCCTCCAATCCCTTCGCCACCTCGCTGCCGTGCTCGCCCTCACGCTCGTATCCCGGGCGCAGGAGCTGCCGCTCGCCAGCGCGCAGGAGTGCCGTCCGCGCTCCGGTCTCCCGAACTTCTCCGCCAAAGCCACCACCGCCGGGGCCGAGGTGAAGATCGCCTATCTCGGCGGCTCGATCACCGCGCAGCCGGGCTGGCGGCCCAAGTCACTGGCGCACATTCAAAAGACTTTTCCCACCGCCAAGTTCTCCGAGATCAACGCGGCCATCGGCGGCACCGGCTCGGACCTCGGCGTGTTCCGGCTCCAGCAGGATGTGCTCGATCACAAGCCGGACCTCATGTTCGTCGAATTCGCGGTGAACGACAGTTGGGCCGCGCCGGAGCAGATTTTTCGCTGCATGGAGGGCATCGTGCGGCAGACCTGGCGCACGCTGCCGAACTGCGACATCGCCTTTGTTTACACGATCACCGAGGCCATCGTGGAGCCGATGTTCGACGGCAAGTTTCATCGCGCCGCCAGCGCCATGGAGAAAATCGCCGATCATTACGGCATCCCGAGCATTCACCTGACCATGGAAGTCGCGCGCCTCGCCAAGGAGGGAAAGCTCCTCTGGAAATCCCCGCTCCCGAAAACGCCCGAGGAAAAAGCAAAGGTCGGCGACAAGTTCGTCTTCGCGCCCGACGGCGTGCATCCGCACGTCGAGACCGGCCACCAGCTCTACGTCGAGGCCATCGCGCGCTCGCTGCCGATCGTGCGCGAGGCGTCCAAGGCCGCCGCGCCGCACCCGCTGCCCGCGCCCTTCATCGCGACGAATTACGAACATGCCAAGCTGCTCCCCATCACCGCCGCCACGCTCTCGAAAGGCTTCACGCTGCTCGATCCCAAGACCGACGACTTCGGCAAACGCTGGGCCAATCGCATGACCGCGCTGCACAAGGGCGCGCAACCCGGCGAGACGATCACCTTCAAATTCAAAGGCACGCGCTGCGCGATCTACGACATCATCGGCCCCGACTGCGGCCAGGTCATCGTCACTGTGGATGACAAGCCCGCCAAGGTCGTGCCGCGCTTCGACTCATTCTGCACCTACCATCGCCTTGCTACGCTCGGCCTCGGCAGCGAACTCGAGGACAAAATCCACACGGTTAAACTCGAGATTCATCCGGACCAGGTGGACAAAGCGAAAGTGCTCGCGACCCGCAACAACAAGATCGACAAGCCCGAGCGCTACGACGGCCGGGCGTTCTATCCGGGCGCGATTTTGCTGGTGGGGGATGTGGTCAAGTAGCGCGGCTGAGAGCACCAGCCCCGCCCTTGTAGGAGTCGAGGTAACGAGACTCTAACCTCCTTCCGCGCGCGGCCCGCCCAAGAACACGGCGCCTGTGTCTTGCAACCAAAGCTCCGGTCCCACACGCCTCGCCCCAGTCAGCCCACGAGACTCAGCCCGTTTCTCGCGCCGAAAAGGTCAGAGTCTCGTTACCTCGATTTCTACAAGGGGGCAGGCTGGCCGCGCTCCCGACTCTTGTAGGAGTCGAGGTAACGAGACTCTAACCTCCTTCCGCGAGAGGCCGCCCGAGAACACCGCACCTGTGTCTTGCAACCGAAGCTCCGGTCCCACACGCCTCGCCCCAGTCAGTTCATGAGACTCAGCCCGTTTCTCGCGCCGAAAAGGTCAGAGTCTCGTCACCTCGACTCCTACAAGGGGGCAGGCTGGCCGCGCTCCCGACTCTTGTAGGAGTCGAGGTAACGAGACTCTAACCTCTTTCCGCGCGCGGCCCGTCCAAGAACACTGCGCCTGTGTCTTGCAACCGAAGCTCCGGTCCCACACGCCTCGCCCCAGTCAGCTCATGAGACTCAGCCCGTTTCTCGCGCCGAAAAGGTCAGAGTCTCGTTACCTCGATTTCTACAAGGGGGCAGGCTGGCCGCGGAGCTTGCGGTGCGGGCGGGGCGTCGGTCTAGTGGCGGGCGTGATGAAACGACGATGGCTGTGGGTGGCGCTTGGTTGGTTGGTGACGGGCGGCCCGCATTTTTTCTGTGCAGTACTCGGGGCCGCTGAG
>BJHT01000103.1 GCA_014193395.1 Verrucomicrobiota bacterium
CGGGTTTGAAAGAACTGGCGGCTCAAGGAACCGCGGCGCAGGTGGTCGATCTGTTGAATCTGCGCGAGCACGGCGTCGCGTTGGGAACGGAGAGCTTGCTGGGAAGTAGGCATGGGTGTTTGTATCTATACAAATACAATATAGCAACCCGAAAAAAGCACGCCCGACAAGGCGCGCCGCTTTTGGGTTACTTATTCGTCACACACCCCTTGCCCGGAATGGGATCGGCACGATTATTGACTCGCAAGGGTGGCCGGCAGTTTGGGATTCTCCCGTTGTCGGACCGCTCGCAACCAGGTCGCTGGCCCGTCTCGCGCGCCGCGCTCCGGGTCCGTGCAGTCCGGAAAAATTTTGCAGTCGCCAACTATGAATGTCGCGGGTTCAACGTCTTCCCCACCCACGGTGGGCATCGCCGATTGGAAGGTCATCGTGGCGGAGTTTCAGCAGCCATCGACGCTGCGCGCCAACTGGCAGGTCATCAACACGCTCGGGCCGTATGCGCTCCTCTGGTATTTCATCTATCGCAGCTTGGAGGTGTCGTGGTGGCTCACCATCCCGCTGGCGATGCTGGCGGGCGCGCTGCTGGTGCGGGTGTTCATCATCTTCCACGACTGCGGCCACGGGTCGTTTTACCACTCGCGCCGCGCCAACGACATCGTTGGATTTTTCTGCGGGCTGCTCACGTTTACGCCCTACTACCATTGGCGCTGGGAGCACTCGGTCCATCACGCCACCACCGGCGACCTTGACCGCCGCGGCATGGGGGACATCTGGACCATGACGGTGCAGGAGTATCTCGAATCGCACCGCTGGAAGCGCTTTGCGTACCGGCTCGCGCGCAATCCCTTTGTGCTCTTCGTGCTCGCACCGGTTTATTTGTTCGTCATCGAGCAGCGATTCCCGTCCTCGAAGGCGAGTCTGCGCGAGCGCAATTCCGTGTGGTGGATGAACATGGCGATCGCGGTGTTTGTGGGCGGCATGGCACTGACCTTTGGCATCAAGGAATACCTGCTCATCCAGCTCACGGTCACGATGGTGGCAGGTGCGAGCGGCATCTGGTTGTTCTACGTGCAACATCAGTTCGAGGATGCCTACTGGGAAACGCGCGAGGATTGGGATTACACTGACGCTGCGCTGAAGGGCAGCTCCTACTACAAGCTCCCGCGCGTGCTCCAATGGCTCTCAGGGAACATCGGCTTCCATCACATCCACCATCTCAGTTCGCGGATTCCGAATTACAACCTCGAGCGCTGCCACAACTCGCATCCCATCTTCCAGCAGGTCGAGCCGATCACGCTGCGGTCGAGCCTCAAGTCGATCAACGTGCGCTTGTGGGATACGGACCGCCGCAAGCTCGTGGGCTTCCGCCACATCAAAGACCTGCCGCGCAATCCCAAGCCGGCGGGCAAGCCGGAGGCGGAAGCCAGGAACGAAGTCGCCGCCAAGCGCAGCTAGCGCCCGCTGGTCCGCATGCGAGCGCGGCCTTCCCGGGCTGCCTGACAGTCACGGGAGTCCTGCAGCCGCCGACGTGAGGTGGATTTCTCCACATTTTGCGTGGTTTCCATCCGCCTGCTCACGTCGCTGGCTGCCCAAGCTCCCCTGGATCCCGGCGGGTCCGCGGCGATCACAGTCAAGGTTTGGCCGCCCGGCTCCGCCCGCTCCACTCACGCACGCTCTGTTCGAGCACTTCGAGCGGCACGGCGCCGGATTTCAGGATGAGGTCGTGGAAATCGCGGAGGTCGAACTTCGCCCCGAGTTCCTTCGCCGCCGCCGCGCGCAGTTCCTTGATTTTCAGCTCTCCGATTTTGTACGCGAGCGCCTGGCCGGGCCAGGAAATGTAGCGGTCCACTTCGTTGGTCACGTCCAGTTCGCTTTTCGCCGCGTTGGCCAGGAAGTAATCGATCGCCCGCTGCCGCTCCCATTTGAATGCGTGCATCCCCGTGTCCACCACGAGCCGGATGGCGCGCCACATCTCGTAGGTGAGCTGGCCGAACTTGGAATAGGGATCGTCGTAGAGGCCCATCTCGTCGCCGAGCGATTCAGCGTAGAGCGCCCAGCCCTCGATGTATGCCGTGTACACGCCCTCGCCGCCGTAGCGCCGGAACTTCGGCAGCTCGCCCTGCTCGAACGCCAGCGCGAATTGCAGGTGATGCCCCGGCACCGCCTCGTGCAACGTGAGCGCCATCATCTCGTAGCGCGGCCGCATCTCCGGTTTGTAGAGGTTCACGAAGTAGGTGCCGGCGCGCGAGCCATCGGCGGCGAGGACGCGGTAATAGGCCGCCGTCGTGTCCGGCGCGATCTTGTCCGGAATCGGCTCGACGCCGTAGGGCACGCGCGGGAGCACCTTGAAAAAGCGCACCAACTGCGGGTCCACGCGCTTGGCCGTGGCGCGATATTCCGTCAGCAACTCGGCCGGCGTGCGGCAGTAAAACTTCGGATCGCTGCGCAGGTGTTGGAAAAACTCCCGCCGCGTGCCCTTGAATCCGACCCGCTCCATCACGCGCTGCATCTCGTCGCCGATGCGCTTCACCTCACGCAAGCCGAGGTCGTGAATCTCCTGCGGCGTGAGTTTCGTGGTCGTGAACTTGCGCGCGAGAAACGCATACGTGTTCGTGCCATCGGGCCATTGCCACGCGCCCACGCCGTCGAAGCACGCGGGGAAATATTCGTCGTCGAAAAACCGCTGCAACCGCCGATACGCCGGAATCACCGAGTCGCTCACGGCGCGGCGCGCGGCGGCCGTCAGGCGCTCGCGGTCGGCGGCCGCGACGGTGGCGGGAAACGTCGCGAACGGCTTGAAAAACGGGCTGTCCTCGGGCTTGGCCACGATCTGTTTGGCGATCTGCGCGGGCACTCGTTTCATCGTGATCTTCGTCTGCACGCGCCGCTCGCGAACGCCCTGCCGCAGCAGCGCGATGGTCTGATCCATGAGCACCGGAAAGCGACCGAGCCGGCCCAGCCAGTCCTCGTAATCCTTCACGCTCTCGAAGCGCAGCGAGTCGGCGAGTTCGTCCGCCGTCTGGATGCCGCCGCGCTGCGAGATGGCGACGAGAAACGTGCGCTGGCGGTATTCTTCCAGCCCGAGTTCGGTCTGAAACTTGAACAGGTCAAAGTTCAACCGGTCGCTTTCGGAAAGCTGGGCGCGGGGAATCTCGAGCAACCGCTGAAGCGTGGCCTGCGTGCGCTGGTGCTCGCGCTCGGCGGTGGCGAGGCTCAGGTCGTCCCAGCGGTCGTTCCAGCGCCGGTCGCCAAGCTCCGAAGCCCAGGTCGGGCTGCGCTCCATCGTGTGCTCCCAGTCCTCGGCGAACAGCGCGTGGAGCCGCTGCGCTGCGGCATTCGTCTCGGCGGCGAACAGTGCGGGCGACAACGCCGCGAAGGCCATGAGGAGGATGAAGAGCGCGGAAGCTCGTCCCGGAGTGCGCCCGTCCTCGGGCGCAGCGACGTCCTCCGTCCCGGACGCTCTTGAACTGCCGAGACGCTTGCTCCGGTCACATCGCTGCGCCCGGGGACGGGCGCACTCCGGGGGCGCTCCGCGTTTCGCGCCTTGGCATTCGGGTGATTCGTGTTTTCCGTGGTTCATCTCAACATGGGCTCTTGTTTTCATGGCTGGCTGCGCGGCTCGACTCCGAGCAAATGGCGCACAAAGAAATCCATGCGGCGACGGCTCCCATACGGACTCTCCGCGATGCCATGCCCGCCGCCGGGGACGACGAGCAGATCAAAATCCTTGTCCGCTTTGATCAACGCGTTGACGACCTGCATGGTCGAGGACGGGTCCACACTCTTGTCGAGTTCGCCGACAATCAGCAGGAGTTTGCCGACGAGATTCTTCGCGCCGGTGACGTTCGATTGCTCGGCGTAATGCGGGCCGACGGGCCAGCCCATCCACTGTTCGTTCCACCAGATTTTGTCCATGCGGTTGTCGTGACAGCCGCAGTCGGCCACGCCCACGCGGTAAAAATCGCCGTGGGCGAACAGCGCACGCGCCGTGCTCTGGCCGCCCGCCGAGCCGCCGTAGACGCCCACGCGGCTGAGGTCCAGCTCGGGATGCTTCGCCGCCGCCGCCTTCATCCACGCGATGCGGTCGGGAAAACCCGAGTCGCCGAGATTCTTCCAGCACACGTCGTGAAATTTCTTCGAGCGCCAGTTCGTGCCCATGCCGTCGATGCGCACGATGATGAAGCCCAGCTCGGCCAGCGCGCTCTGGCGCAGATTGCGCCCAAATGTTTTCGGTACGAACGCCCCGTGCGGCCCGGCGTAAATCTCCTCGATCACCGGGTACTTTTTGGCGGGATCAAAATTCACCGGGCGGATGATGATTCCGAAAATGTCGGTGATTCCGTCCCGGCCCTTGGCGACGAAACGCTCGGGCGCGCGCCAGCCGGTTTTGAAAAGTTCGCCCGCGTCCGCGCGCTCGAGTTCGCAGAGCAGGCGGCCGGTTGCGGCGTCGCGCAACTCGTGGACCGGCGGCTGATCTACGCGCGACCAGCGGTCGAGCACGTAACGGTTGTCCGGCGAGAACTGCCAGTCGTGGTTGCCGTCACCCTCGCTGAGCACGAGCAGCCCTGAGCCATCGAAGTTCACGCGGCAGAGATGCACCTGATACGGGTCCTGCTCGGGCCGGATGCCGCCCGCGCGAAACCACACCTGCCGCCGTTCCGCGTCCACGCGCTCGACGCCGCGCACGACCCACTCGCCGCGCGTAATCGCGTTTTTCACGCGGCCCGTCGCGGCGTCGTAGAGGTAAAGATGATTCCAGCCGTCGCGCTCGCTCATCCAGATCAGCTCGCCGGTGGCGTCGAGCCAGTGCAGATGGCGCTTGGAGGAGTAGGTGAAAAATGTGGCGCACTCCTCGTTCACGAGCGCGCGCGCCGCCCCCGTGTCCGCGTCGATGGCGATGACGCGATACACCTGATGCCCGCGCTGGTTGTAGCTGAACGCGAACCAGCGCGAGTCAGGCGACCAGCGCAGCTCGTGCAGTTCGAAGGGATTCGGGAACAGCGTGTCGGCAATCGCGATGGCCTTGCGGTTGGGAAGATCGAAAAGGCGCGGGCGCGGATGCGCGATGCGGTCGCCGGGCTTGGCGTAATTCAGCTCGTGTAGCTTTGGTTGTAATTGCTCCTTGGGTGACGACTCGATCAGTGTGACCTTGCGCTCCTCGCCCCTCCGAATCTGCCGCAGCGCCAGCCGCCGCGAGTCCGGCGACCAATGAAAACGGGCCTCGTACGCATCTTCCGCCGTGCCGTCGGTGGTCAGCGCGAACTCCTCCTTCGTCTCCAAAACGCGCGCGTGCAGGTTGTGGTTTTTGATGAAGGCGTGCCAGCGCCCGTCGGGCGAAATGTCGGAGGAGCGGGTCTTCGCTGGTGCTGCGGGTGCGGGCGCAACGGCCTTGGTGATGATCGCCTCGCTGCCTTTCGCGCCCGCTTCAAAAAGGCCGAGCAGATGACCGTCGCTCGTCTCGACCCGCCAGACGTGCCCAACGAACGAGTGCTGCTCGCGGCGTTCACTGGCGGGCACGCGGCCGTAGCTGCGTCGCTGGCCGGTCAGGTCGATCCAGAACAGCGCGATCTCGCCGGCGGTCTGGTTCACGAAGGTAAGCGACGATTCCTCCGTGCTGGCGCGGCTCGCACGCGGTTTGTCGCCGGGCGACAATGGCGGCAGCGGCGACGACGGGGCAGGGGAGCCTGTCGTCACTTTGTAATCCGTCAACCCGCAGCGCCACGGCTTGCCGAAGGCTTGGAAGTTCACGGCGTCGCGTGCGCTGGATAACTCGAGGCTGTCAAACGGCAGGCGCTCGCTCTTCACCTCGCGTCCGCTGATGGCGGCGAGCGCCACCGCAAGCCGCGCGTGATCGAACGCTGGCCGCCGCTCGCCCTTCGCCGCCTCGACGAGGATGAACTCGCGCGCCCCGCCCGCGAGGTCGTTGCGATACCAGAAGGCGTTGTTCCCCGGCAGCCAGTGCGGCGTGAGGGTTTCCTTGAAAATCTTGCCTGCGGTCCGGCGATCGAGACTGAGGGCGCGCTCGTAGTCCGCGCGTGTGCCCTGTGCGAAGGCGGTGGTGGCGAGCAAGCACGCGAAGAAAAGGTGCAGCGCGAGGAGGCGGATTGTTCGTATTCCGAACGCCGCAGTCGCGTCCGGGCGAAGCCCGTTTCTCCGGGGAGCGCACGCCGCTGGCGTGCAGTTTTCGGCGGCTCGCCGAAAACTTCGTTCCACAGACTTTTCCCAGCCCGCGAGAAGGCAGACTGGGGAACGACGGCTTGGGCGGGCAGCCCAAACCGGCACGCGGGCCGCGTGCGCTCCCCTGTGATTTTCCGAGTTCTGTTTCATGCGTAGCGATCCGGATCGAGCAGCGCGATGGGCAGCGACGGGCGCTCGTCCGACACGAGCTCGGCGACGAGGCGGCCGGTGATCGGGCCGAGGCTCAGACCCATCATCGCGTGGCCGGTGGCGAGGGTGAGGTTGGAAAATTTGGCGGTGCGGCCGAGGTAGGGCAGTCCGTCGGGCGAACACGGTCGGAGGCCGCGCCACGGCTGGATGCCTGCAAAATCGTCCGCGCTGAACTCGGGAAAATAATTCGGCACGGCCTTGATGATGCCGCGCACGCGGACCGGGTTGATCTCCTCGTTCAGCCCCGCGATTTCCATCGTTCCGCCGATGCGCAGGGCCGTGCCCATCGGCGTCACGGCGAGGCGCGCCTCGGTGAAGATTGAGCAGAGACGCGGCAGGCGCGGCGGCTTGGGCAGCGTGAGGCTGTAGCCTTTGCCGGCCTGCAGCGGGATTTTCAGCCCGAGGTCGCGCACGAGACCGGGCGACCACGAGCCGCCGCACAGCACGTATTCGTCGGCGCTGAAATCGCCCTGCGTGGTTTGCACCGCGGCGAGGCGCGTGCCGTTTTGCCGCCAGCCGGTGACCTCGGTGCTCCACTGAAACTGCACGCCTGCCGCGGTGAGAAGTTGTTCGAGACTTGCGAGAAAGCGCGCGGGCGGGAGGTGGCAGTCCTTCGGAAAATAAACCGCGCCGGCGACGCTCATCTGCACGTCCGGGTCGCGCGCGGCGGTTTGTTTGGCATCAAACACTTCGGCGGGCACGCCGAGTGCGTTCGCCTGCGCGGCGAACTTCGCCTCGTCGTCGAGGCCGTGCTGGGTACGGCAAAGCATGAGCAGGCCGCGGGTGACGAGGCCGAAGTCGATGCCCGGCAGCGCGGCGAGTTCCTCGAAACAGGCGCGGCTGGCGAAGTTCAGATCGCGCAGGACGGGCGCGCTGCGGGCGACGTGCGCGGGCGTGGCGGCGCGCCAGAATTTGAACGCCCAGTTCCACAGGTCCCAGTCGAGCCGCGGCTTGATGTAGAACGGCGACTCGGGATTCCACATCCATTTCAAGCCGAGCGCGACCATGCCGGGAGCGGCCAGCGGGACGAAGTGGCTGGGGACGATCATGCCCGCGTTGCCGAACGAACAGCCGTCGCGCGCCTGCGGGCTGCGGTCGAGCACGGTGACCGCGTGTCCCTTGCGCGCGGCGTAATACGCGGCGCACAGCCCGATCACGCCGCCGCCGAGGATGAGGATTTTTTTGGCCATGAGGGGAGTAGGGAAAAGCTCAAGGGTGATGCGTTGCCGGGCCGACGCAGTGAAGTCGCGAGCGTTTGTAGGAGCCGACGTGAGGAGGCTCTAACCTCCTTCTGCGCGAGTACGCCGTTCCCGGGGAAAAGGTTAGAGTCTCCTTACGTCGTCTCCTACAAGGATTGGGGGCGATGCGCCGCTGCGCGGCCTGCGCCGCCCCGATCAAGGGGGTGTTCATTTCACCAAGTCCACGAAGTTCCGCAGCAGGCGCAGGCCGACCTGCTGGCTTTTTTCCGGATGAAACTGGGTGGCGAAGACGTTTTCGCGCCAAACGGAGGACGCGAAAGTTTCGCCATAGCTGGTGCGGGTGGCGATGATGGTGTCGTCCGCGGGCTGCGGGTAGTAGCTGTGGACGAAATACACGTAGCTGCCGGTGGCGATGCCGCGGTAGAGCGGACAGTCGGGGCGCTCGATCTCGAGCTGGTTCCAGCCGATCTGCGGAATCTTCACGCCGCCCGCGCCGGAGAAGCGCACGACCTTGCCGGGGAAAATCCCCAGCCCCGCCGCGCAGGAATTGAACT
This sequence comes from Verrucomicrobiota bacterium, assembly GCA_014193395.1. Classification (GTDB taxonomy): domain Bacteria; phylum Verrucomicrobiota; class Verrucomicrobiia; order Limisphaerales; family BJHT01; genus BJHT01. The sequence goes on from BJHT01000103.1 coordinate 8,141, forward strand.
CCTCGCTCTTCTCGAACAGCGCCTGGTAGCCGACGCAGATGCCGAGGAGCGGCCGGCCGCTGCCGATGAATTCGCGCACGCCCGCGAGCAATTCCTGCCGCTGAAGCGCGAGCAGGCAGTCGTCGAACGCGCCCACGCCGGGGAGCACCACGGCCCGCGCGTCCGCCAGTTCGCGCGGGTGCTGCACGATGCGGACGTCGCCGCCCACGGTCACGAGGGCCTTCCACACGCTGCGCAAATTGCCGGAGCCGTAATCAATGAGAGCGATCATCGCGGCGGACTGTAGCCACGGCGTGGAGGCGGAGAAGCTCAAATGACCAAGCTCAAAGCTTAAGGGAACCCCCAAGCACAAAGGTCCAAGGAACGGTCGGTCGGTTTGGTTGGCGCCAATTCCTCTCAGCAATTCCAACCAAGAATCCCAACGGGATTCCGGCCTCCAGCCCAGGGTTGCGAGGAACGAGCTACCCTGGGAAACCGGTCCAGAATTCCACAACCCCAACGGGGTTGCGGCCCGACTGTAGAGGTGTGCCGCAACCCCGTTGGGGCTGAAAACTCATTCCGATGCCTCCCCAGGGTAGCTCGTTCCTCGCAACCCTGGGCTGGAGGGCTCAACCCCGTTGGGGTTGCCGAGAACTGTGGATTGCGCGCTTATCGGCCCGGCGTTCAGTCGGACGAAATTACCGAATGCGTAGTCGCACCGACATCGCCACTCGGCCGCTCGCGGACTGGTGCTTGGACCTTGGTGCTTCCCTTGAGCTTTGAGCTTTAGCCTTGGAGCTTCCCGCCCGTTTGAAAACCCAAGTTTGGAATTCGCTCCGCTCCCGGTTTGATCTCGACCGTTTCGCACATGGCCCCAAGCATCCCGCCGTGATGCACGTCCTTTTCACTCCCATTTGCGTGATCCAATGATTCGCCACAACCGCCTCCCTGACTTCGCGCGCTGACCCGATGCCCGCCGCCCCCGCCGCCACTCCCTCGCGCCAGGCCGCCGCGCTGCTGCTGCGCGGGCCGTTCGCGCGCTACATGCTCGGCGAGGGCATCTCGATGACGGGGACGTGGATGCAGTTGATGGCGCAGAGCTGGGTGATGACCACGCTCACCAACAGCGCGATGATGCTGGGCATGGTGAATTTCGCCGCGGGAATTCCCATGATCGCGCTGTCGATGTTGGGCGGCTCGGCGGCGGATCGGGGCGACAAGCGCAACATCTTGTTGGTCACGCAGGTGATTCAGATTGCGTTCGCGCTGCTGGTCGGGCGGCTGGTGGCGACGGGGCAGATTCAAATCTGGCACCTGCTGGCGGTCGCGTTTCTGCTCGGGATTTCCAACGCGTTCGAGATGCCCGCCGCTTCTGCGTTGGTGCCCGAATTGGTCACGAAGGAGCAGGTCGCCACGGCCATCGCGGTCGATCGCGCGGTGTTTCACGGGACGCGGCTGATCGGTCCGGCGCTGGCGGGATTTGTCATCGGCCGGTGGAGCGAGGCGGCGGCGTTTTATTTGAACGCCCTGTCTTATCTCGCGTTGATCATCGCATTGCTGACGCTGCGCCCACGCGCGCGGGGCACGGACGCGGAGGAATCGCTGCGGCGCAGCGGCTTCAAGGAAGGCCTCGCCTACGTGCGCGCGGATGCGCCGACGCTTGCGATGATCGCACTGCTGGCCTGCACCACGGTCTTCGTGTTTCCGATCCTCGTCGTGATGATGCCGTTGTATGCGAAGAATCTGCTCGGGCTGGGGCCGGACAAGATGGGGCTGCTGATGAGCATCACGGGGATCGGTTCGTTCACGGGCGCGGTGGGGTTGCTCGCGGTGCGGCGGCACACGCGGCGGCCCTTAATGATCGCGGCGGTGTTTGGGGTTTGCGCGGGGCTGACCGGGATGAGCGCGGCGCGGCAGTTCGCATTCGCGGCGCCGTGTCTGGTCCTATTGTCTTTGTGCGCCTCGACGATCATCGGACTGGCGAACACGGTCGTGCAGGAACGCGCGCCCGGCCCGCTGCGTGGGCGGGTGTCGGCGATCGCGGGATTGAGTTTTGTGGGGCTGCTGCCGTTCGCGGGGCTGGGGATCACGTCCGTGGCGGACTGGCTGGGATTGCGGACGGCGCTGGTGATTTCTGCGGGTGCTTATTTCATCGGCGCGCTGTTGGTCCTGCATCGGGCCGGAGAAGCGGTCGGGCATGAATTGCCCGAAAGCTGATCTGTAGGAGCCGACGCGAGGAGGCTCTAATTTTTTTCCGCGAGAGGCGCGTGCGTCGGCAAGAATTGGTCAGAGTTTCCTGATGGCTTCTTCGCCACGGCGTGACGCGGGGCGCGAAATCCAAGCTCGGTGTCGTCCTTGTAGGAGCCTCCTCACCTCGGCGGTTACGGCTCTCGGTCATCTGCGTTTCAAGAGCGCTGCGGCGGCGACGAGCAGTGCGACTGCGAGGCCACCGATCCACAGGCGGCTGCCCGCCAGCGGGCCGCGTGGCGTCAGTGGCTCGGTGGGTTGGATCGAGACGATTTCGACAGCGCCGGTGTTTTCGGGGGCGGTATTTCCAGTCTCATTACTTTTTCCGAGAGTAGTTCCCTTCGTGCCGCCGCCGGTCAGTCCGGGGAGTAAGGAGCTATCTTTGTCCGGCGCGAGGGTGGCTTTGAAGAGTCTGTTCCAATCGGCGGCGAGGAGGAGATCGACGCCGGGATTTTGCTCTTTCACTTCACAGGAACAGGCGCCGATGAGGAACGACGCGGCCTGGTCAATGTTTTCGTGCGTGATGCCTTTGCCGGCGAGCGCGTAGAGCACGCGGCCACGGCCGAAGATGGGGAACACCAGCGGCTCGGCGATTTCATGGAGGTCGGGTTCGCTGCCGAGGAGCATGTTGGCGAAGACCTGCTCGGCGGCGTTGGTGCGTGCGAGGCGCACGGTGGAGAAAGAAAGGCGCAACTGTTCCTCCGCGCCGCTGACAATGTCCTGCGGGTCGAGCTTGGGGAGTTTGAGCACGGAGGTCAGATAGGTGAGGCGGGCTTGGAGGAGGTTGGCGGCTGCGTCGTCGCGTTGCTTGTCGCCGATCTCGAGCAGGACCCAGACGACGCTGTCAGTCTTGGTAAGGCGCTGGACGAGGTCGCGGCGCAGGGGGGAATCGAGCGTCTGCTGGATGGCGGGTTCGGCGAGCGGGCCGGACCAGACTACTCCGGGAATTTTCGCCGCGGCCGGATAGTGGAGGGTGAGCCAAGGGAGTGTCGCGCCTTTCGACTGTTGCCAGAGCGCGAGGGAATCCGCGTCGGGGTTTTGGTCGAGATCCACGTTACGCACGGCGACGTTGGCGTGGAGGCGGCCGGCCAGACCGTCGGGCGTGAGGTTTTTCACCAGGGTTTGCTGCGCGGGAGTCAGCGGGCCACGATGAAACACGATCGCTTGGTAAGGGTCGGAAAGCCAGCGTTCCAGCGCGTAGCGAAACACCGGCACCGAACACGCCCACAGCGAGGCCGTGACGATGACGGACACAACGGCAACCAGCGGGAGGACGCGGAAGAGGGAGCTGCGAGGAAGCATCATTCAGGAGGAAAGAAACCGGCCGAAACAGCGGGGCAGGGGACGCAATGCCCCCGCACGATTCGGGGAGATTGAGCTGGCGGCGGGTGCATGGGCGGCAGCTTACGCGTCCGTGGGCTCACGACAACCGCGTTCTTCCAGTCCGATGCGCGCCGGAAGCCTCTCAAGGTCGAATCCGGTCTTGCCGTTTGCCGCGCGCGCAATTTCCCGTTGCCCAAACCGCAGCGACGGGCGAAAACCGCGCCATGAATTCCCGCCTGATACTCTGTCTGGTCACTGCCTCCCTGCTTTCATTTGCCCTCGTGGCCGCCCAGTCCGCGCCCGCACCTGCTCCCGCGACCAACGCACCGTCCGAGGCGTTCCTGCAATTTGTCAAAGCCCGCGCCGCGGAACTTCGCAGTGCCGATGCCGCGCCCGCCACGCTCGGTGATTGGAACCGCCAGCGCGCCGAACTGCGCGCCAACCTGCTCAAAGCGTGGGGTGGCTTTCCCGCCGAACCCTGCGCGCTCAATCCCAAGAAACTCGGTGAATTGCAGCGCGAGGGCTATCGCGTCGAGAAGCTCATTTTCCAAACCCGCCCCAATGTCTGGATGACCGCCAACGCCTACGTCCCCGACCGACCCGGCAAACTCCCGACCGTCCTCTGTGTTCACGGGCACTGGCGCGGCGCAAAGCAAGACCCCGTGGTGCAATCGCGCTGCATCGGTCTGGCGAAACTCGGCTTCTTTGTCCTCGTGGTCGATGCCTTCGGCGCGGGTGAGCGCGGCGTCGGCAAGGCGCTCGGCGAGTATCATGGCGAGATGACCGCCGCCACGCTCTTCCCCGTCGGCCTGCCCCTCTCCGGCCTGCAAGTCTATGAAAACATGCGCGCCGTGGACTATCTCCTCACCCGTCCCGAGGTCGATGGCGCGCGCCTCGGCATCACCGGCGCGAGTGGCGGCGGCAATCAGAGCATGTATGCCGGCGCGTTCGACGAACGCTTCAAAGCCGTCGTGCCCGTGTGCTCCGTCGGCAATTACCAGGCTTATCTCGGTGCGGCGTGCTGCATGTGCGAGGTCGTTCCCGGCGCGCTGCGCTTCACCGAGGAATGGGGCCTCCTCAGCCTCGTCGCCCCGCGCGCGCTCATGGTTGTAAGTGCGACCAAGGACGCCTTCCAATTCTCCGTCGGCGAAGCGAAGAAGTCTCTCGCACTGACTGAGAAGGTATTTCAATCCCATGGCTATCCGGATAACGTGCGCCACGCTATTTTCGAGTCACCCCACGCCTACAACCAACCCATGCGCGAAGCCATGTACGGTTGGATGACCAAACATCTCAAAGGCGAAGGTGACGGCTCGCCTGTCCCCGAACCTGCCTTCAAAACCGAGGACCCCGAGACCCTCCGCTGTTATCCCGGCGATACGCGACCAGATGATTGGATGACGATACCGAAGTTTGCGGCGACCACCGGTCGGGCGCTGCTGGCCGGCCGAGCTACTGCAAATTCCGCCGCCACTTGGGAGGAACAGTCGCGAACTGCCCGTAGTATCTTGGAAACTCAGGTCTTGGGATTGAATCTCTCGGATCGCGAGTTGCCGGAATCTAGTGACAGTTCCGTATTCCGTAGCCAGGGCGCAGGCGGCAACCAACCCGGGCAGGGACTCGCTATCTTGCTGGACTTTCAAGGGGAGGAGATCGCCGCCGCCAGTCCGCTGGCCAAGGCGCTGCTCGACGCCCGTTTCCAAGTTCTCGCGGTGCGCCTGCGCTCCACGGGCGCGGAATCCAATCCCCGGGATGCGATTGGTCGCGCCCCCGACCACAACACCGCCGAGTGGTCGCTCTGGCTGGGACGCCCGCTGTTGGCGCAATGGACTCAGCAAATCCGGTCCGGACTGACGCGCCAGTTGAAGGCCAGCCCGGCCACAGCGCAGCCGGTCACCATAGTCGGCAATGGCCCTGCCGGAGTGGTCGCGCTCGGTGCCGCCGCGCTCGATGCACGCATCACCCGCGTCGTCACCGTCGGCACGCTCGCAAGCTATCTCACGGACGTTCCCTACGAAGGTCAGCGCCTCGGCATCATGGCTCCCGGCATCGTGCGCGATGTGGGTGACATCCAGCACCTAGCAGCCCTCATCGCCCCGCGTCGGCTCATAGTCGCCGGTCCCGTCTCCGGCGGCGGCAAGCTGCTCACTGAGAGGGAAGCTCAGAAGGAATTCGCCTTCACCCAAGCCACCTATCATCTCTTCGGCCGCAATACGGAATTCACCGTGACGACCTCCACCAATCTCACGGACTTACTGCGGGAATTGAAATAGAGGCGAAATCGCACGCCTGCGAGTGCCCTTGTAGGAGACGACGTTAGGAGACTCTAACCTCTTTTTGCCTAGCGCCAAAGGCGCGACTCATCCCAGCCTGGGGCAACGCCCCAGGTCAGACGACAGCCAATAAATTCAGGGCTGAAGGCCCGTTCTATCTTTCGAACGAACGATGTTGCTTCCCCCAAGATGGATCGCGCTTTCAGCGCTCAAATGGTAAATGCCGCGCTTCCTGGGGCGTTGCCCCAGGCTGGTATGAGGCCGCGCCTTTGGCGCTAAACAGATACGGAGCCGGGTGCTAATGAGATGGGAACGACTCTGAGGTGCGCCTACCACGCTGCTCGCGAGGAGAAGGTTAGAGTCTCGTTACCTCGACTCCTACAAAGGCTGGCGGTCGGCGGCGGCTTTTACTACGGTGCCGCCGCATGAAATCTTTTTCCTTTGCCGTGCTGCTGACGGTGCTCGGCCTCGTCGCCGCTGTCGGGGAACCGACGCGGGCCTCTGCTGCTGCCCCGAAGCCAGCCGCGGTCACCCCGCGGCACGATCCGCCGGACATGCCGTTCCGCGCCGCGCCCACGCCGGCGGCTACGCGCAGCATTGCCATCGCGGTGAGCACCAATCTCCATGTCGGTTTCGACACCGACCTCTGCCGCATCCACACCGTCTGGCGCGGGCGCGGCCTCAACCTCTACGGCCCGCAATACAGCTTCGCCAAATCCCCGTTCATCTCGACCTTCGACGGCGAGGTGTTGTGGACGATGCCGCCCCTTTATCCGTGGGCTTTCGAGAGAATTCCAAAGGACGATCTGCCTAGGGTTGTTTCACCGCTTCATTCGCAGGCTGGCGCCTTCCAAACGCAACTCGTGTTCGGCAAATGGACCGGTCTTCAGCACCACTATATTTTCGGATCGCGTGACGGATTTCATGCTGTTGAGGACTATCGGGTTGAGCGTGTTGGAGCCGAGGAAGCGCTGGTTCGCAAGCTGAATTTGACTCATCTGTTAGAGAGTTCAGTCTTTTACCTCGCCCACGCCGAGGACGGTGAAACTTCAGAAGTTCCCGGCCGCCCCGAAGCACTGGTCATCACGCGAAAGTCGGACGCACTCCTTGTCGTCGCGCGCGGTCCCGTCAAGTGGCACGTCGAGTCGCGCAATGTGAATTACTCCGTCGAACGTTTCAGTGAAATCGGTACGGAAAAGGGAAACGTCCGTGAAACGGTAAGGCGGCGCGAATCGCGGCTATGGCTTGAGATTCCGAAAGACAGTAGGGATCCGACACAATTTGAAGTTGTGACTGCTGTATTTCCGTCGGCGGAGAAGGCTCGCGCCGCGCTGACGAGTGGTTTCGATTTCGCCCTCCCTCCTCCGCCGAAAGCCAACACAACCTCCGCCGATGCAAAAGCCAAATCGGCAGCGAAAGTTTTCCAGCCAGCCGCAGCCGCACGCCCGAGCGTCGCCGGCAATGAGTATTACCGGGCGGAGAATTTCCCCGTGCCGAAGGAAATTGAACTGCTCGTCACGGGGATGGATTTCCTCACCAACGGCAATCTCGCGGTCGCGACCTGGTTGGGTGATGTCTACATCGTCGAAGGTGCGACTGGCGCAGTTAATCAGGCAACCTACCAACGGATCGCTCGGGGCTTGCTCGAACCCATGGGATTGCTGGCCGCCAATCAATTTGGAATCTGCGTGGCCCAAAAGAGTGAAGTGACGACTTTGCTGAATCGCAGAGATGGTAACGAAGCACCCCACTTGGTGCGCGTATCTGCCGAATGGGATTACTCGGGACACTACAACGCGTTCGTTTATGGGCCGGCGCAAACGAAGGATGGAGCTCTGGTGATCGCCATCGCCGGGCACGCGGGGCGATGGGATCTCAAGCACATGGGTTGGGCGCTGCGAATTCGCGACAATGGCACCACTGAGCCTTTCGCCAGCGGCCTGCGCGAGCCAAACGGCGTCGGCACCTTCGGCCCGGACCGCGACCTGTTTGTCACGGATAACCAGGGTAATTGGATCGCGGCGTGTAAGTTGAACCATATTCAGCAGGGGAGATTTTACGGGCATCCCAGTTCCAAGCCCGCGCCCGAGAGTGAGTATGGGAAGACTACTAAGTTCGATCCGCCGGCGGTCTGGTTTCCCTACAAGCTTGTGCGTTCGGCGTCGGGATTTGTCGAGATTCCGGATGATCGTTTCGGTCCGTTCAAGGGGCAATTGCTGGTCGGGGATTTCCAAAACGCGCTCGTCACGCGCGTGTTTCTGGAAAGGGTGAACGGCGAATATCAGGGCGCGGTGTGGCCGATGTTGAAGGGCTTTCTCTCGGGCGTGAACCGGCTCGCCTTCGGCCCCGACGGCAATCTCTATGTCGGCGGCTGTCAGCGCACTTGGGCGGCCGTCGCGCCGCTCGAGGCCGCACTGGAACGCGTGAGTTTCACCGGGAAGGTGCCGTTCGAGGTGAAGGAGGTTCACGCGCGGCCCGACGGTTTCGAGTTAGTCTTTACCCAGCCCGTCGATCCCGTCACCGCCGGCAACATTGAGAGCTACGACGTGGGGCAGTATAACTACCGCTACACCGCCAAGTACGGTTCACCCGAACTCGACCACGACGGGCGCGAGAACCGCTCCACGCCCATCACCGTCACCAAGGCCGAAGTCTCGCCCGACCGACTGACCGTGCGCCTGCGCCTGCAAGGCTGGAGGACCGGCTACGTCACCTCCGTGCGTGGGACTGACGTGAAGAATGCCAAGGGCGAAGGGCTGTGGAATCCCACGTTTTACTACACGTTGAACCAGCTTCCGAAGTAGGTCCCCGGCAGGAGACAATCGGAGGAGGACACGGGCGCGGAGTCGGTGCCGCAATCAGCGCCGAGCGCGAATGGTCCCTGGTCGCAGCGGGTGGCGGGGCAGGGGAGCGACGGAAGCTGCCAGCGCCCGGGAGCCGGGGTGCGTGCGGCAGGGAAGGAGGGACCGGCGTGGTTTTGGCGGCGGAATGGGATGCGGGCGCGTGTCGGTTCAGCAGAATTTGGCAGGGGAATTTGGGGCAGGGGAACGGGCGGGGCGCGGTGATCGCGGCTGGGCGAAGTTTCAAACTTAGTGCCAATGTTTTCCGGTCGCGCGGCGTCGGAACGCGGCTCTGAACACTGCGTTGCCATATCGAACCTTGTCGCCGGACCCGCTCGCGGTCGCCCGCAGGCCGTGGGCGCGCGACACCCGAAACCGTTGAACCTGATGAAACCACCCCGATTAAATGAGTTCGCCGCGCTGAGCCGCCGCCGCTGGTTACAGGGTGGCGGTGCAATGGCGGGCGCGATGTTGCTGCCGAGCTTGCTGCGCGCGCAGGAGGCGAAAAAGCAGAACGCGCCGGCGCGGCAGGCGATTGTCATTTATCTGCAAGGCGGGCTGTCCCATTACGAGAGCTTCGATCCCAAACCCGACGCGCCGTCGGCGTATCGCGGTGAGTTCGGGCACATCCCGACGACGGTGCCGGGGATTCATTTTGCCGAGCACCTGCCGCGGCTGGCGCGGCGGATGCACAAATTCAACCTGATCCGCAGCGCCTACGTGGATTCGCCGAGTCATCCGGTGGCGATTCATCAAACACTGACCGGCTGGGATCTGCCGGGCGCATCCGTCGAGAGCCAGAACCGCAATTCGCTGGTGCCGTCGATCGGCTCGGTCGTCGCCCGCGCGTGCGGTCCGCGCGTGCCGCTGCTGCCCGCGTATGTGTCGATCCCACACGCGGGCCAGCTCGGCGTGCGGGTACATTACGCCACGGCGGGGCCGCTGGGCGCGGCGTTCGAGCCGCTGGAATCGGGCCTGCCGCCGGAGCGTGCGGACGGCGCGTTCACGGGCCCGCCGGACCTGAGCCTGCACGGTGAACTGTCCGCCAAACGCCTGGCCGACCGGCTGACGCTGTTGCGCGCCATCGACGGCAATGCGCGCCAGGCCGACGTGGATGGGCTGGATAAATACCATCGGCACGCGTTCGAGATGTTGTCCGGCGGCGGCGCGGGCGGGGCGTTTGATTTGAGCCGCGAGCCGCTGCGGCAGCGTGAGCGTTACGGGCAGCATCTGTGGGGGCAGCAGACGATTCTGGCGCGGCGACTGGCCGAGGCGGGCGTGCCGTTCACGCTGCTGAATTACACGCTCAACCAGTTGCGCGGGCAGGACTGGGACACGCACGAAGATAACTTCAATCAGATGAAGAACACCCTGCTGCCGCCCATGGACCTCGCGGTCAGCACGCTGCTCGACGACCTCGAAGAACGCGGCCTCCTCGACTCGACCATCGTCGCGATGTACGGCGAATTTGGGCGCACGCCGAAGATCAACGCCAACGCGGGCCGCGATCATTGGGAGAAGGTGTTCACGGTGTTCCTCGCGGGCGGCGGCTTGAAATCCGGCGTCGTGGTGGGATCGAGCACCAAGGCGGGCGACCTGCCGTTGGACCGCCCCGTGCCCTTCAACGACGTGCTCGCCACGATTTATCACCAGTTGGGGGTGCCGACGGACTCGGTGTTTCAGGATCAGCTCGGTCGTCCGATCCCCGTCCTCGCGGTGGGTAAGCCGATTCCGGAATTGATTTGAGCCGGGTAGTTGTCGTCGCGCGGGGGGCGGGTGCGCCGCGGGCGGTTTCGTATCGACGG
>BJHT01000104.1 GCA_014193395.1 Verrucomicrobiota bacterium
CGGATATTTCTTGGTCTCGTCGCAACCGCAGACTGCCCGCCTTTGTACCGCAGGTTTCCAAACCTGCTGTGTCGCCGACTTCCAAGTCGGCGGGGTGTCGGCCTCGCCGAGCGCGCTGCGGATTTAGAAACCCGCGATACCGCAGGCTTGGAAGCCTGCGCTACAAACTGAGCATGAGGTATCCGGGCTAATCGTGCCGGGACAAGTCCGTGTTGCAGGGGCAACATGAACTTGTCCCGGCAGATTCGTCAGAGCGCGGCCAAAACAAGGTTCCCTCCGCTCACTTCGTGTCTAAAGTGCGCGCATGAAATCCCCCCTGACCGCCAATCGCCGCGCGTTTCTGCGCGGCACCGGCGCTTTGTGTGCGGTGCCGTGGCTCGCTCCCGCACTGTCCGACTTCACCCCCGGCGCGAGCGCCGCGGCGCCCGCTACCGCTCCCGCGAGCACCGATGCGACGCGCCAGTTGCGCGCCGACCTGGCCGCACGCCAGCACGCCGTGAACGCGCGCGACCGCGCGGAGTGGGCGCAGCTGCGGTCGCTGGCCGACTGGGAGCGGTTTGTTGCGCCCCGGATTGCCGCGCTGCGCCGATCGCTCGGATCATTCCCCACACCTCCGGAGAAGCTGCCGGTCCACGTCACGCGCACCATCTCCGGCGCGGGCTTCCGCATTGAAAATCTGGTTTACGAAAGCCGCCCCGGCGTGTTCGTCACCGCGAACCTTTACCTGCCCGCGCCGCCATCCGCCGCCGCGCCCGCTTCCATTGCCGCACCCGCGAAGCTGCCCGCCCTGGTCATCATCCACAGTCATCACAACGCGAAGACCCAGTCCGAGTTGCAGGACATGGGCATGACGTGGGCGCGCGCCGGCTGCGCCGTGCTCGTGCCCGACCAGGCCGGCTACGGCGAGCGCCGCGACCACCCGCCCGGCGCGCGGCAGGATTATCGCTTCCGCTATTACAACGCGCTCCAGCTTCACACGCTCGGCGACAGCCTGATGGGCTGGATGGTCTGGGACACCAGCCGCGGCCTCGATGCGCTGCTCCAACGCGCGAACATTGATCGCGAAAAAATCATCCTCCTCGGCTCCGTGGCCGGCGGCGGCGATCCCGCGGCGGTCGTGGGCGCGCTGGACCGGCGCTTCACCTGCGTCGCGCCGTTCAACTTCGGCGGGCCGCAACCGGAGACGCGCTTCCCGCTGCCCGACGATGCCGCGGCGACATTCGACTACCTCGGCGGCGGCTCGTGGGAATCCACGCGCAACCTCCTGCGCAGCGGCAGCGACGGTTTTCTGCCGTGGGTCATCGTCGCCAGCCTCGCGCCGCGGCGGCTCATCTACGGGCACGAGTTCAGTTGGGACCGCGAGCGCGACCCCGTGTGGCGACGGCTGGAGCAGGTTTTCGCGTGGCACGGCGTGCCGGAGAATCTGGCCTTCACGCACGGTCACGGACGCCTGAGCGGTCGTCCGCCAGAGGCATCGCACTGCAACAACATCGGCGTCCCCCACCGCCAGCGCATCCACGCCGCGCTCGAGAAATGGTTCGGCATCCGCGCCACCGAATACTCGCAGCCGCTGCCAGCCGCGGACCTCCTCTGCTTCACGCCCGAGTTGCGCGAACGACTGCGACCCCGGCCCGCGCACGAGATTTACAGCGAACTCGGCGCGGCCCGCGTCGCCGCCCTGCGCGCAAAACTCGCCCCGCTCCCGCCGCCGGCACAACGCGCGTTGCTGCAAACCGAGTGGGCCAAACTGCTCGGTAACGTCACCCCATCGAAGCCAACCGCCGTCGGACCCGCGCCCGCATGGGTGAAACCCGCGGATCTGGAAAACCCCGGCACCTCCCGCGCCGAGCGTGTCGTGCTGGAAGTGGAACCGGGCCTCGCCGTGCCGCTGCTCCTCCTGCTGCCCGCCGGCACACGCGCGCCCCTCGTCATCGCGCTCGCGCAGCACGGCCACGCAAAATTTCTCAGCGACCGAAAAGTGGCCCTCACCGAACTGCTCGCCCGTGGCATCGCCGTTTGTCTTCCCGAAGTGCGCGGCACCGGTGCGAGCAGTCCCGAAGGCTCGCGCGAGATGCGCAGTGAAGCCACGTCGCTGTCCGCCACGGAACTGATGCTCGGCGGCACGCTCCTCGGCGCGCGCCTCCGCGACCTGCGCAGCGTCCTCGCCCACCTGCGCACCCGCGCGGACGTGAACACCGCGCGCGTGGCGTTGTGGGGCGATTCCTTCGCGCCGGTGAACCCGCCCGGCTTCACCGAACCGCTGATCGGCGAAGGTCGTTCCCCGCACGCCTCCGAACCGCTGGGCGGCCTGCTGGCGCTGTTCGGCGCGTTGTTCGAGGACGACGTGCGGGCCGTCGTGGCGCGCGGAATCTTCCCCGGTTTCCAGTCCCTGCTGCGCGCCCCCTTCTGCCACGCCCCCCACGACGCCATCATCCCCGGCGCGCTCACCGCGGGTGACCTCTTGGACCTCGCCGCCGCACTCGCCCCGCGCCCGGTCCATCTCGAATCCCTCGTGGACGGCCGCAACCTCGCCCTCACCGCCACCGCCGCCCGCACCGCTTTCGCGTCTGTCACAGCCTCCAGCCCAGGCGCCGCCGCGACTTGGCAAATCACCGAACCAACGCCCGACCGCGCGCTCGCCGCGTGGCTTGCGCAGGCGTTGAAGTAAAACCGGACGTGGACCTCGTCTCCACGTCGCACCACTGGCACGGTCAGCCCACGGGGTCAGTCAGCCCACGGGGTCAGTCCCGGCTATTGACAAGCGGGTCGCGCCCGCACCCACCGCTCGTCTCGATTACACACAGACCCCGCCCTCTGCGCAGCGAATCGCCCGGTGCGTGAGTACCGCGGCACGCAGACACGCCGTTGGACTACCCCTTGGTGGCCGCAATGCTGGTTACGTAACCAACCCACTGGCGAAGGGAAGCACTTGCCGATAGCCGGGACTGACCCGTCACGGCGGCGCGCGTCCAAGGGGTCAGTCCCGGCTATCGGCAAGCAGATCGTACCCGCACCCAGCCACCACCTATCTGAAACGCACTCAGACCCGGCCGCTGCGCACCGAATCGCAAGGCGCGTAAGTATCGAAAAACGCAGACACGCCGTTGAATTGCCTCTGGTGCCCGCAACGCCGGTTACGTAACCAACCCACTCGCAAAGGGGAGGGCTTGCTGATAGCCGGGACTGACCCCATCGGCGTCTGACCGCTCCGTTGCTCGATAGCCGGGACTGACCCCTCGGTTACTGCGCTTCACCACTGGCTAGTTTCTTGCGTGCCGCTGGCACGAGGCGGAGGGGAGAGGGAGCGCTTGCGGGGGATGGGAGCGGCCGCTGCGGGCGGACGTTTCTGCGGCGTGAACGCCCCGCTCCGCGTGCGGCCGGGTGGTTCGCGTCGCTATCAGTAACGGAGGGAAACTCCGAACGTGGGCGCAATTTTCACGGCCCCTGCCGCAGGCGGAAGAATTGGCGCGGGCCGCTGCCGGCGGCGGGGAGGAAGTAAACCCACTCGTTGCTGGAGTTCAGCACGGCACCGGTGACGGCCGCCCAGGTCGGCGGTTGCACGAGGTTGTTCCGCGTTTCGAGCACGGCACCGCTGACGCTGCCGGGCCACACGATCTCGCAGCGCGTGCCCGCGGGCGCGCCGGGGCCGGGTTCGCGGGCGATGAGTTCCACGTTGATCAGGCTGCTCGGTGACGGTTTGGAGAGCGGGTCCAGTGGATCGGTGCCGGCGAGATACTCCTCGCGGTTGGTGAAGCCATCGCCGTCCGCGTCGGCGTTGGGATCGGTGATGCCGAAGAGGGCTTCCCACGCGTCGGGGATGCCATTGCGATTCGCATCGGCGGACAGGGGCACGGTGATCGCCGGGGCCGCGGCGAGCGTGTAGGTGGCGGTGCGGATGGGCGACGGCGCGCCGCCATCCGCGCAGGCCATGAAGGTGGCGGTGCTCGTGATCTGGGGCGGGTTCGTGCTGTCGTAGGGCGTCCAGGCCAGGCCGGCGTTCAGGCGGTAGAAAACCGGCGCGGCGGGCACGGCGTCGATGCGCACGACCAGCGGGGTGGCGGGAGAATAGGTGCCCGGCGGCGGCGAGAAGGTGAGGTCGCCCGCTGGTTGCGACAGCGGCGGCTGAAACAGCGCCACGCTGTGCGACGCTCCGCGCTGGTTGACCGCGACGTAATTGCCCGCGAGGCCCGTGCCGAGCGCGCCGGTGGCCGCATCGCCGAGGCCGAGCGTCGGGCTGCGCAAGCGCTCGCTCGTGACCTCGAGCACCCCGCCGTTGAAGGCCGACGACACGCTCCATTCGCCCCGCGCCAGCACGCGCACCAGCGGCGCGCCGGGAACCAGCGCCGGCTCGGCGGTGAAGACGAGCACGTTCGCGCGGCCCTGCGCCACGGTGAGGGCGGGCAACGCGCCGCTGGCGACGAGCGTGTGGCGCGCGCCGCTGCGGTTCCAACGCTGCCAGCCCGTCGAGCTGCCGCTCCCGCCATTCGGGCCGTTGAGCAGGAGGAAGTGGCCGTTCGCCAGCGCGGCGGCGAGTGAGAATTTCGCGCCGGGCGGCGCGGTGAGCGTTTCGCGGAGCGCCGGCGGATTCACGCCATCGAAATTGTAGGTGTTCGCCGTCGCGCCGTCGCCGAACACGACGAGCAGCAGCGCACCGGTCGTGTCGGGAACCACGAAGACGCGGGCAATGGGCGCACCCAGATCGAAGTCCGCGCCTGCGGCGAAGGCGAACACGTCGGGCGTGACTTCGTTCAGCGGCCGCGCGCGGAGCGTGTTCAAGCCCGCCGCGTGGAACAGCACGACGGCGGTGCCGCTCGCGCCGAAAGTGCCCCACGTCCACGCGGCGTTCGCGGGCAGGTTGGTCGCGGTCGGTCCGGCGGTGAAGCTCGCGAGGCCGGGCCGGCGCGTGATGAATTCGCTCCCCGCGCCGGCGGCCCGCACCGCGCCGAGCACGGTCTGCGCGCCGAATTGCAGCGGGTTGCCGTGCGCGAGCGGCCCGGCCTCGGGCATCGTCGCCAGCGCGCCGGCGGCCGCCGTGCCGTTCCATTCACGCGCGCCGAGCCGCGTCGGGCCGTCGAGCTGCGTCGCCATCGCCAGATCGTCGAGCGCGGCGCTGCCGAGCAAATCCAGCGCGACGACCAGGTTCGGCCCGATGCCCGGCGGCGGCACGAGCGTGCCGTCCACGTCGGTGGTTGGGAAAACCAGCACGCGATTCCACAGCGGCGCGGCGAGGGCGAAACCCGCGCGGCTGCCGGCGGCGAACTGCCCGACGGTGAGCGCGCTGACGCCGTCGAGACCGGTCGAGAGCGGGGTCTGCCACACGAACGTGCCGTCGGCCTGCTGCACGCCGAGCTGGCGCAGGCCGGTCGCCTTGTCCACGAGCAACAGGCTCGCGCGGCCGGTGCCCTCGGCGTCGAGCGCGGCGCTGAGTTCCGCCGGCGATTCGTAGGTGAACCGTTGCGCTTGCACCTGCACGGGCCGGGCGAAGGCGAGGGCGACAGCGAGAGCGAGCAGCAGCGGCAGGAGCGTCGTTTTCATGGGGCTGCCTGAATGGTGATTTCGCCCGCCGGCACGGTGTGGATTGGCTCACCGGTGGTCGCATCAAAACGCACCAGCCAATAGCGATAGCGCGCCCCGGTGACGACGGGCTGGGTGTCCACGAGATAGAGTTCGAGGTTCAGCGGCGGGGCGTTGAAATCGAGGCCGACCCAGCGGAAGAACGGGTCCGCGAGGACGGCCTGGTGGGACGGCGGCAGGATCACGCGCGGGTCGCTGGAGGGGATGAGGTAATCCCGCCACGCAATCGTGCGGATGAGCGGCGAGCACTGTACCACGTCGCCGCTGACATTCGGAAACGCGGCGTTGGTGACCTGGCGGCGGTAGAGCACGCACGGCAGCAGGGTCTGCTCGGGCACGGACGGGTTGGGGTAAAGCTGCGAGTTGGGGTCGCGTTTCGCGAGCGCGGGCGTGCCGGGCGGCGTGAGGAAAGCCGGCACCGGCTCGCCGACCGGCCCGTTGGTGTAGGTGAAGCGATACCCCAGTCCCGCCCCGAGCGTGAGCGCGCCGACGCGAATGCCGACGGGCGTCTCGTCCACCTTCACGCTCGGCGTGATGGCGTCCCACAGCAGGCGGTTCGGCGAGAGGCTGCGGAAATCCACCACCGTAATGTCGGGGTGAAACGCCCCCACGTTCGGCAGCGGACGGCGGGGCCACGCGATGCCCGCGGGTGCCGGGGCGGGCGGCTGCCATTTGAACGTGATCGCGCTGCTCAGTTCGCCGATTTCGCCGCACGCCCCGAGCGCGCGCAGAAACACGCGATACTCAATGTTGGCACTCACATTGACCGGCAGCGCAAATTGCGGCCCCGCGCCGAAATCCCCGCCGACGCGTCCGGTGACGTACCGGCGGTTCAACTGCATCGTCAGCACCTCGGTCGTTTCCGACTTGCTCGTCACTTTGAAAAACTGCGGCTTCACGCCGGGAACGAGGGTGAGCTTGTCGGGCGCGCTGACTTCCGGCGCGGTGCTGGGCGCTTTCGAGTTGCTGTCCCAGATGAACACCTCGAAGCGCTCGACGCCCGCCGGCGGACAAACCCAGCGCAGATTCACGACCGGCCGGTTGAGCGCGTCGCGGCTCAGGTCCGCGGCGAGTGGCTGCAGGAGCAAGGGCGCGGGCGGTTTCGGCCCGGGAATTTTTTTGGTGAGCACCAGCGCCAGCGGGCTGGCGTTCGCGTCGGCGTCGAGCAACTGCACGTAGTAGCTCAGGGTGCAGCAGGTCGTCGGCGGGGTCTTGTCGGATACCTCGACGGTGGCGTTCGTGACCGGCACGCGCAGGCCCTGCGACACCAGTGAGAGCGGGCCGTCGTTGACGCGGCGGTAGAGCCGGAACTCCTCGGATCGCGGCGTGAAGGTGACGCGGAAACTCACCGGCAAAATGAGACCGCTGTCCGGCGACACGGTGAGCAGCCGCTCCGGTGCGCACGGCGATTCGCCGGCCTGCGGGTCGTTCGTCAGCGTGGCCCAGAGCAGGTCGTCGCGCAGCGCGAGCCGTTCCGACTCGGCAATCGCGCCGACGAGGAATTGATGCAGCACGAAGTGGTTCGCCGTCGCGACGCCCTTGGCGCGCGAGACATCCCAGCGGCTCAGCGTGCCGTCAAAAGCCACGCCCTGGCATTCCACCGCGAGCTTGTTGTTGATCGTCTCCAGCGGGCGCGCGAAATCGAACTCGACGAACGCTGCGCCCTCGGGGAACTCAACCAGCGTGGGCGGAATAATCTCCACGCCCGGCACCGTGCTGAGATCGGTCACGCGGATTTGCGCGCTGGCAATGCCGTTGCGCCGGGTGCAGCGCACGCGGTAGTGCGCGACGGACGCATCGAGCGGCGTGGCCGAAACCTCGTCGCTCGCGGGCGCGGCGACCATGCAGGCCACGCGCAGGCAGTTCAGATTCTGCGGCACGACTTGATTCGCGTTCGGCGCGAGCGGGGCCACGCGTTGACGCAGCGCGGTGAAAACCGGCGGACTCAAAACCGACACGGCGTTGCCGCAACCCGGCGGACCCTGGTGCACCGCGCGGATGGCGAACCACCAGGTCCGGCCGAAGTTTGCATCCACCGCCGGCACGCTGCGATCCGCGTGGCCGAGCATCGCCGCCGGCACCTGCGCGGGATCGGCGACCACGGCGATGCGCTTGATGGCGTCGGGTTTCGCCGGGTCGATGGGATCGGCGTCGAGGTTGAACTGCCCGTAGTTCGCGCGCTCGTGGTAGGTGAGATCGTCCCCGCGAAAAAGCTCGTAGCTCGTCGTGCTCGCGCCGTCGCCGCTGCCGGCCAGCACCGGATTCTGCCGCCAGCTCAGTTGAAAAAATTGGGCCGCACCGGCCGTGTCGTAGGCGTTGGCCACGGCGAACCGCTGCGGCAGCGGGGGCGGGATGCGATGGCAGAACGTCGCGACCACGCCCGCCGACACGGCCCCCGGCGTGCCCAGCGCGTCCACCGCCGCGCCGAAGTAGAGCACCTGCGCGCCCGCCGGCATCGCCACGCCGCCGGGCCGTTTGCGGTCGTTGTCATCGGTGAGGAACGAGGTGGTCGGATCGCCCAGCACCGGGTGGAAATTGGTCACGCTCAGCGCGTCGAACAATTTCGATGCCGTGAACGTGCCCGGCCCGACGCGCTTCACGTCGGCGGGATTGGAGAGGGCGAAGGCGGCGAGCACTGTCGCGGTGGGCGGCGTGAGATGCCACGAGCGCGCCTCGGCAAAGGCGCGGGTGGTGCGCCAGATTACGACGCCGGAATAGGGGAGCCGCCGCAGTTCCGGCGCGCTGGCCCAGCGCAGTTTCACGTTCAATTCACCCGCCGCCGTGAGGTCGGGCACGACGGCCAGCGGCCCCGGCGCGGGCAACTGCGTGGGTTGTCCCGCGCGCAAACTCAGCCGGCCGACGACCGCGATGTCCGCCCCGCTGGCATTGCGCTCGCGCAGTTCAATCGTGACATCCGTGCCGACCGGCACATCGAGCGGGCCGGCCCACGCGAGGCCGCGCACGAGCTGCATCGCGGGATGGCCGACGCCGAGCATGTCGAGCAGGCCGAGGAGCGAGGTGTCGCCCTCGGCGCGACTGAGCAGCGCGGCGAGGCGCTGGTTAAGCGGCAGCACCGGTGGCGTCGGCAGGCCCACGGTGCTCGAGTTGGCATTCGTGATCAGCAGCGTGTGCAAGGTGACGAGCGCCGAGTCGAGGTCCGCGAGGTTGTCGCCCAGGCTGGCCGCGCGGTTGAGCAGCACGGCGATGGCCGTCGGGTCCGTCGTGCGCAGGACGAGGCCGCGGAAGGCGAAGGTGCCCGGCCCGGCGGGCAGGCCGCTTTTCACATAAACGGCCAGCGGATGCGCGGTGACCAAACCCGGACGGCTCTCGCCGAGCGTGACGTAGGCCCACGGGCGACCGCCGGCGTCCAGTCGGGTCGTGGCCGCGGACGCGATGAAGGGCGGCAACGGCGGCGGTTCGGCCGCGCGCAGGTCCGTCGTCAGCAGCGCGACGCCGACGGCGAGACAAAAGAGGTGGAGCAGGTTCTTCACGGCTAGAAGCTGATGTCGTTGACCCAGATGAAGCCCGGCGGCGGCGCGGGCGGTGAGGGCGTGATGGCACCCTTGGCGGAGGCCTTGAACGTGATGCTCTTCTTGTAGGAAAGCGGTGCCACCCCGAGCTCGAAGGAGGGCGTGAAGAATCCTTTCACCACGAACGGCAGCAGGCCACCCCGGGCGAAGATGCTCTCCTGCATTTTCGCGAATCCGCTGGCGACGTCCCGGACCATCGGCAGCGGGTCAATCGCACCGAACAGCACCAGTTCCGCCTCCGCCGTGACGAGCGCCAGCGACACGCTGGCCCCGTAGCGCGAGCGGACGCCGAGGATGAGTTTTGCGTCCGTGGGCGGCAGACCAAAAGTAGGGAACGATTGATTGAAGAAGGAAAAATAACCGTGCCCGCCCTTGCCGCGGATGCTGAGGAGTTTCGAGTCCGGGATGCCGAAGAAGCGGTTGAGCGAGCCTTCGCCGTCGCCATTCCAATAAAGGCCCGTGATGGGGTTGGTGTGGGCGATGGTTCCAAACTTGAACAGGTCGAGCACCTCGCCGATCCGCGGGTCCACGGTCGCCAGCATCTCGGGATCGCATGTCTGCCCGAGGAAGGCGCGCACGTTTGCGTCGAGAAACCAAATGCTGCCCGCGCCCTGCGCGAAGAGGTAGTTGTCGTGCTCGCCGAACGCGAATTTGAAATGCACCTGCTTGAGGGTCATCTGGTCGAACTTGATGTCCGTTTCAAACAGCAGCTCCCCGCTCGCGGCCAAGGGCGCGCCCGTCGCCGTCATCGCGTAACGGCCCACGAGTTTTGCGTGGACGGGTGGGTTGCCCTGAATGCTCGCGCCGCCCTCGGCCCCGACGGTGATCTCGACCCGGCCATCCGCGCCAACCACGCCGGCGCAGCGCGGTGTGGGCTGGCCGGATTTGTAATTGTGATAATCAATCCAGCCCGAGATGCCGACGCGGTCCGGCACCTGCAGGCCCAGTTCCGCGCCGAGGTGCGCGCTGACGAGCGTGTCGCCCTCGATGCGCGCGGTGCCCTCGATTTTCGCGAGTTGGAGCGTGGAACTGAAGGTGCCGACGGCGCGGTTGATCTTGGATTCTTCACCGAGCGGCCCGGCCAGCGCGTTGCCCAGCTCGCTGAACGCCGCGCGCAGCACGTCGTTGATGACCCCGTGCATGCGCTCGAAGGCGAGGTTGAATTCATCGCGCAACGGCTGGAGCTGATCGCGCAACGTGCGCTGCAGGTCGGCGACGAACGGCGAGGCGTGAACCTGGTCGCGCACGAGCTGCTTGAGATCGGCGCGGATTTTCGCCGGCCCCAGCTCGGCGAGATAACGACCGGCCGGGTCGCTCGCCGTGGCGAAGTAGTTCTGCATCGCGGCGACCGCCGTGGCGGGCAGGTCGGCCGCGCCGCCGCCGTTGACGCCCGCGAGCGCATTCGTGAGGAGCGATTGGATGCTCGTGAGCTGGCCGTTGACCTGCGTGACGGCGCGGTGCAGGTCGCTGACGCGGCTTTGAATTTCATCCAGCGTCTCGCGCAGGTCGGCGTTGATGAGCGTGTTGATTTTCGCGGCCGCGCTTTGTCCCGTCGTGCCGCCGATGGAAACGGTCGCCGTGAGGAACGTCCCGCGCGCGCCCGTGCCGTCCTTCTGCAAAATCACATCCGCCGCGGCGAGGCCGGCCTCGAGCTTGTCGAGCGCGGCCTTGATTTCGCCCAGCACTTTCCCCGCGTCGCTCGCGCCGCCAATGAGGCCGGCGAGATTCGTGCGCAAGGTGTTGGCGGTGCCGGTGAGCGCGGCCTGCGCGGCGGCCGCGTTGGTCACGGCGTTGAGCGGGCCGCCGGGCTGGAACATCTGGTCGAGATAGCCGTCCACCGCCGCGTCCACCGCCGCGTTGAGGAGCACGTCGCTGCGGCCGTTGAGCAGCGCCTCGAGGGCCTTGGTGGCGCTGGCAATCGCGGAGCCCGCGCCGCCGGGCAGATGCTGGATGATTTGATTGGCGGCCTCGTCTTCGTCCGCGACGAGCGCCGCGAGGTTCAGCCGCGGCAGTCCGGCGAACTGCGCGCCGAAGCGCAAATCCGCCGTGGTGGGCGTGAGCTTTTCGAGGATCTGATGCGTTTTCACGACGAGGAAATCCTTCTCCGTGGAGTTGGTGGACGACGCGAACTGCCGCCGCACCGGATCCCAGGTCACGGGGAAATCGAAGTCCGCGAAGTCGAGCCACTTTTTCTTCACATGCGGATCGAAGCCCGGATTCGCGGCGTAATCCGCGAAGCCGCCCGGGCTGAACCCGCGGTTGGCGGCATCGAATTTCGTGTCGTTGAAAAAATTCTTCCCGCCCTCGGTCCAGCCGCCGCGCATGAGCGTGGTGCCCGTCGTGGCCTGCGCGAGGATGTGAATCTCCAGGTCCTCGAAGAACGGCACGTCCACGCGGCCCGCGACCGACACGAAGCCGGTGTTCGGCGCGGCGGGATCGAGCGCGTTGTTGAAATAAATGTCGGTGACGGGATTCAGCGCGAAGCCCGGTCGCGACGGATCAAACGCCGAGCGGCGGCCATTGAGCGACAACTGCGCCGGGCGGCGCAGGCGCGAGCTGACGCCCACGAAACCATCCGCCGTGGTGACGAGATTGCCGCTGGAGAAAAACCCGAGGCCGCCGTGGAGCTTGTCCTGCAGCAGGCCCGGCAGCGAAACCTCCGCGCCGAACACCAGCGCGTGCCGCGTCGGGGCGTCGTCGGGCAGATGGCGGAACTCGGCCGCGAGGGCTTTGAACTGCGCGCGCCAGTAATGCAGCGTGTGGACGACGTTGTTCGGATTCGGCAGCGCGAGGTCGCCGAGCTGCCCGTCGCAGCGCAGCGCCAGGCGGTCGAACGGCTGCGTGAACCCCGTCGTGCCGCGCACGCCGGGCACGTTGATGGTGCCGCTGATGAGCGAGTCCACGTTGTGATTGTCGCGATACGCGAGCTGCAAGCCGCTCAGGGTGGTGGGGAATCCATACGGCTGAAAACCGCTGAGGAGCGCGGTGAACGACGCGGTGACCGCCTCGTGGATGCCGCTGACACCGCCCGGTCGCACGTAGTATTTGCTCGTGGCGCGCAGCGTGTAGGGACCGAGCGACGCGTCGGCGATCCGGCTCGTCGCCGTCTGCGCGCCGTCGCTGGCGACGCGGAAATTCACGCCCGCATAATCGGCGAAGCCATCCGCGTAGGCCGTCGTGCCCGGCCGCTCGACATACGCCGCGTTGCCCGGCCGGCCGTGGCCGGAATAAAGCAGCGCGCCGGGCTGGTCATCGTCCAGCGCCACGCCCGCCGCGCCGCGCAGGACATGGCCGGCGAGATGCGCATTGCCCGCCGTGAAATTGCCGGTCACATGCGCATACGCCACCGGCGTAGTCGGGCGCGCGCCCCATTTCAACGGGGTCGGCGCGAGGTCGCCCGCGGCGCGCAGCCCGCCATCCGCGGTGAACGTCCAGAGGTTGCCCGCGGGTTTGAAACTGACCGTCTCGAGCGGCGCGACCGGGGGCGCGAGCGGGTTGGTCGAGGGGCAGTTGGGGGAATAACTGAATGCCACTTCGTTCGCGCCGGGCAGCGAGCTTTGCGCCAAGTCGAGCGCGCCATTTTGCAGCACCACCGCGCCGGGCTGGGTCCACGTGACCGTCGTGTTGACGGGCGGAAAGTGCGGCGTGAATTCCGCCGCCGGCAAATCCACCCGCGCCGTGGTCAGCACCGCGCGGCCCTGCGCGTCGGCGGTGACGACCACATTCACCGCGGGCGAAGCGTCAGGCCGCCGGAAGTAGCCCTCGTTCGACGGGCGCTGCGCTGCGGTTGCGTCCACCAGCGGCGGCGTGAGGAGCGGATTGAGCAGCGCATCAAGGGTGTCGAGTTCATCGGTGCGGACGTAATGCGTCGCGTCGCGGCGCACGTTGAACGTCCCCGCCGCCGGGTCCCAGAAAATCAGCGTCGTCTCGAACAGCACCGGCAACTGCTCGTGCGCCGCGTACAATGCAGTGAGACCGAGATCGCTCGCCGCCAGCGCGTAGCCGCCGCTGGGATTCAGCGCGCCGTCCAGCGCTGCGCCCGCGATGTCGAACGACGCGAGCTGCCGCCGCGTGTTGCGGTCCTTCGCCACGCCGAAGCCCGCCGGAAAAAACACGCGCACGTCCGCCGTCGCCCCGCCGGAGCCGAGCGTCACATTCGTCCGGGTGAAGCTCACGCCGTTCACCGTGCCGGCGTCCACCCCGGCCGGCCCGCCCGTCGGCGTGCTGCCCGCCGCCTGCGCCGTGCCGTCCGCGCGCAACGTCACGGGCAGACCGGCGATCATCCCAACCGTGAAACCCGGCGCGCCGACAATCGTGATCCCGCCCGCCGGCAGATCGAGCGCCGTGGCCTCGCCGCCACCCACCGCCGGGCCGAGCGGTTCGGGCGCGTTGTCGAGCGCGTTGATGCGCGCTGCGACGCCGCCGAACCGCAGCGTGCCGTTGAAATGCAGCATCCGCTGGGCGGCCTGCGTGATCGAGTTCTGCGGCGACGTGACATTCTCCGGACTCGTCACCGCGAGCGAAACCGTGAGCGTGAAACTGTCCGTCGAGTCGAGCTGACCCACCGGCCGCAGCTCCACCGTGTGCGCGATGGCGAAGCTCGCCGGACCGCCCGCCGCCGTGTGATTCGCCAGCGCGGCCGGCAACGTCGTGCGCGGATTCATCAGCGCCACCGCGCCGCTCGCCCGGCCGGTGAGCGTGGCGTCGAGCTGCACGTTGAAATTCTCCACCCCCGCAGCCGCCGCCAGATGATCGAGCCGCCCGACCGCGCCGCGGACCTCCACGCGAAACGCCTCGCCGCCCGTCACCGTCGCGACCGCGTGCGCCTGCGAAACCATCAGCGTGTTCACCCAGCCCGTCACGCGCCGTCCGCCGCCCGGCGGTTCCGTGGAGTCGGGCAAGACGGTGAAGCGATACGGGTCGCCCACCGCCGCCGCGCCGGTGGGAGAATAAGTGAACGGCAGGAACGGCGAGCGCACATAAAGCTGGGCCTCGATCTGATAAGCCTCGCCCGTCACAAGCGCGGCCACGGGCACCAACGCCGCCCCCGCAGTTCCCGAATTCACGCCGCCCGGCTCCAGCGCCACCACGAACGCGTCGCTGAAAACAATCGTCCCCGCCGGGTCCGTGGCACCGGTGAGGGGCACCGCGCCGCCGCCGGCATCAAGCAGCCGGAAGCCGATTTGGCAGAACCGCGAGGTCGTCGCGCCGCCCGAATTGCGGAAGTCGTAGCCCGCCTCCACCGCCAGCGTCCCGAGCGCCCCGCCGCCCGCCACGAGGATGCCGGAGTAATTGGTCACCAGCGGGGATCGTGCGTTGCCGCTGAAACTTTGCGCGCGCACCTCCGCCACGAGAACGGCCAGGAAAAAGAAAAAGAAGAACCGACGGCAGCCGGAGAAGCTGACAACCCAGTTGCCGGGGAATGGCATCTGAAGGGGCATGGCGCGACGCTAGGGAACTCCGGTTTCGAGGCAAGGCGAAACTTCGGCGCGTCGCGAGCGCGCGGGCGCGTGGGCCGGTGTTCAGCAGGTTCGCGGCGGTAAAGAGGCGAGCTGCCGAGACTGATTCTGGCAAGGTGGAAGGGTCTGGACGGAAAGCACGCGGGGGAAAGCTCCAAGGCTGAAGTTCAAAGCTCAAGGGAAGCACCAGTGGCCAAGTACCAAAGGCGGCTGCGGGTCTCCGCAAGGAACGAGGGTAATTCGGACGACGCGTCGAACCGCAAGAAATGGCGCTTGGTTCTTGGCCCTCCTGAGTAACAGACCGCCGGACCTGTTAGGCAAGGCCGCAACGACTGATCCCGGAGTATCACGATTCTCTGCGGCAGCTTCCGCTCCGCTCTCATTAGCACCCGGTTTCAACCGGGTGTTGCCGGGCGGACGATCGGAAAACCGTTTTAACGGTTTTTCTTCCGGCGTGGGGAAAACCGCTGAAGCGGTTGCGGCTCGCTCCGTCGCCTACACCCGGTTGAAACCGGGTGCTAATGAGAGGGCTGCACTGGCGCACGCGCCCCAGTTATTCTCCCGCCGTCAAAGGTCCGCCGTTCCGCCTGTTCAGGTGCTTCCGCTGAGCTTTGAGCTTTAGCCTTGGCGCTTTTTTCACGGCAGCACTTCCGGCGTGAGCGTGTACACCACGCGGTTGGTGCCGAGATCGCTTTCGAGGGGTTCTACGAAACCGTTGCGTGCGGCGAGGATGTCGCCGGTGCGCCGCCACACGGCGGCGGCGGGTTCCACGATGCGGCAGGTCTGGCGGCTCTTGCCGAGGGTGACGGTGGCGATGGAGTTGGTGAGCCGCACGGTGGTGGCGCGCACGCCGGTGAAGACAAGGGCGGGGAAGCGCAGGCGCAGTTCGCGCGCGGTGCCCTCGACGGTCGTGGTCACTTGCACGCGCTGCGGGGTGAGGTCGTAGTGTTCGAGGACGGCGGCGACGTTGGTGCTGCCGACGGGATAGCGCACGGTGAAGGCCACGTTGGTTGGGGCGGTTTTCTGCACGGTGAGCTTGGGGATTTTTACGAAGTCGAAATTTTCTCCGGCCAGGGATTTCCAGGTGTCGCCATCGCTCCAGCCGATGCCGACCGCGAGCGGGGTCAAGCGGCTGGGCAGGGAATCGCTGGGGCCGATGACGCCCTCGACGCCGGTCTTGTGGAGGCGCACGAAACCGGTGCTGTGGTAGTTGGTGTCGGCCTTGGTATCGATCTCGACGTAGAGGCCGCCGGCGTTGGCGATGATCTTCCGAAATTCCGCCAACTCGAACACGAACCCGCCGACTTCGGCCGGCGCGACGGTGGCGAAGATCGAGTCGTCGGCGACGCGCCATGCGAGGGCGAGCATGGACGCGGTGAGGAGGTTGAAATGCGAGTGCGAGGAATATTTCTCGAAGCCGTGCTGCGCGGCGGGATCGAAGGCGTTTTTCACGATGTTGAGTTCGCCCGAGGGTCGCACCCAGCGGAGGATGGACTGCCAGCTCAACTGCGCGCCGCGCTTGAAGGCCTGCGCGGCGAGTGTGTCGCCGGCCGCTTTTTTGCGCGTCGCCCACAGCTCGAAGACGAAGGCCTGCTGCGCTTCGTTCCACTGGTGTTGCGAACCGCGTCCGCCGGTGGGGACTTCGCCGAGGGGTGATTGGGCGAGCAGCGCCGTGAGCGCGCCCCGGTCGAGGAGTTCGAGCAGCGTGTCTTTGCCGGGCCCGGCGTATTCGTGCCACACGAGCTGGGCGAGGAAATGGCGCGACATGCCGTCGTAGGCGACCGGGGCGAAGGTGTCGCGATACATGCCGTCCACGGTGAAGTTCCGCAGTTGCACGGGCAGATGCTGATAGAGGAACGCGGGGGCGCCGACGCCGTTGTATTGCCGGAGATATTCGCCGGTGAGCGCGCCCACGTTGTAGCTCGTGACGCGGGTGCGCGCGTCGGTGAGGCGGTCGCGATAGGCTTTGTCGGGAGCGATGGCGCGGAGGTGAGTCTGCCACTGCTGGCGGCGTTCGGGTGCGACGAGCGGATGCAGCCATTCGTAGGCGATCATTGCCGGCGCGATGCTCAGGTCCGCGCCGGGGGATTTTTCATCCAGCTTGACCATGCGCTGGAGCGTGTAGTCCAGGGCGAGGACGGCGCTGGTGAGAAAATTGGTGTCCTGGCCGCTGATGACGAGCGCCGCGGCGACGAGCGCGTAGCAGGCGGTCGCGTTCTGCACTTCGCGGAATTGGAATTCATCCAGAATTCTCCCGTCGGGTTCCTGAAAGCGGCGGAAGTAGGTGGCGTTGGCTTGGAGATAGGGGAGGTAGTTCTGCCGCTTCATCGCGGCGGGCGGGGCGTTGGTGTTGGCTGCGGTGGTCGCGACGCCGAGGTGCTGGCGGGCTTGTTGCCAGATGGGATCGAGCGGGTAGCGGGCGAGGGTGGTTGGTGCGCGCGTGGGTGGGAGCGGCGCGGGGACCGGGGGAGCGCCGGGGGGCGCGGGCGGGGTCGCAGCGCGGGCGGGGGCGAGGAGGGCGGAGGTGCAGAGGTAGAGGGCGAGGAGAAGGAGATTTCCCAAAAGGCAGACGACGCGCGGCGACGAGTAGTTGTAGGAGACGACGTGAGGAGACTCTGCCTTTTTCTGCGCGAGGGGCGTGCTCGCGGAGAAGGAGGTTAGAGTCTCCTTACGTCGTCTCCTACAAGGGTGCTCGCGGGCGGGGCGAGCGCGCTCCGGCTGTGGATTCGAGGGAATGCGTTTCATTTTGCAGCGCAATTCTCACCCGAGTTTCACACGACAAATTCCAGCTCGGGCGGGCGTGGGATCAAGCCCTGTTCATGCGCGCGTGAAAGGAAGCGCCGGATGGATTCGCGGCCCGCGTCGCCGTAGTCGAGCGTCCAGTGATTCACATACATGCCGACGAATTGATCGGCCAGCTCGCGGCCCATGTCGCGGGCGTATTGCAGGGCGTGCTGCACGGCTTCGGCGCGATGTTCGAGGCTGTAGCGGATGCTGGCGGTGAGGATGTCCGAGATGGTTTTGCGCAGCGCGGGCGCGAGGCGTTTGTGGATGACGTTCCCGCCCAGTGGCAGCGGCAGGCCGTTGTTTTCGGCCTTCCACCACGCGCCCAGGTCGGCGCTGCATTCGAGACCTTCGTTACGATAGGTGAGCTGTCCCTCGTGGATGATGAGGCCCACGTCAGCGGCACCCGAGCGCACGGTTTGGAAAATCTGATCGAAGGGGACGACGACGTAATTGAAATCTTTGGCGGGCTTGCCGAGCCACAGTTGCAGCGCGAGGAAGGCGCTCGTCATCGTGCCCGGCACGGCGATTTTTTTGGTCGCGATTTCAGCGCGGGTGAAGCGCTGTTTGCCCACGAGCATCGGGCCGTAACCGTCGCCCATGCTCGCGCCGCTGGGGAGCAGCGCGTAGCGGTCGCACACGTAGGCGTAGGCGTGGATGCTGATGGCAGAGATGTCGAGTTCACCGCGGGTGGCGCGTTCGTTGAGGGTCTGGATGTCCTGCAAAATGTGCTGAAACGCGAGGCCGTGGGTCGGGATCAAGTCCTTGGCGAGCGCGTAAAACATGAAGGCATCGTCCGGGTCGGGCGAGTGGCCGAGGGTGAGTGGCGGTTGGCTCATAGGGGCGGGAGTTTCGGGGCGTGAGCCGGGAGATGTCGAACGCAAAAAGGCCGGGGGAAAGGACCAAGTTCAAAGCTCAAAGCTCAAGGGAAATTTCAAGCGACAAGCTACAGAGGCGAAAGGGCGGATCGTTTTTTCAACGGGTCGGATTCCCATTCGTAGCCCAGAGGGCGGCA
>BJHT01000105.1 GCA_014193395.1 Verrucomicrobiota bacterium
CTGAAACCCAAGGATTACTGGGACGCCCGCGCGCGCGGCATGGGCGGCTCGCAGCGCGATCCCCTCTGTTCGTGCGGCGAGGAAAACTTGCTCGGTTTCCCCGGCGATCCGTATGCGGCGGAAAACATCTTCATCCACGAGTTCGCCCATAACATCCACCTGCGCGGCATGGTGAACGTGGACCCAACTTTCGATGCCCGCGTGAAGGCCACCTACGACGCCGCGATGACTGCAGGCCTGTGGAAAGGGAAATACGCCTCCGTGAATCATCACGAGTACTTCGCCGAGGGCGTGCAGTCGTGGTTCGACAACAACCGCAAAAACGATCACGACCACAATCATGTGAACACCCGCGCCCTGCTGCTCGAATACGATCCCGGCCTCGCCGCGCTCTGCCGCGAAGTCTTCGGCGACACGGTGTTGAAATACACGAAGCCCGCCACGCGCCTCCGCGATCATCTCGCCGGCTACGATCCCGCCACCGCGCCGACTTTCACCTGGCCCGCGCGCCTGGAGAAAGTGAAGGCCGAGATCAAAGCCAAGGCTCAGGCCCGCAGCGACGCCGCGGAAAAGGGCGCGACCGCCGCACCGAAACCGGTGGGGAAATAGCGCGGCGTCTTGTAGGAGACGACGTAAGGAGACTCTAACTTTTTCTTCGCGAGCAGCGTGTCAGGCAGAAGAAGCCAAGAACCTGCCGCCGCTCTCCTCCGGAATTGGCGGTTTGGGCGTCATGGAAAACCATCTCCATTCCAGGCGCAGCCCGCAGCAGTTCACGGCCTGCGTTCGGGGAAGGAGTTAGCCCGGATATTTCATGCTCATTTTGTAGCGCAGGCTTCCAAGCCTGCTGTATCGAAGGTTTCTAAAGCCGCGGCGCGCCCGGCGAGACCGACACCCTGCCGACTTGGAAGTCGGCGACACAGCAGGTTTGGAAACCTGCGCTACAAGGGCGGGTGGCCGCCTGCGGCAATGGGGCCATGAAATATCCGGGTTAGCGTCTGCCAACGCACGTCCCTCATTCACTTCTCCCCATGATCTTGCCTCTAATGATTCTGAGCACTCCCCGCCCCGCGAGCGCCGACCCGGAATACAGAATGAGGATTGGAACAAAATCATTAGAGGCAGAATCGTGGGGAAGATTTTGCGAGTCACACCGGGTCGCTGCCGGAACTTCCCGCCGCCTTCCCCTTTCGGCATTTCGGGTCCGATGCCGCATGCCAAGCTGTCGTGGCGCCCGGAATCTCCTTACGTCGTCTCCTGCAAGGGGCGTGATGAAAAGACGCCTTCGTTCCACTCTCAGCTCGCAGCCGTCTGCGGCCTGCTCGCGGGGAAAAGGTTAGAGTCTCCTTACGTCGTCTCCTACAAGGGATTTACTTCAGCGACGACAGGAACTCGACGAGGTCGCGGAGGTCGCGTTTGGAGAGGACGTTGGCCAGCTCGGCGAGCATGGCGGACTGGCCTTTCTCGCGCTTGGTGATGTTGGCCTTGGCGATTTTAATGATGCCGTCCTCGGGGGAGTTGAGAACGAGTTCGGTGGGCGTCTCGCTCTTGAGCACGCCCGCAAAACTGCGGCCGTCCTTGAGCACGACGAGGAAGCTGTCGAAGCCGGGCGCGATGGTCGCGTTGGGATCGACAATGGATTCGAGGAGGTACTCGCGCTTCTGCTTGGCACCGATGCCGTCGAGCACGGGGCCGACCTCGCCGCCTTCGTCGCCAAGTTTGTGACAGCGCACGCACGAGGCCTCGGCGCGTTCGAGGAAAATCTTGCGGCCTTCTGCCACGTTGCCGCCGGTGAGGCATTCGCGGAAGCCGGCGATGGCGGGCTTTTTCGGACGGGCGGCCTCGAAGCGCGCGAGCTTGTCCTTGAGGGCTGCGTCGCTGCGTTTGGCGCAGGCTTCAAGGACTTCCAATTCGAGTTCCGGCGCGAGTTTGCCGGCGAGCAGGCGGTCCAGATACTGCCCGAGAATGGCGTCCGCCTCGGCTCCGGCGACGCCGCCGAGGGTGGTCAGGGCGTTTTGTTTTTCACCGACGGAGCCGCGTTCGAGCACGCCGGCCAACTGCGCGGTGGCATTGCCGGGCTTGAGCGAGGCCTGGAGGCGCGTGGCTTCCTTGCGCAGCGTTTCGCTCTTGTCCTTGAGGGCAAGCTGGAGGGCTTGAGGCAGGCGCGCGTCGTTGCGCGTGCTCATGGCTTTGAGGGCATCGACGCGGGCATCGGAACCGGCCGCGGTGTTCGCGACGATGGCGAGCAGATCGAGATCGGCCCCGCCAAAATTGAGGCGGATGGCGACCTTGGTCGCGGCGGCGCGGATGGCGGCGGAGGGAGATTTTACAAGCTCATTGATCACCGGACGCGCGGCCTGTGCGGTGGCGGCGTCGCGCGCGGCGAGCGGGCGGTAGAGGCCCGTGACGCGGTCAATGTTCGCGGGCGCGGTCCAGTCGCCGAGATGTTGGAGGGCTTCGAGGCGGCGGGCTTCGGGCGCGGTGGCGGTGGCGGCGAACGTGGCGAGCGCGGTGGCGGCGGCGGGCGTGCCGAGGCGGAGGTTGGCGTTGAGCACCCGGCGCAGGATGGCGTCGCGCGGGCCGGGCTTTTCCTTCGTGCCTTCGGGAAGCGCAGCGAGCTGGCTGGCCTTCGCCGCGAGGGCGGCGAGTTCGGGAAATGCAGCCGTGATCGACTCGTCGTTGATCGCGCGCGCGGCCTCGGCGACGACCAGCGGATCGGCGTCGGCGAGAAATTTTGCGACAGCGGGATTTTTCAGCCGGCGCAGCGCGACGACCGCACCGAGACGGGCGGCGCGGGAGGAATCAGTGGTCGCCGCGGTGAGCGCCGCGAGGTCGCCGCTGCCGACGAGGCCGAGCACGGCGGCGTGGCGCAGCGCGGGGTCTTTGTCGTCGGCGTCGCGCAGGACGCGGAAGAGCGCGGGCGCGGCTTCCTTGCGGCCGAGCTTGCCGATGGCGATGGCGGCGAGCGAGCGGGTGCGGGGATTCGGGTCGGCCACGAGTTTTAGCAAACCATCGAAGGCCGCCGCGGCGCGGGCATTGCCGAGCACCCTGGCGGCCTGGGCGCGCACTTCGGCATCGCTGTCATTCAGCAGCGGGAGGAGGGGCGCGATGCTCGCGGCATCGGCGGTGCCGGATTTGCGCAACGACGCGGCGGCGATTTGTCCGAGGCCCCAGATGCCGTGCAGGCGGGCGAGTTGGTTTGCGTTGGCCGCGGCGACGGAAGCGAGCGCCGGGAGTCCGGCCGCGCCTTTTTCCGCCAGGGCGAACTGCGCCTCGCGTCGCACGCGCATGTCGGCGTGCGCGAGCAGTTGCGCCAACTCGGCGACGGGGCGCGAGTCCATGCCATCGGCGATGAGCTTCTGCGTTTCGCGCACGAGCGCGGAGGCGGACACGGCGGGATCGTGGATGCGGTAGATGCGGCCCTTGCCGGGCTTGGGCCAGCCGTTGACCCAGTCGGAAACGTACGCGCCGCCATCGACGCCGATCTCGACGTCGGTCGCGAGGATGTTCCAGATGAGCTGGTCGGGCTTGTTCATTTCGAAGCCCGCGCCCTTGGGCGTGACGGAGACGGAGAAGATGCCGCTGTTGCCGGGGCCGCCGCTGAAATTGGCGACGAAGAAGCGGTCTCTATACTGCTCGGGCAGGCCGGTGCCGGTGTCGCAGGTGATGCCGGAGGGGCCGTTGCCGAGGATCGCGACGGGCGGGACGAGGTAGGCGGCCTGGCCCTCGAAGTGCGGGTAGCAGAGGCGTTCGGCGAGCCACGGGCCGCGGGCGTTGGGCTGGTTGATGAACTGCCAGCCGACGCGCCAGCCATTGTCCGCGCCCTCGACGAGATACACCCAGCGCGCGGGATCGCCGGCGTCGGAATTGTTGTCGGCGGTCCAGAGGTTGCCGAATTTGTCGAAGGTGAGTTCCTGCGGATTGCGCAGGCCGGTGCAGAAGACCTCGAGTTCCGAGCCATCGAAATTGCAGCGGAACACCGCGCCCATTTCCGGCGTGGCCACCTTGCTGCCGTCAATCGCAGTCGCGTTGGCCCCGCGGTCGCCGACGGTGAAATAGAGCTTGCCGTCGGGTCCGATGCGCAGGCCGTGGAGATCGTGGCCGATGAACGCGGTGCGCACGCCGTAGCCGCGCGAGAGGGATTTTTTCACGTCGGCGACGCCGGTGTCCTTGGTGTCCTGGAGTAGCCAGAGGTCGGGGATGCAGGTGAAATAAATGTTGCCCTTGCGCGCGAGCAGGCCCGCGCCGATGCCGTCGAGCGGGTCGTTGAACCCTTCGGCGAAGACCGTGGCTTTGTCGGCGCGCCCGCTGCCGGTGCTGTCCCACACGCGGCGCACGCGGTCGGTTTCCTTCGACAAGGTGGCGAGGTTGATCTTGGGATCACCTTTCAGAATCGCGAGGCGGTCGGCGATGGTTTTGGCGGCGAGTTCCTGTTCGAGCCAGTGCATGTGGCCGCGAATGTCCGGCACGCCGTCGCTGTGGCGGAAGGTCTCGGCGACATACCAGCGGCCCTTTTCATCGACCGTGATGGCGACGGGATTGGCGAGCAGCGGCTCGGCGGCCCAGAGATCGACCTTGAGGCCGGGCGCGACCTTGAAGCGTTTGATGGCGGTTTCGCCTTCATCGGAGGGGCCGGAAACTTTGGGGCCACCGGTGGCTTTCCCCACCTCGGCGGCGGTGGCGGCTGGCGAAAACAGCGCGACAAAAGCGAGTGAAAACGCCAGCGCGAGCGCGTGGCGGGACCGGAGAAGAGACAGCGTTGCAATCATGGGCGGCGGACGCTAACAGCGGAACCGGTGGAATCAAGGAGTGATAGCCGCAGTTTCGCAGGGTGCGCCCGTCCTCGGGCGCAGCGGGATGGAGCGCAGGGGGATGCAGCCCGATTTCAAACTCCCGTGCGCGCGGACGTCGCTGCGGCCGGGGACGGCCGCACTCCGCGGCGGCGTCGGAGTGCGCCCGTCCTCGGGCGCTGCGGGGTGGAGCGGAGTGGGATGCAGCCCGATTTCAAACTCCCGTGCGCGTGGATGTCGCTGCGGCCGGGGACGGCCGCACTCCGCGGTTGCCGCACGATTCCGTGCAACTCGGCGCGCAATCGCTCGCTGTTTGTCACCGACAACCGCCGGTCTTTCGGGCCGGCGCCGTCGGCCGACTCCGGGATGGACAACCCCACCGCTTCGCCATTTACTCCGCGCCATTCTATGAATGCTACAGTCACTTCCATCACCCGCCGATCGCTCCTCTGCACCCTCACCGTGGCCAGCCTGCTGACCGCGCTGTCCGCCCGCGCCGCCGAGGCGAAACGGGACGACACATTTCTGGAGGCCAAGGACGCCGGGGCGGACTTCCAAGTGCAGGGCGAATACGTCGGGGAAAAACTCGGCGTCCAGGTAATCGCCCTCGGCAACGAGCGTTTTCGCGCCGTGTTTCATCAGGGCGGACTGCCCGGCGCGGGTTGGGATGGCCAGGCCAAGATTGAAATCGACGGCGCGACCGCCGACCGCAAAACGACCTTCGCCACCGCGGACGGCAAAGGCTATTCCGCCGAAATCACCGACGGCACCACGCTCACCGGCAAGACCGATGCGGGTGCCAGTTTCACTTTGAAAAAAATCCTCCGGGAAAGCCCCACCGCCGGGGCCAAGCCGCCCGTCGGCGCGGTGGTTCTCTTCGACGGCTCGAACGCCGATGCGTGGGCTGGTGGGCACACCGACAAGCGAAATCTCCTGGCCTCCGGCAGCAAGACCAAACAGCTCTTCGGCGATTTCACCCTGCACGTTGAATTCCTTCTGCCCTTCCGGCCATTCGCGCGCGGGCAGGGCCGCGGCAACAGCGGCGTGTACATGCAGGACCGCTACGAAGTGCAGGTGCTCGACTCCTTCGGCTTGAAGGGCCTCAACAACGAATGCGGCGGCATCTACACGAAGGCCGCGCCCCGTGTGAACATGTGCTTCCCGCCCCTGAGCTGGCAGACCTACGACATCGACTTCACCGCCGCGCGCTTCGATGACGCCGGAAAGAAAACCAAGAACGCCATCGCCACCGTCAAACACAACGGCGTGCTCATTCACGAGCAGTACGAAATTCCCGGACCCACCGGCGGCGGCGCGCCCGAAAAACCCACACCCGGCGCCATCCAACTCCAGGGCCACGGCAACCCGGTCTTCTATCGCAACGTGTGGATCGTGGAGAAAAAGTAGCCGTGGGCGGAAGGCGCACATCAATGCTGGCGTCGCGCGAACCGAGGGGATGAAGTTCAAAGCTCAAAGCTCAAAGCTCAAGGGAAGCAGCAAGCGCCAAGCACCAGGCGCAGCGTGCGGTCCGGAGTTATTGGAGGTAACGAGCCGGAGCCAGTACCCGTGCCGCCGCGTACTGCTTCCCCTCTCATTAGCACCCGGCTTCAGCCGGGTGTTGACGGGAGGATGTCGCGAAAACCGTTTTAACGGTTTTTCCCGTTGCGTGCGGAAAACCGCTGAAGCGAGTGGAGACCGCTCCGTCGCCAACACCCAGCTAAACAGACTGCGCGAAAACCTGGCCGCTGACGTGAGGAGGCGGATGGGACTCACGCGAAATGCATGGAAATCCGCCTTCTCACGTCGGCGGCTACTGGCCTTCTGCGGACTTTTCACGCAGTCTGTGATGCCGGGCGCGAATGAGAGGGGTGCGTTCGCAAGCGCCGACCGTGGTCGATCAGGGGACGCGCTGCTGTTTTTCCCCCGGCATCAAAGGTCCGCCGCTCCGATTGGTCCTTGCTCCTTGGTCCTTCCCTTGAGCTTTGAGCTTTATCCTTTGAGCTTCGCCCCCTGCGCGGCACCGCGTTGACGTGACTTCGAGGCCCAACCACACTCCCGCCATGCCTGCGCAAGCCAAGTCCGACGCCAAAGAAAAATTCCTCCAGTTTCTGGAACAGAAAAACCTCCGGCTCACCACCCAGCGCCAGGCGATCATCGACACCGTCTTCGGCACCGAACAGCACTTCACCGCGGAGGAACTCCTGGACTGGTCGCGCCGCCGCGACCCCACCGTCTCTCGCGCCACCGTCTATCGCACCCTGCCGCTGCTCACCGAGAGCGGCCTCGTCCACGAAATGGACTTCGGCAAAGACCACAAGGTCTATGACCCGAACTACGCCGAGCATCCGCACCACAACCACCTCATCTGCTCGGATTGCAGCAAAATCGTCGAGTTCGAGAGCGAGAAAATCGAGGCGCTCGAATCGGAGATAAGCCGCAAGCTGGGTTTCTCCATGAAATCCCAGCGCCTGCAGATCACCGGCGGCTGCGAGGAACTTAAACGTCTCGGGGCTTGTCGAAACAAAGAGAACTCCCCACTCTCCGCCCCGTGATCCGCCCGGGCCGCCCGGTCCGCGCGGGTATTTTCGGATGCGTTCGTAGCTCAATTGGATAGAGCTTCTGACTTCGAATCAGAAGGTTGCAGGTTCGAGTCCTGCCGAGCGCACCAATAACGCCGGGGGTTCTTGCAGCCGAACGGACGAAGTTGCTGCTGGGCTGGCACCGCATTTTCTCACTGTCTGGCAGGGAAAGCCGCCAAACCACCCCAAGCTCGAAACGCTAGAAGCCCAGGCTCTGGCAAAAAACCTCCGTTCGCCATCCGGCCCGCCAATTACCAAGCCGCATTGGTCTCTGTTGGATTCGGATCCGAGGCGTCCTCATCCGCGGCAGTTTCAGAGATCCTGACCAGTGGGGAAAGTAGATGACTGCAAGGTGCCGAGGCACCGGTGCCGCGTGGTTCCGGGGTAATGGATTTCGGTGCGGTTGAGTTCGGCGCCAAGGTGCGCGAGAAGCGCGTCGGGCGCGGAGGTGGGCTGGCCGTGCTGTTCGCTGTGAAGCGCCGTGTGGACGGCGTCGGGTGCAGGTTAGGGAAGCGGGTGCCGCCGCACCACGATGGGGCCATTGTTTTCGCGCCTTTGGTGTCGTTCGTGGTGCCCCGCGACTGGCGTTTTCAGGGTCATCGTGCCGAGCTCACGACGGAAAAGAGGGCCGGGGGACTGGTGCAGTTCACGCCGCCGGCGGGACGACTCGGCGGCGTGGCGCGCGCGGGGAAGGTCGAGGGAAAAAACAAAACAGCGGCCGGTGAGGGCCGCTGTTTGCGAAGCGGGGAGATGGATTGACGGGGGCTTACTTGCCTTCGCCGGGTTCGATGCTCAGGAGCTCGATGTCGAAGATGAGGGTGGCGTTGGGTCCGATGGCCTGGCCGGCGCCGCGTTCGCCGTAGGCGATGTCGGCGGGGATGAATAGCTGCCATTTGGAGCCGACAGGCATGAGCTGCAGGGCTTCGGTCCAGCCCTTGATGACGCCGCCCACGGGGAAGGTGGCGGGTTCGCCGCGCTTGATCGAGCTGTCGAATTCGGTGCCGTCGATGAGCGTGCCGGCGTAGTGTGTTTTCACGGTGTCGGTGGCCTTGGGGATTTTGCCGGTGCCCGCCTTGATGACTTTGTATTGCAGGCCGCTGGCGGTGGTCTTGACGCCGTCTTTGAGCTTGTTGGCGGCGAGGAAGGCGGCGCCTTCCTTCTTGTTTTTGTCGCCGGATTCGGAGGCCTTGGCCATTTGCTTGGCGCGCATTTCTTTCTGGAAATTACCGAGGACCGCCATGGCTTCCTCTTCGGTGAGCAGGGGCTTGTTGCCTTTGAGCACGTCACGAATGGCCGCGCCGACGAGGTCGGGATTGGCGTCGATGCCCTGCGATTTGAAGTTGCGGCCGATGTTGAGGCCGATGCTGTAGCTAACCTTGTCCTGCTCGGTCTTGAGGGCCGGGGCGGAATCAGCGGCCGACAAGGTGCCGGCGAGCAATCCGAGACTGGCGAGGCTGAGGGCGGTTTTTTTCATTTCGTTGCGTGTTGCTGCGTTTCGTTTGGATCGTTGATTGGTTGTCCCCGCACCGAAATGTCAGGTCCGGATCGGGAAAAAACTTGGCGGAAACTACGGGTTGAAGGGGGCGCGTCAAGCCAAGCGTCGGGGAAGTTTTCCCCACAGGTGCAGGGCGAAGTTGGTGGTGCCGGGCGGGGCGTCCGGCGCGGCGGGAGCGGGGCATTTATGCCACTTGAGGATGGTTCGCTCCGGGTGCGTTCGTCGGCGCGGCGACGTTCGGGTGGTGAAGCGGCGCGAGCCCTGCGCGCCGGATGTGCCGGTCAGCGGATCAGCGCGTGCGTGCGGCGGGGTTCACGCGGAGCAGTTCGTAGCGGCGGGGCGGGGGTTGGTTGGCCTGATAGATCTGGTCCTCGAAGCTGGTGACGAGGGTTTGCAGCGTGGCGACGCCGGATTGGAAGGTGAGCAGCCAGGCGGCGAACGCGGCGCGCTTGGCGGGCAGATTGGGATCGTGCTCGGCGATGGCTTTGTCGAGTTCGAGGCGTTTGTCGCGCAGTTGTTCCCACCATTTGCGGAGCGGGCGGACGGCGTTGGCGTTCTTGTCTTTGTTGAACTGGGCGACGCGGAGGGCTTGTTGGAACTGCGGGGTCAGTTCGTTTTCCTGGAGTTCGATGCCGATGGCGAGCTGGCTGTCGGAATAGGCGCCGACGGATGTGCCGTCGATGCGGAGTTCGTAGGTGCCAGGCGCGAGATTTTGGACGGTGATTTTTTCGAGGCTGTGGCTGGTGCCAGCGCAGGCGCGTCGGTAGCTGGGGCGGGCCTCCGCGGGGAGCACCCAGGGCAGCGCGTTGGCGGTGAAGGTGAAACTAATTTTGTCGCCGGCGCTGAAGTCGGCGAGCTGGCCGTTGTCGGCGGTGGCGGTGAGTTGGCCGGCTTTATCCTGGATCAAGATGGAACTGACCGGGCTGCACAGGCCGAGGTCGGCGAGCAGCGCGACAACCATGATGACGTGGCCCGGCGGGTCGGGATGAATGCCGTCGGGGATCAGCGTGAAAAAAGCGTCCGTTTTGCGGCCGTCAGTGGTGGCGTGGTTGAGCGGCGAGTACACATCCGCAAAGCCGAGGCCGCGGGTGAAGGCGGCTTCGCGCAGCCAGGCTCCGTAGAGGCCGAGCACGCCGTTGTAGAGGGTGTCGCGGGGTTCGGAAGGGGTGTTGCGCATCCGGGCGGCACGGCCGTCGTGCATGGTGGGCGTGATGGGGACGGCGACCGCGCCGAGCTGGGCGATGCGGTCGAACAGGGTGCCCATGTTCCGCTGGTAGGTGTCGAAGGTGGGTTTGTCGAAATCGCGGTAGCCTCCGTCGTTCATGCCGAGGAGGAGGGTGACGTATTTCGGCCGGAAGGCGGCGATGTCGTCGTTGAAGCGTACGAGGGCGTTGGTGGCGCGGTCATTCGCGACGCCGGCATTGCGGAAGAGGATGCGCCGGTCGGGAAACCGCGTGTAAACGAAGTCCTCGAAATACTGCGTGTACAATGCCTGGTAGGTGATGCTGTCGCCGAGGAACACCACGGTGTCCCCGGTCTGCAGTTCCATCTTCGGATGAATCCGTTTGAAACCGGGCGGGCTGTTGCTGACGACGAGGGTCGCGACGGCACTGTACGCCGTGCCAGCCGCGTTGTTCGCACGACACCGGAACTGGGAGTTGTGGTCCGCGACGGTCAGGGCGGGCGTGACATAGGTTCCGGTGGTGGCCCCCGCAATGTCAGCAAACTGGCCGGCCCCGGCGGCTTTGCTCTGCCACTGCAAAGTCGGCGCGGGCGTGCCCGCGGCGGCGGCGGTGAAGGTGGCGGTCTGTTCCTCGAACACGCTGGCGTTGGTGGGTTGCAGCGTGAAGCTCGGCGCGCTGCCGGACACGGTCACCGTCGCGACCGCACTGGTGGCGGTGCCGGCGGAGTTGGCGGCGACGCAGCGGAATTGCGTGCCGTTGTCGGCGAGGAGCAGCGCGGACGTGACGTACGTAGCGTCGATCGCGCCGGCGAGGTCCGAAAAATCTGGCGCACCGGGGACTTTGCTTTGCCAGCGCAAGGTCGGCGGCGGCGTGCCGGACGCGGCGGCAGTGAATTCTGCGGTAGCGCCGGCCACGACAGTTTTGTTGAGCGGTTGCAACGTGAAGCCTGGTGGAATGCCCGGCACGGTCACTGACACCGTGGCGACCGCGCTGGTGGCGCTGCCGGCGGCGTTGGTGGCGACGCAACGAAATTGCGTGCCGTTGTCGGCGAGGAGCAGCGCGGGCGTGACGAACGTGCCGGAGTTGGCTCCAGCGACGTCCGAAAAATCGGCGGCCGCCGGGGCTTTGCTTTGCCAGCGCAACGCCGGCGAGGGCGTGCCGGACGCGACGGCGGTGAATTCGGCGGCGGTTCCGGCGGCGACGGTTCTGTTGGCAGGTTGGTGGGTGAAACTCGGCGGCGGGGCGGTGGTGTCGGTGACTTGGATGACGACGTTGGGCGTGGGTAGGCCGAAGCGGCCGACGGCTTCCTGCAGCATCATCCATTGGAAATTGTAGCTGCCGGCGACGGTGGGGGCGGTGATGGGAAACGAAAACGTGTAGCTGGCACCCGGCGGCACGGGGCTACGGAGAAAAACGCGGCGGGCGGCCCAGGTGCGGTTGTCGATCGGATTGATGGCGCAGAGACGGTAGCGCGCGGTTTCATTCCACGTCGTCGTGCCCGTGTTGCGCACGGTGATCGTGACGGGCGCGATGCCGCCGATGGGCAGCAGCGTGGGGACGGTTTGGGAGATGAAGACGGCGTCGTTGGTGAGGGGATCGGCCCGCGCGAGCGGGAGGGACTGGCGGTCGAGCGCGCGGTCCGGGGCTTCGGCGGATAGCACGCGGATGGACGCGTTGCTGCTCGGCTGCCCAAAAAATCCCCGGCCCTCGCGGGTCATCTGCCATTGCAAGCCGTAGCTGCCGGCCGCCAGCGGCGCGACGATTTCAAAATGGAAGGCGGCGGTCTGTCCGGGCGCGACCTCGGCGGACAACGAGACGCGATTGAATCCCCAGATGAGGTTGTCTGCCGGGTTCATGGAGCCGAGGAAATAATGGTCCGCGGCGCGCCACGTCGTGGTTCCGCGATTGACCATGCGCACGGTGACGAGGTTGGTCTGGCCGGCGAGCAACATGGCCGGTGCGGTCTGGGACGCGAAGGCGGCGTTATCGCCCGCGGGCGGGGCGCCCGCGAGCGGGAGAGTTTGCGCCATGGCGACGATCACCAAGGTTACGACAGCGAGCAGGGAGCGGAGGAACGGATTCACAACGGGCAAAGTGTTGCGCGAGGATTTCAGGCTTGGCAACCGATTACGCCCTGATTTGGCCGTTGGTGGCGGTTTCTGAAGTGGACGGGGAGGACGGTGCGGCGCGGCTGACGCGCGTCGCGAGCACGGAGCACCCACCGATCGCCAAGCCCACCGGGAGT
Organism: Verrucomicrobiota bacterium; assembly: GCA_014193395.1. Lineage (GTDB taxonomy): Bacteria > Verrucomicrobiota > Verrucomicrobiia > Limisphaerales > BJHT01 > BJHT01. The sequence continues at coordinate 12,291 of BJHT01000105.1, forward strand.
TGGACCGCCGCCACTGCCCTCTGCGTGGTTCCCATCGCTGCCGTGTTTTGGTTTCTGCGTCTGCTCCTTCAGCCGGCTCGGGATTGGGGCTGACGAGCCGCCGGTCCTTTTTCGCGGATCGCGTTTTCCTGCCATTCCAAACCCGACGTCTTGACGCTCGAATGAACAGTGAGAATCGGAGGTGAGGCTTGGGGTCGAGCCGCGCGCCCGATCTTGATTCCAGCGGGTGATCCGAGAAACACCGTCGCGCCGGCAAAATGAAACCGGACGAAAGTCTGTCTGCCCTCGCGCTGTTTGCACATTTTTCTCGACACTTTCCGCCGCGCTCCAGAGAAACCCGTGTTCAATTTTGCGGGAACGGTCGATTAACCGGCTACAAATCATCATGGGAAAAGCACTCGTCATCGCGGAGAAACCGTCCGTCGCGGCCGACATCGCCAAGGCGCTCGGGGGCTGCAAAAAAGAGGACGACCATTACGAAAGCGACCAATACGTGGTCGCTTCGGCGGTCGGGCATCTCTTGGAAATCGCCTGTCCCGAGGCCTTCGAGGCCAAGAAGGGCAAGTGGAGCCTGCCCAATCTGCCGGTCATCCCGCCGCACTTCGACCTGCTGCCGCGCGAGAAGAGTCTCCCGAAACTCAAGACGCTCCAGAAGCTGCTCAAGCGAAAGGACGTGGACCGCCTCATCAATGCCTGTGACGCCGGGCGCGAGGGCGAGCTGATTTTCCGCTACATCATTCAGTACGCGGGGGCCAAGCAACCGCTCCAACGCCTGTGGTTGCAATCCATGACGCCCGCGGCGATTCGCGACGGCTTCCAGCATTTGCGGACCGACAAGGATTTGCGCCCGCTTGCCGACGCCGCCACCTGCCGCAGCGAGGCGGACTGGCTCATCGGCATCAACGGCACGCGCGCCATGACGGCCTTCAACTCGAAGGGCGGCGGCTTCAACAAGACCACCGTGGGCCGCGTGCAGACGCCGACGCTGGCGATCCTCGTCGAGCGCGAAGACCGCATCCGCAAGTTCGTGCCGCGGGCTTATTGGGAATTGCACGCCACCTTTGATTGCGCGGCGGGCAGTTATCCGGGGCGCTGGTTCGATGAGAAATTCGTCAAGCCCGCCGCGACCAAGGACAATCTCGACGACGGTCTGCGCCCCGAGCGCCTGTGGGATCAGGCGCGTGCGACGGCCATCCGCGCCAAGTGTCAGGGCAAGCCCGGCATCGTCACCGAAGAGAGCAAGCCCACCACGCAGCTCTCGCCGTTGCTGTTCGATCTCACCAGCCTCCAGCGCGACGCGAACAAGCGCTTCGGCCTCTCCGCCACGCGCACGCTCCAGGTCGCACAGGCGCTCTACGAACGCCACAAGGTGCTCACCTATCCGCGTACCGATTCGCGCGCGTTGCCCGAGGATTACATCCCCACCGTGCGGGGCGTGCTCGAGACGATGCACGGCTCGGCCTACGACGCGTTTGCGGACACGATTCTCAACCAGGGCTGGGTGCGGCCGAACAAGCGCATCTTCAACAACGCGAAGGTCAGTGATCACTTCGCGATCATCCCGACCAACGTGACCCCGCACGGGTTGAACGAGATCGAGCACAAGATTTACGACCTCGTCGCGCGGCGCTTTCTCGCGGTGTTTTATCCGGCGGCGGAGCATCTCGTGACGACGCGCATCACGCGCGTCGAGGGCGAGCCGTTCAAGACCGAGGGCAAGGTTTTGATCAAGCCCGGCTGGCTCGAAGTGTACGGCAAGGAAGCGGCCGTCGTGGCCGAGGGCGAGGAAAGCGGCACGAATCTCGTGCCCGTGCAGCCGAACGAAAAGGTCAAGACCCGCGACATCGAACTGCGCTCGGCGATGACCAAACCGCCGCCGCGTTACTCGGAAGCCACGCTGCTCAGCGCGATGGAAGGAGCGGGCAAACTGGTGGACGACGAGGAATTGCGCGAGGCCATGAGCGAGCGCGGCCTCGGCACGCCGGCCACGCGCGCCTCGATCATCGAGGGCCTCGTCACCGAGGAATATCTGCACCGCAATGGCAACGAACTGCAACCGACCGGCAAGGCCTTCATGTTGCTCGCACTGCTCAACGGCCTCGGGATTCAGGAACTGTCCAAACCCGAGCTAACCGGCGACTGGGAGTTCAAGCTGCGCCAGATGGAGCACGGCAAATTGTCACGCGCCGTGTTCATGAACGAGATCGCGGACGTGACGCGCCGCATCGTGGACGCGACCAAGGCGTATCCCGGCGAGGATGTCCCCGGCGATTACGGCGACCTCAAGACGCCGTGCCCGAAATGCGGCGCGGCGGTGAAGGAAAACTACCGGCGCTTCCAGTGCCCGAAGTGCGATTTCAGCCTGCCGAAGTTTCTCTCCGGGCGAATCATGGAGGCCGCCGAGGTCGAGACGCTCATCCGCGAACGCAAGCTCGGGCCGCTGCAGGGCTTTCGCAGCCGCCAGGGTTTTCCCTTCGCCTCGATGCTCAAGCTCAATGCCGAGAACAAGCTCGAGTTCGATTTCGGCGACAAGCAGGACGACTCGGCGGAAGGCGCCGTGGCTGTGGATTTCACCGGGCACGAACCGGTCGGCACCTGTCCCAAGTGCAAGGCCCGCGTATTCGAGTCGGGCATGAACTACACCTGCGAACACGCGACGGGCAAAGATCGCAAGTGCGACTTCCGCACCGGGCGCGTGATTTTGCAGCAGGAGATCGACCGCGCGCAGGCGGCGAAACTGCTCGCGGGCGGCAAGACGGATTTGCTCAAGGGCTTCGTGTCGAAGAAGACGAACCGCAAATTCGAGGCGTTCCTCGTGCTCAAGGATGGCGGGGTGAAATTCGAGTTCGCGCCGCGCGAATTCAAAGGCAAGGGCCGCGCGGCCAAGTCCACCGAACCGGCGGTGAAAATTGATTTCACCGGCCAGACCTCGCTCGGCAAATGCCCGAAGTGCGGCGGGAAAGTCATGGAAGGCCCCGAGAGCTACGTCTGCGAAAACACGCAGGCCGACGCGAAAAAGTGCCTCTTCAAAATCGGCAAAGTCATCTGCCAGCTCCCGATCGATCGCGCGCAGGCGGCCAAACTGCTCGCCAGCGGACGCTCGGATTTGCAGACCAAGTTCATCTCGCGCGCCGGCAAGCCGTTCAGCGCGTACCTCGTGGTGAAAAAGAAAAAGGTCGAGTTCGAGTTCCCCGACCGCGACGAGGTGTAGGTGCTGTAGCCGCCGACGTGAGGAGGCGGAGCGCGGCGGTCCTGTGGGTCAGGCTCCCAGCCTTGACGGTTCGGGCGGCATCCGTCCCGTCCGTTCCTCGCTGCGACGAGGCGGAACCGGGAACACGGGGCAGGGATGCCCCGTGAACCGGCAGGCAAGGATGCCTGCCCCACACCCGCGGCGCGCTGGGGACAGACGCGCCCTGCCAACGCATGAATCCTGACACCTCACCGCCCCACCCGGACGCCGCGCCCCCGCCCCGCGACGAGCACGTCGCAGCGTTCCTCACCCACCTCCGCTCCGAGCGCACGGCTTCCGCCTACACCACGCGCAACTACGAGCACGCGCTCCGCGAGTTCGCCGTGTGGCATCAGGAACATCGCCACTCGCCGCCCGACTGGACCCTGCTCGAGCGCGAGGATTTCCGCAGCTATCTCCGTTTCCTTGGGCGAAGCGAATTGGGCCGCGCCGCCGTCCGCCTGCGCTCCTCGGCCTTGAAATCATTCTACAAATTCCTGCTGCGCCGCGGCGTCGTCACGAGCCTGCCGATCAAAAATCTCGCGCTGCCCAAGCTCGAACAGCGCCTGCCGAAATTCCTGACCATCCCGCAAATGATCGCGCTCCTCCGCGCCCCGCTCGACGAACTCGCCGCCGCCCAAGCCGCGCGCGAAGCCGACGCCCCCGCCGTGGACGACACCGTCTTCCTCCGCGACGTCGCGATCCTCGAAACCATCTACTCGTGCGGCCTGCGCATTTCCGAACTGGCCGGGATGCGCGGCGGCGACCTCAACTGGCCCGAGCAGCTCGTGCGCGTCCTCGGCAAAGGCCGCAAGGAACGCCAGGTGCCCATCGGCGTCCCCGCGCTCAACGCCATCCGCCGCTACTGGAAATCGCTCCCCACTCCGCCGGGCCTCGCCGACGCCGTGTTCCAAGCGGGCCGCGACAAACCCCAGGCCGTCTCCCCGCGCGTGATCCAACTGCGCCTCAAGCGCTACCTCGCCGCCGCCGGCCTCGATCCCCAACTCACGCCCCACAAACTCCGCCACAGCTACGCAACGCACCTGCTCAACGCCGGCGCCGACCTCCGCAGCGTCCAGGAACTCCTCGGCCACGCGCAGTTGCAGACTACCCAGGTGTACACCCATCTCACCACCGGCCGCCTCAAAGCCATCTACGACCAGGCGCACCCGCGCGCGTGAGGGGTGTCACCGCGTGTCGAACGCCGAGTTCGGGGAGCACGCCCCGGGGCGTGGCTGGGTACGCCCTCGCATCCGCTGGGAGTTCATCGCGGTTGAGTTCGGGTGCGAGCGTGCCGGACGTTTTCAGGTGCCTGAGGAAAAGACGGATCGGATTGTGCCTGCGTCCCGCCAGTCCTTGGTTTGGAGTCCCGCCTTCAGGCGGTCCGGGGGCGCGAGGGAATCCACGCGCCTTGCCTCGACATCCGCCCGCCGCGTAAACGCGGAACTCCGAGCGTTCCGCGCCGTTCGCGTTCGTTGCCGATGCGACTGACGTTTTCGAAGTTGCGATGCGGGGGAGCCGAAGAGCAATGCGCAAGGCTGCGGTTTTGGCGCAGGCACGGTTCGGCCCGGCCTCAAGCCCGGCGCAGCTTCGCGCTGGCCGCACCGGTCAGAGGATTAAACCAGCGCAAGCCGGTGAACCGCATGAAGTCCGTGTCGTTCGTGTGGAGGGTGGCGCCGTGCTCGATTGCCAGCGCGGCGATTTGCGCGTCGGTCACCAGATTTCCCGCCGTGCCGAGTTTCTCCAGCGAATTGAGCACTGGCTCGATGTGATCACTCCGCGGTTCCAGAATCTGCGCGACGGGTTGCACCAGCCAGGAACGGATGTGCTGCGCCGCCTCGGCGGGAGTCATCGGATTCTTGAACACACGCGCGCTCGTGCTGATTCGCAGGAAGCCGAACAGCACCACCGGCGGCAGCCCCACCGGCTCCCCGCCCGACAGACACCCCTGCCACCACGCCGTTGCCTTGGCGTGAAACGGAGAATCCGCATCGTAAGCGTACAGCAGCAGATTGATGTCCGGGACGATCATGACTTCTTGGTTCGCGCGTGTTTCTCCAGGAACGCATCCACCTCGAAATCATCCGCCAATTTATTGAAACCGGCGGGATCAATGCCCGCACGCAAGCCTAGCGGCCGGGCTTCGACGACAAATCGCTTCGCCTTTGTCGGCGCGGTCTTTCCGCCCAGACCGGTCCGCAACGCGGCGTTGAGAGTGTGTTTGAAAGATTTCCGTGAACGATGCATCGCGTCGCGCAGCAGCCGTTCAACATCTTTCTCCAAGGTCACGGTGGTTCGCATGGTTGGCATCATGATGCCCGCCTAATTTGCTGTCAAGATGCCCACCAATGTACTGCCGGTTTCGAACTGTGACAGGGGGTACCCGGACTCCGCCGCCGCGCCGGCTGGCTGAACCCCGGACTGGTGAAGTCCCCGTTCCTATCTGCGTTGATCCGTCGCGATCCGCACTTGAACCAACGGTTTTCTGATCACTTCTGCCAACTACGGTTTCGGCGTGTAAATCAGCGCCGGTCGGAGCATTCCGCCGGTGCCGATCTCGTTGGGGAAGGTGTTGTCCACGGCCACGAGCAGGGTGTTGGGCCGGTCGGGATCGAGCGCCGGGCTGAGGTCCACTTCCAGCGGGCGGGTGCCGGGCCGGTG
>BJHT01000106.1 GCA_014193395.1 Verrucomicrobiota bacterium
CGGCGCTTGGTGCGCGATTACGAGACGAAGACCGAACACGCCGAGGCGATGATCTATGTCACCATGATTGGCGTCATGCTCCGCCGGCTGGCTTAAGACCAATTTCATGACTTTTAAAACACGCTCTTAGATCGATAAATTGCATGGGGTTTCGAAGCGACGCGCCTGCCAATCAAGCTTTCCACACCTGCCCGGATTTCACCGGCAGTCCCACCATGGCATTCCGGGAATCAATAATTAAGGGCGACCACGCCGCCAGTTCCGCATATTTGACACACGCGTGCGCCGTGCTGATGAGCACCGCGTCGAACCCGCGGATACTTGGTTCACTCCACTCGATCGATTTCTTGCCAGTCCAGCGCGCGTGTTCCCGAGTTGGCATGACCGTGGGGATATAGGGATCATAATAACTCACCTCGGCTCCGCGCTGGTCCAGTTTGTCCATCAACACAAAGGTTGGCGATTCGCGCATGTCATCCACGTTGGCTTTGTAGGCCAGACCAACTACAAGAATCCGGCTTCCTTTGACTGCTTTTCGTTGGTCGTTCAGCGCCTCGGCGACGCGGTTGATGACCCACTCGGGCATGGCGGTGTTGACTTCCCCAGCCAACTCGATGAACCGCGTCGCATGGCCGTATTCACGGGCCTTCCAAGTCAGGTAGAAAGGATCAATCGGAATACAGTGCCCGCCCAACCCGGGACCTGGGTAGAAGGGCATGAATCCGAAAGGTTTTGTCTTGGCGGCGTTGATGATCTCCCAGATGTCGATGCCCATGGCTCCGTAAACGATCTTCAACTCATTGACCAAGGCGATGTTCACTCCGCGGAATATGTTCTCCAGCAACTTGGTCGCCTCGGCCGCACGGCAGGACGAAACCGGGACGATGGTACTGATGGCTCGACCGTAAAGTGCTTTGGCCTTCTCGAGGCAGGCGGGGGTAAGTCCGCCCACGACCTTGGGGATATCCGCCACCTTGCTATTCGGGTTGCCCGGGTCTTCGCGTTCCGGCGAAAAGGCGAGATTGAAATCCACCCCGGCCGTCAAGCCAGATCCCTTTTCCAGCACCGCCCGCAGATCCTCGTCCGTGGTGCCCGGATACGTGGTAGACTCTAAAACCACCAAGGTGCCCCGCTGCAGGTGGGGAGCTATCGCTATGCCGGTGTTCAGAATGTAGGAAATGTCTGGTTCGCGATTCTTATTCAACGGCGTAGGAACACAAATTATGACCGCATTCACCTCCCGGACCCGAGCGAAATCGGTTGAAGCGGTAAATTTCCCGTCCCCAACCGAACCAGCGATAACCTCCGCCGGGATGTGGCGGATATAGCTTAGCCCAGCCGCGATGGCCTCCACTTTGGCGACGTCCACATCCAGGCCGATCACACGAACTCCCGACCGGGCGAACTGCAGGGACAACGGCAGCCCAACATATCCAAGACCGACAACAGCGATTGTTTGCATGAATTTTCGATTTATCCAACGACCGGCAGCAGTTCATTACTGTGCCTCTGAGCAGATGAAAAACACCACGACAGGAGAACAAAGCCTCCGCGACCTGTGCAACTATATAAATTGGAGGTTGCGTCAGGAAACCACCCTTTTCACAGCGGCGCGCCACCTACTCGAACCTGGCGATTTGAACCTTCTGTTAGACGCCCATCAGTCCGGAACCAAGACACACTTCGTGCCCGTGGGTTCGCTTGTAAACAGACTTGCCCGAAGTCGTCCGAGTCGAGTACCCATTCGAGACTGGGGCGTCACGAGCAAAGCCTCTCGGGCGAACGGCTGCCCGCAGACCATGACGCCATATAAACCAAAGCGCTGGTGGGCCGAATATTTTACCGGTATCTGAACGAAAGCTGACGAAACTATCAGGGTTCGGGCCGCATTTCAAAAACTCTCGTCGCAATCTTCAAATCTTAGCTTCGTTCGCCTTTTTTCGATCAAAACAACCGCTTCACGGTTTCTCCGTCCGCATCTCCGCCAGCACAAACGCCAGCTTGTCCGCCGCCTCATCGATCAGTTTGGCGGTGGGTTTGCCGGCCCCGTGCCCGGCTTTGGTTTCGATCCGAATCAGGACCGGCGGACCGGATCTGGCCTGACACTCCTGCAGGCGCGCCGCGAACTTGAAGCTGTGCGCCGGGACCACGCGGTCGTCGTGGTCGGCGGTGGTCACGAGGGTAGCGGGGTAGCGGACGTCGGAGCGGAGGTTGTGCAGGGGTGAGTAAGCGTGGAGCGCTTTGAATTCGTCCGCGTTTTCGGCGGCACCGTAGTCGCTGGTCCACGCCCAGCCGATGGTGAACTTGTGGAAGCGGAGCATGTCCATTACGCCAACATCGGGCAGCGCGACGCCGAACAACTCCGGCCGCTGGGCCAGGCAGGCACCGACCAGCAGTCCCCCGTTGCTGCCTCCCGCAATAGCCAGCCGGCTGCTCCGGGTGTACCCATTGGCGACGAGCCATTCTGCCGCCGCGATAAAGTCATCGAACACATTTTGTTTTTTTAGTTTCGTCCCGGCTTGATGCCAGTCCTCGCCGTATTCACCGCCGCCGCGGAGATTTGGCCGTGCGTATAAACCACCTCGTTCCATCCATGTCAACATGGAGACCGAAAAACCCGGCGTCAGGCTGATATTGAAGCCTCCGTAGCCATACAAATACGTCGGATTGTTCCCGTCTAGTTTCAGCCCGCGTTTGTGCGCGAGGAACATCGGCACGCGCGTGCCATCCTTGCTCGTGTAAAAGACCTGCTTCGTCTCGTAGTCCGCTGGGTTGAAGGCCACCTTCGGTTCGCGAAAAACCGTGCTGCGCCCGCTCACCATGTCGTAGCGATAGACCGTCCCCGGCACACTGAAACTGGTGAATGAGTAAAAGGTCTCCGTGTCCGTCCGCCGCCCGCCAAAGCCCCCGGCGGAACCAATCCCCGGCAGCTCGACCTCGCGCACCGGACGCCCGTCGCGTCCGAAGATTTTCACCTGACTCCGCGCATCCTTGAGATACGTGCATACAAACTGGTCGTGCAGCAGGTTCACGCCCTTGAGCGACTCGGCCGCCTGTGGGATCACCTCGCGCCAGTTCGCCCGCTCCGGTCGCGCCAGATCGATCGCGATCACGCGACTGCGCGGGGCATCCAAATCGGTGGAAAACCAGAAGGTCGTCCCGTCGTTGTCCACCATCGAGTAATGCGCATCGAAGTCATTCAGCAGCTCAACCACCTTCGCCTCAGGCGCCTGCAGATCGCGGTAGAAGACCCGGTTCCGATGATCCGTCCCCTGCCACACATTGATCACCAGATAGCGCCCATCGTCCGTCACCTGCCCGCCGAAGCCCCACTCCTTCTGATCGGGACGCTCATAAATCAGCACGTCCTCCCCCTGCCCCGTCCCGAGCCGGTGGAAAAACAGCTTCTGAAAATAATTCGCCCCCTTCAGCGTCTCGCCCGCTTTCGGCTCATCGTAACGGCTGTAGAAAAACCCCTTCCCATCCTTCGTCCACGACGCCCCGGAAAACTTGATCCACTTCAGCTTGTCCGCCAGATCCTGGCCCGTCCGCACGTCGCGCACCTGCCATTCCTGCCAGTCCGAACCCGCGGCCGACAAGCCGTACGCCATGAAATTCCCATCCTCGCTGATGCTGTAGCCGCTCAACGCCACCGTGCCATCGGCGGACAGTTTGTTCGGGTCCAGCAGCACGCGCGGCGCGGCATCCAGCGCGTCCGTCACATACAGCACCGCCTGATTCTGCAAGCCGTCGTTCTTCGTGAAAAAGTAACGCCCGCCCTGCTTGAACGGCACGCCGTAGCGCTCGTAATTCCACAGCGTCGCCAGGCGTTCCCGCAACGCCGCCCGCTGCGGCAGCTTCTCCAGATAGCCAAACGTCACCCGGTTCTGCGCCGCCACCCATGCCTTGGTTTCCGCCGAATTGTCATCCTCCAGCCAGCGATACGGGTCGGCGACAGTCACGCCGTGATAGGTGTCAACGTGATTGGTACGAGCGGTCGCAGGGTAATTCACAGGCGGGGAATAATGCCGACAACCCGCCGTCGCCACGGCGACAGCGATGGCGAGACCAACAGCAGATCGAAAAAACATCGGCACGATATTGCGGACGGGTGACGGAGTGGTCAACCGCGGTCTGTACGTTTGGCGGGTACATCCCGGGATTGCCGGTGCCGCGGGGGGCGGAAGTTCAAAGGAAAAAGCGCAATGCTCAAAAGAAGAACCAAAGAACGGGCTGCCCAAGCCCCGCGGCGGTTTACAGCGACGACAGAATCTGTGCCGTGCTGCGGTCGCAACAGCAGGTCAGGATGACAGCACGCTCACCAAACCCACCAAGCAACGCGCGGCACCTGGAGCTTGGAGTTTGGTGCTTCCCTTGAGCTTTGAGCTTTGGGCATTGAGCTTCATCCCAACCGCTCCCGTCACGCGCCTGGCAGTCGCGGCGGCTGTCCCGCGCTGCCGGCACCCGGCGGCGCGGGCGGCGGCGGCGGCGGCAACGGAGCGGCTTCGGACGGTCTCTCCGGTCGCCGCAGGAGTTTGAACAACATCACCGCGCCGCCCACGACCAGCGTCCCTACGAGGATCACCGCGCCGAGAATTACAAACAATCCAACCAAGCTCACGCTCGTGCTCATACCTCAAACCCTTTTGGGAGAATTCAAACTATACCGCCCCGTTTCCTGCGCATACGCCAACGCGAGCGCCAGCGCGTCCGCCGCATCGGGCTCCGGCAACTCAGCCAACGCCAGCATCCGTTGCACCATCTTGGCCACGGCGTGCTTCTGCGCCGCGCCGTGCCCGACCACCGCCAGCTTCACCTTGCGCGGCGCCAGCTCGAACACCGGCAACCCCGCCTCCGCCACCGCGACCAACGCCGCGCCCCGCGCCGCGCCCATGATCAGCGCCGTCTGAAAATTCTGCGCATAGAACAACCCCTCCACCACACAGACCTCCGGCGCGTGCGCTTTCAACACGTCGCGCAACGTCTGCGCAATCTGCAGCAAACACCGCGAATGCTCCCACTTCGCCGGACATACAATCGTCCCGAACGCCAGCGCCCGCGGATGCGCGCGGCCCATCGCGATCACCCCGTACCCCGTGCCACGCAACGACGGGTCAATCCCCAGAATCGTCCGCACCGCATTCGCCGCCGGAGCCAGCGCCACCTCGACCGCCGGCCCACCCGCACGCTTCGGACGCGCCAGCCGCTGCTGCATCTGCTCGAGTTGTTTGGCCGTAAAACCCACGCCTCCGAGCCTGAACGAATCCCCGCAGACCGTCCACGCGCAATCCATTTCCCCGCGCTCCTCCGCCCCGCGCCCGCCGCCACTGCCACCCCGCACGCGAACTCCCCGCCACGACGCGTCTCCGCCGTCGGTGAAGGTTGGAGGCTGCTGTTGGGAAGCGGCTGGGAAGAACGAAACCAACCGCCATCTCCTCGAAAAAAATGGTCGGGGCGGTGAGATTTGAACTCACGACCTCTTGTACCCGAAACAAGCGCGCTACCAAGCTACGCTACGCCCCGAACCAGAGGCGCATACAGTTGCCAACTGTCCCCGCCAAATGCAACGTGTTTCTCGCCGCCACTGGCCGCAACGCACTCATTCATGCCCTCTGAAATCATTGGACTCGGGACCGCCGTCAACGCCGGCGCGATTATCATCGGTGGTCTGGCGGGACTGACGGTGAGCCATCACCTCACGCAAAAGATGGAGCTGCGCCTGCGCGTGTTCCTCGCCGCCCTCACGGTCTGGGTCGGCTTGAGCCTGACCTGGCAATCTTTTCACGGCGGTCTGGGCGCGTGCGCACGGCAGTTTGTCGTGCTGCTCGTCTCGCTGACGGTGGGGAATGCGCTGGGCCGCCTGCTGGGCCTTCAGACCGGGCTGAACCACCTCGGTGCCTTCGTGAAAAAAACGCTCCCCACCGGCACCACGCCCGCGGCCTCGCGCTTCAGCGACGGCTTCGTCTCCGGGGCGATTGTTTTCTGCCTGGTGCCGCTGGCAATTGTCGGCGCGGCGCTCGACGGCCTCGGCGGAAACTACCGGCCGCTGGCCATCAAGGCGGCGATCGACGGCCTGGCCGCCGTGGGCTTCACCGCGATGTTCGGCTGGGGTGTGCTGCTTGCGGTGATTCCCGTCGTGGCCTACCAGGGTGCGATCACGCTGCTGGGCGCGACACTCGCCCCGCTCCTCGATCCCGACCAGCTCGCGTCCATCAACGCCGTCGCGGGCCTGCTCGTGTTTTGCGTCGCGCTGATCATGCTCCAGTTGAAGCGCGTCGCGCTCGCCGATTACCTCCCCAGCCTCCTCATCGCGCCCCTGCTGACCTGGGCTTTGAAGCGGTTGTTTCTATGACCGCGCGGCTCCTCGGTGAATGAATTGCAAAACCGCGAGCCAGGTAAAACCACTAACCGGCACTAACTGGCACTAATCAAACGGCCAGCCAGACCGCGCGCTCCCGCGCGATTTGGGTTGGTTTTTATCAGTGCCGGTCAGTGCCGATCAGTGGTTTTCAAGTCCCGTTCAGCGGTCTCCAGTCACGCCCCCGCCACGTGCCGTGCCGGAAAAAGTTTGCGCCCCAAAAGCACCAGAAAATACAGCACCCCCAGCAGCGCGATGTCCGTCGGCCCCACTGGCAGATCCCATTTCACCGCGATGCAACAGCCCGCGAACGCCGCCACGCCGCCGATCATCGACGCGAGCACCGCGAATTGCCGGAGGTTCGCCGCCAGCAGATGCGCCGTCAGTGCCGGGATCAGCAGGAAGCCAAACGAAATCAGCGGCCCGACGCTGAGCACCGCCACCGAGATCGTCATCCCGATCAGCAGGTAAAGCAGCACATCCCAGAGCAGCACATTTTTCTTCAGCGTCAGCGCCATCTCGCGATCGAACGAGACGAGGATGAACTCCTTGCGAAACCACCCCAGCGCCAGCAGCACCGCCGCAAACGCCCCGCCCGTGATCTGCAAATCCACCGCCGACACCGCGATGATTTCGCCCTTGAGCAGATGCAGCCAGCCCTGTTCGGCGGTCGGACATTTCGACAGCAACAACAAGCTCACCGCCGTCGCCACCACATACGCCGTCCCGATGCGCCCCTCCGTAATCCCCCGGCCCCGCCGCTCCATCACCGCCAGCCACAGAATCGCCAGCAACGAAAACACCGTGGACCCGATGAAGGTGAGGCCGCGCTGATTCATGCCGTGCCCGGCATCGGCGTGGCCGAACCAGATATGCATCGACAACGCGACCGCGACGCCCGTCGAGGAAATCTGCGGCAGCGCCACACCGAGGAAAATCATCCGGCGCAGCACGAGAAACGTCCCCACCAGCGGACACCCAAACCCAATCATCAGGCTGATGTACACCGTGTTGCCGTAGAGCGAAAAGAGGTCCTTGAAAAACTCCATGTCAGTTCATCTCCAGGTGCAGGATTTTCCCGATGTGCGCCGGCGTGAGGAGTTCCGCGGCGGCGCCTTGAATGACCTGCCCCTCGTTGAGCCAGATGATTTGCTGCGCGCTCTGCCGCACCGCGCCGAGGTCGTGATTCACCATCAAAATCGTCAGGCCCTGCTGCGTGTGAAGATGGCGCAGCAGTTCGAGAATCCCGCGCGTCGCCGTCGTGTCGATGCCTGCGGTCGGCTCGTCGAGCACGAGCAAATCCGGCCGCGTGGCGAGCGCGCGGGCGATGAGCACCCGCTGCTTTTGTCCGCCGGACAGCACGGAAAAACGCTGCTGCCGCAGATCGCCCACGCCGGTTTTCGCCAGGCAATCCAGCGCGTGCTGCCGCTCCGCCGCGCCGGGCTGACGGCCCGGACCGAGGCGTCCGTACGTCCCCATCAGCACCACTTCAAAACTGGAAACCAGATAGAGCGCGTCGAGCGTTTCGCGCTGTGGCACGTAGCCGATCACCGGTGCGTTCCCGGCGAGCGGATGAAACTCCACGCGCCCCGCCAGCGGCGGCAGAATGCCGACGATGGTCTTGAGCAAGGTCGTCTTGCCCGAGCCATTCGCCCCGAGTAGCGCCGTGAAACTCCCGCGCACCACCTGTAGTCGCACGCCCTCGAGGATGGCCTGGCGGACGTAGCCCACCGAGACATTGTCCAGCGAGAGCAGGGCGTTGGGGGCGGGGGTGAGGTGCGTGTTCACAGCGAAAAGCGATGAATGTGCGACGCGGCGGCGCAAGAGTTGTTTTGGTGGAGCGACGAATGAATCCGCGCGCCCAGCAAAGCGGGACAAACCACCAGCCCCGCCGGGAATGCCGAGCGGCGGCGAATCCGAGCCGGAGCGCGACCGGTCCCCGGTCGCAGCGCGTGAAAGGGAAAGGAAGCACTGGAATATTCCGACGACCCGCGCATGGCGACAGTGCTGCGGGCGGGGACCGCCCGCGCTTCGCCCGTTGCGGCACCCGTTCGGCTCGCAGAATCTAGTTTCATCGCAGCCCCTTCAGTGCGGCGACCACTTCGCCGAGGTTGAATTCGAACAACGTGAAGTAGTCCGTCGCCTTCTCCGCGCCACCGACGAGGATGGGCAGTACCACCACCCTTGCCCCAATCGCGTTCGCCACAAACTCCGGCGTCTTGCGCGAGCGATTCGGTTCCATCAGCACCAGCTTCACCCCCTGCGCTTTCAGCATCGTGATGAGCGACCCGATATGCGTCGGCGACGGCTCGATGCCCGGCTTCGGTTCGATCTGCCCCACGATCTCCAGGCCAAACCGCGCGGCGAAATACTCATACGATTTGTGATAGGTCAGCACCTTCGTGCCGCGCCACGGCTCCATCAGCGCGGTCCACGCCGCGAGCTTCCGATCGAGGCGCTCGTTGAAGCGCGCAAGCTGCTCCGTAAACTTCACCGCGTGCCCCGGATCGAGCCGCCCAAACGCCTCGGCCAGCGTTGCCGCCATGATTTTGCCATTGGCCGGATCGAGCGCGAAGTGCGGATTGCCCGCCGCGTGGACATCTCCCTGCGAGCGGTCGATGCCGCCGGCGGACACTTCGAGCAACCGAATGCCGCGGGTCATCTCGATGCGTCCGGGCGCGCCCGCGAGAATGCGTTTGTTGCGCGCGTTTTCCACCAGCGGCGGCAGCCAGCCGACTTCGAGTTCCGCCCCGCCCTCCACGAGCACGTCCGCCTGATTCAACAGGCGGATGAAACTCGGCTTCGGGTCCACAAAATGCGGGTCCTCGGTGCCGCGCGCGAGGCTGACCACCTTGATGAAATCGCCGCCCACCTCGCGCGCAATCGCCGCAAACTCCGGCGTCGTGGTGACAACATTCAGCGCCGCATAAGCGCTGGGCAGGAGGAGCGGCGACAAGAGCAATCCAACGACAGCTCGGGCAGCAAACCCCGCAGCCGCCGACGTGAGGAGGCGGACAGCCCCGCCCACCCCGCCCTCCGCCTCGTCACCTCGTCGGCTACGATGACGGCGCGCTGCGGACCGACGCGCCCCACCACCAGCCTCACGACGAGTCGCTGCGAGGCATCGGATTTGAAAAAGTTTGGAGAGTTTCATAGGCAAAACTGCGGATCGTTTCGCAGGATAATCTTCAAAACTTGTGCGCCGCGTGCGCGCCGAGCGAGAACTCGAATTGCAGCCACACCGAATGATCCACGCCAAGCTGCTGGCGCTGATCGTAGTTGTATTGCAGCCGCACCTTGGAGAACTCGCTCGGCAGCCACGACAGGCTCGGCGAGATGCGCCAGCGCGCCGCGCGGTCGAGGTCGAGACCGAAGCGCCGCTCGTAATCGCCCCGCCGCGCATCCACCCAGTCGCCCCGCAACGCCGCGATCCAGCCCTTGCGAAATCCATACGCGACCTGCGAGTAAAACCCGTAGTCCACGAGCCGCTCGCGCGACAAGCTGCGTACCGTCTGATCCCCGTAGAGATCGACCTCGCTCCCGTTGATCACCCCGCTGCCATCAGTGTCCGCGGCCGCATTGCTGAACGCCCCGACCTCGTAGCGCCGCAGCATCACCTCGGTCTGCCAGCTCACGAACGGAAACCCGCCCGAGTGGTTCACCGGCTTCCATTTCCAAAACAAATCCGCGCCCACGATCTCCGTCCGCGTGTCGCTGCCTGACGCGTTCGGCCCGACGGCGGCCGACGCCCCGACCACCAGCGTTTGAGCGTCGGTCAGCTCGAACGACGCCTGATAGCGCGGGCTGAAGAGAAAATCCGCGCCGGATTGTAACCGGCCCACTGTGTGCGGTCGTCCAGCGTACAAGCCGCCTTCGTGATCGTGGCGGAAGCTGGCCGCCGTTTCGCCGTGGCTGTTCTGCACGCCCAGAAAAAGCTCCGAGTAAAACGGCGTCGGCACGAGCCACGAAAGCCGCGCCCCGAGATTGCGCAGCCCGTCGCCGCCGAGGAAACGCCCGTTGACCAGCGGCTGATCGACGAAGCTCCACGCGTGCGGATGCTGCGTGTTCAGCCGCCCGAAGTCGGTGAGGAACTGCCCGACGCGCAATTGCAAATTGCCCGGCAGCGAACTCGTTTCCGCATACGCCTCCTCGATTTCCAGCCGCGACTCACCCGCCGAATCAATCTGGTACACGAGATTCGCCTGCCCGCGAAAATACGGATCCACCGCGCCGCTGAGCACCGTCTCGAGATTTTGCAGCGTGAAGCCCCGTTGCTTCGGGTCGTGGCCGCCGAGCTGGAGCTTGTCGATGTCGCTGGCGGTCGAGCCACCGGCGGTCATCAGCGCATCCAGCGAGAGTTCGATGAACGTCGGCCCGCGGCTGAGGCGCAGCGGTTCGGCCGCCGACCAAGGCTTCGCGGCGACGGCGGGCGCGGACGCGGGTGGCGCTGTGAAGGCGGGGACGGACGCCGCGGCCGGCGCGGCAGGGACGGGCGCGGCGGAAGACGCGGCGGGCGACTTCGCGGCTTGAAGGCTTTCAATTTGCCGGGCCAGGCCGTCCAGTTGCTGGCGCTGGGCCTGGAGCTGTTTCTCAAACTGCTCCTGCAACTGCTTGAACTGGCGCTTCAGGGATTCGACCTCACTCACTTCCTGACCGACGGCGACATTCGCCCCCAGCCAGACGACGCACGCGGCGCCGGCTAACTTTTTGAGCTGCATAATTTCTCACGGTTTTTTTGCCCAATTTCAGGCAGTTGGGCAGCCTGCCACGGTTGAGTTCACACGAACGGGAACGGACTGACACCGGTGGGGGAGGGTCAGACAACCGGGGGGGCACGACCGGGAGGGAGCGCACGATCAGCGGCAGGAAGCTCAAGGCGGACGACCGGGGATGGAATCGTCAGCACGGCGGCGGCGGCGAGCGGCGTCAGGACGGGCGGGGGTTCCGCGACCGTGACCTGGCTCTTTGCCAGGGTACACATCACACACGCGTGCTCGTCCGCGCCGGCACCGTCGTGCTGATGCGAAGCCACGTGCGAGGAGCTGACCGAGAGGAAAGTGAAGAGAAGAAACGCCAGCGCCGCCGCGACGCTCACCGCCGTCTTGGTCGCAACCCGAAGCTTTTGAATGCCGCTGGCCGTTTTCAACGCCGCCAAGCTACGAGCCGCCCGGGGAGTGACAAGCGCTTTCTCGCCGCCGCCGAGTGAACACAGAAACGAAGCTCCAAGCACAAAGCTCAAGGAAAGGAACCAAGCGCCAAGGTCCAACCCACGATTCGGATCGCCCAGATTCGCAATGAGAAATCCCGGCCGTTGCCATTCGGCGGGAACGAGAAGCTAAGCCACAGCGACCCGGCCAACACAGAGCGACCGAGCCGCAACCCAAGCGGAGCGCGACCGGTCCCAGGTCGCAGCGGCAACACTGAGAACGGGGCGCTCGGAGTTTCCAACCTCTCCGCGTGTGCGGAGTCGCCGCTGCGGGCATGGCCCCCCGGTTGCCATGTCGAACGGACCATTCCCCATCGGCTGCGCGGTCCAAGTTCACCGTGTTCAGGGTCACCAAATCCTGCCAGCGTCACTTCCATGAAACCTGTTTTCCGAATGCTCCGCTGGTCTGTCTCGCTCGCTTTGCTCGGCGTCACCGTAGTCGCCGCCGAGACGCCATTGACCTTCGTTGATCCCAAGCCGCAACGCTACGAACTCACCGCCCGCGCGAGCCAGATTGACCCGCGGGCCCGGGCGCATCCCGAGATCGATTTTGTTTTTGAAAAAGCCGGCAAACCGGCGGATGTGGAAAATGCGGCGGTGGACACGCGCGCGAAACCGCAGGGCAAGCTTGTCATCTGGCTGATGGGGCACAACAAGACGCTGTTCGAGCGGGTCAACAGTTACGGCCTCCACGCGATTCAGGTGCATTATGCCAACGGCTGGTTCGGCAAATTCGGCGATGCAGCGCCCCCGGGCGACGACAAATTCCTCGGCAAAATCCGCCTCGAAGCCGCCACCGGCGAAGACTTCAGCAGCGTGGTGAACATCCCCAAACCCGACGGCATGATGGAGCGCTCGGTCCAGTTCGTGAAGTGGCTCGCCAAAAATAATCCGGCGGGTCGCTGGGAATATTTTCTCACCGATGACGGGGCGGGCCTGCGCTGGGAGCGCGTGATCATTTCCGGCAGTTCCCACGGCTCGACCACGGCGGCGCGGTTTGCCAAGCATGTCGCGGTCGATCGGGTCGTGATGTTTTGCGGTCCGCGCGACCAGCTCGAGACGTGGCAGGGGCTGCCCTCGGCCACCCCGGCCAACCGTTACTTCGGCTTCAGCCACGTACTCGATGGCGGTTGGTCCGGTGACCACTACTGCCGGTCGTGGGAATTGCTCGGCCTGCACCAGTTCGGACCGATCGTGAACGTGGAGAAAAGCGCTCCGCCCTTTGGCAATACGCGCCGGCTCATCACGGACGCCGACGTGAAACAAGATGCCAAGCGCGCCCACAGCTCGGTCACCCCCGGCGGTGCTGCGGTGAAAGACGCGTCCGGGAAATACCTCCACGAAGCCGTGTGGCGCTATTTGTTTACCCAACCCGTCGAGGCCGTCGGGCCGGCGGTGCCGACCGATCCCAACTGCGGCAAAGATCTGCGCCCGAAATCCAAACCTGCCGCCAAGAAGAAATGAACCCTGGAAAAAAACGTTGTGACTACGAAAGACTCGAAAAACACGAAAAGAGAACCCGTTACAGCAAGCTCAGGGTTCATCCGGCAGGTGAGGTTTTTCGATGCCGGGCAGAATCGTTCTTCGCCTTTATTTTCGCGTGTTTCGTGGATTTCGTGGTTCACCTCAATTGCGGTGTTTAAGATGAAACCTCTCCTCGCAACTCTGCTCGCCGCAGCCCTGCACCTTCAGCCTGCCACCGCGCCGGCCGCCGACGGGGCCAAACCAAACGTCCTCTACATCATCGCCGATCAATGGCGCGCTCAGGCGTTCGGCTTCGCGGGCGATCCCAATGCGCGGACACCGCATCTCGACCGGCTCGAAAGCCGGAGCGTCAACTTCACCCAGGCCGTCTCCGGCATGCCCGTGTGCTCGCCGACGCGCGCCACGTTGCTCACCGGTCAACGCCCGCTGACGCACGGGATTTTTCTCAATGACGTGCCCCTGAACACCAACGCCGTCACGATTGCCAAGGTGCTCAAGGGCGCGGGTTACGACACCGGCTGCATCGGCAAATGGCACGTGGACGGGCACGGCCGCTCGAACTTTATCCCGCGCGAACGCCGCCAGGGTTTTGATTATTGGAAAGTCCTCGAATGCACCCACAGCTATAATAATTCGCCCTACTACGCCGACGGCCCGGAGAAGCTCAAATGGGACGGCTACGACGCCATCGCGCAGACTCGCGACGCCCAGCGCTTCCTCACCAGCAGGGCCGCGACGGGCAAACCCTTCCTCCTCTGGATGGCCTGGGGTCCGCCGCACAACCCCTACGAGACGGCTCCGGCGAAGTACAAGGCGATGTTCCCGCCGGAAAAAATCCAACTGCGGGGCAATGTGCCCGCGGCCTTTCAAAAGGTCGCGCGCGAGGAATTCGCCGGCTACTACGCCCACTGCGCCGCTCTCGATGATTGCATCGGCGACCTGCTGGAGACGTTGAAAACCACCGGGCTGGCGGACAATACGATCATCGTTTTTACCTCGGACCACGGCGACATGTTGCGCTCCCTGGGACAGCAGCGGAAACAGCGGCCGCACGAGGAATCCGCGCGCGTGCCGATGCTGTTTCATCTCCCCAAGGCGCTGGGCATCTCGCCGCGGCGCGTGGCGGGAACCATCAACACCGAGGACGTGCTGCCGACCGTGCTGGCGTTGTGCGGCGTGCCGATTCCGAAAACCGTCGAGGGCTTTGACTTCACCGGCTACCTGCGCGGCGGCGACGATCCGTCCGGCGGCGGCGCGGTGATTCAATGCGTGTCGCCCTTCGGCGAATTCGTGCGCGCCCAGGGCGGCAAGGAATACCGCGCCCTCCGCACGGCCCGCCACACCTACGCGCGCGATCTCAACGGCCCCTGGGGCTGTTCGACAACGAGAAGGATCCGTTCCAATTGGACAACCTCGTCGGCCGCCCGGAGCACGCCGCGCTGCAAGCCCGCCTCGACGCGCAGCTCAAACAAAAGCTCACAGCGGCTCGCGATGAATTCCGCCCGGGTCCGGAATACATCGCCAAGTGGGGATACAAAGTGGACCAGCGCGGAACCGTTCCCTACACGAACTGACCTGCGACCGTCGCGTAGGTTTCCAAACCTGCTGTAGCGCGGGTTTCCAAACCCGCGAGGCGTCCGGACGGGCGCATCTCAGTTTGTTGCCCCGATCAATGCACGTTGGCGCAATCCTCCCAGATTGACCCAGAGCGCGGATGCGCCGGGACTGTGGGGCAAGCTTCCAGCCTGCCAGTTCGGGCGGCATCCTGCCGCCCGTTCCCCGCTGCCGACGGCGGGCCGGTCATCACCTTGGAACACGGGGCAAGGATGCCCCGCGAACTGGCAGGCAAGGATGCCTGCCCCACTCCTGCCGGGCGCCCTCGCCATTCCTCGTCCGTCACTTTTTCTCTTTCGCCTTGAGCATCTGCTCGACGCGCGCCTGTTCCTTTTTCAGCGCCTCTGCGGGGATCGGCATCGGCGTGAAGGGAAAGCGCGCGAGCTTTTCATCCGCGGGAATCGTGCGCAGGCGGAGGTGGCGGAACCACACGTCCGCGCCGTGGTCTTGCAGCCGGAGGAATGCGCCGCACGCCGCGAGGTTCGCGCCGCGGATGCGCAGGAGATCGATCTCCTTCGCCCAGCGCGGGTCGGTGTAATCGAAGTCGATCACCGCCTCGCCGTTGAGCCAGTGCTGGATGACGGGGCCTTTCGCAACGATGCGGCCTTCGTTCCATTCGCCGAGCGGACGGGTCGCATCGCGCGACGGGGCCATGCAGAAAAAGAGCGATGCGGCGGCCTGGCGCGGGTTTTCGCCGTAGGGGCTGTTGACGTTGTCGAGCACCTGATACTCGTATTGGCCGGGCCGGTAATAGACGCCGCTGTTGCAGCCCTTGGAGACCTTCCACTCGAAGCGCAGTTCGAAATCGTCGGGGATTTTTCGCGCGGTGTAGGTGAGATCGCCGCCCTTGTCTTTGCGGTGGAACGCACCGTCCGCGACCACCCAGTTTCCTTTGTGCTCCCAGCCGGTGAAGCTACGGCCGTCGGCGAGGGACTCGAAGCCAAGGCGCTTTTCCTCGGCGCTCAAGGCGGCGGGCGTGGCGGCGGGCGTGACGGCATGCGCAGCAGCAGCAGGCTTTGCGACAGCGGGTGTCGTCGCCGCGCCGCGGCTGATGCGCGAGACGATGACTTCGCGCCGGGGCCGCGAGATCGAGTAGAGCAGGTTGGTTTCCACCGGATCCCACGCGAACGCCTGGCCCTCGGCGCTGATGGGAATGGTGCCGGTCCAGTTCAACACGGCGCCGGTTTCGGGAACGGCCAGCACGTAGAGTTCGCGCGCGTCGTGGCCGGTGACGAAGAGCGCGCCGCCCGGTCCGAATCCGCCGCCGGACGCGCTGCTGCCGGCGAAGCGCTGGATCAGGTCTGCGGGAAAGGACCAGTTCGCGAGCCGCTGCCATTGCGCATCAAACCGCACCACCAGCGCCCGTGCCGGATCGCTCAGCGGCCGGTAATGTGCGAAGCACGCGAACCATTCCCCACCGCGCGGCACCGCCCAAGTGAGCGAACCGGGCGGCCGCTCAAAGCGATGCTGGCCGACCGGCTGCATCGTGGCCGTGTCCCAGATTTCGACCGAGCTTTCCGCCGGCAGCTTGGGAAAATTCGAGTGCGCGCAATAGAGGCGGTCCGCGATCACCACGCCGGCGTTAAGATGCTGGATGCGCCCCGCCTTGCCGCCATCCCAGCCGCCCACGCGCGCGCCGGAGTCCTTGCGGTATTTGCCGATGGCGTGGTTGTCGATGACGTAGAAAAACTCCGCGTCCACCGCGACACCCTGATTCGCCTCCGCCGCCTTGAACCGCCGCAACTCCTCATGCCGCCACCCGCCCGCACCCGGGATGGCGGCGGGGAGGGATTCGCCGCAAAGAACGCAAAGGAGCGCGAAGAGGAAGAATTGAGGCATCATCGATTCAGCAATCTTCCAGTGTTCATTTCGAGAACGGATTTAGAACTTTCACGCCGGTGCTCGAAAAATCCGCGACGTTGCGTGTGACTACGGTCAGGCCATAGCGGTGTGCGGTGGCGGCGAGCTGACTGTCGAGAGTTGGAACCGAAATTCCCGCGCGCTCCCAACCAGCCTTGAGCTGTCCCCACACATGAGCGGTGCTGGTGTTGAAGCTGACTCTGCGACCCCGCAAGTTAGCGCACAGCGCCAACAGCCAGCCGCGTAACCGGGCTTTTCGATTGCTCTCCGGAAGCCGCTCGATCCCGCGTCGAATCTCGCCGATGGTAATGCTGCTGACGTAGATCTCGGCCTCGTGCTCTCGCAGCCAGGCGACGACCTCGAGGTCCGGTTGGGGCTTGGCCGGTTCGCTGAAAACGTTCGTGTCCACCAGGTAGCTCACAAGGCGGGCGGCTGCGAGTCGTCGCGTTCGCGCGGTGGAATCTCAAACGGGGCGGGGCAGGCGAGCAGCAGGTCCACGAGGCCATGATTTGGCGGCGTGGAAACCCGCCGCAACGTGATGGTGTCCTCGTCTTCAATGACGACCTCGAAGTCGTCACCGGGCACAAGGTGAAGCTGTTCCCGCACGGGAACCGGCAGGACTATTTGACCTTCCTGAGCAAGAACGGTTGTCATGGCAGACTCACGGTACTTCGCTGGATCAGCTTGGCAAGTTGTGGTTTCACCACCTGCGTGCGTTCCCTGGACGGGACGAACCCAAGACCGATATCACAGATTCCGGCTCGTGCCCGGCAGGCCGATCCGGAAACGGGCGTTCGTGTCATCCAGCGCCCCCCCCGCACAAGGGCGGCGAGCCGGAGGTGAAACCGCGTTGCGATGGGCCATTCGCGAAAGTAGAGGTGAATCACCATGAAAATCACCCCCAATCTGTTTCACGCCTATTTGAAGTGCCCGACAAAATGCTGGTTGCTGGCGGCTGATGAAGCTTCCACCGACAACTCCTATGCGGAATGGGTGACGTCGCGAACTGACTCGTACCGCACGACAGCAACTGAGCGGATTGCTGGCGCTTCAACGTTGGATGCGCTCGCGCATTCGCCGGGGGCGGAGAACCTCAAAGCTGCCCAGTGGCGGCTGGCCGCCAGTCTGACGGTGCAGGCCCAGATGGACTCCGCGAGCCTTGAATCGGAACTCCACGCCGTCGAGCGCATCCCATCGGAAAGGCGGGGCAAGGCCGCGCAGTTTGTCCCCATCCGCTTCATCTTTCGCAACAAACTCACCACGGATGACAAGCTGGTGCTGGCGTTTGATGCGTTCGTCCTCTCCGAAATGCTCGGACGTGCCGTCAGCCTCGGAAAGATCATCCACGGCGACGACCACGCCACGCTCAAGGTGAAGACCGCGGCCCTCGTCGGCGGAGTGCAGAAAAGCCTTGGGAAAATCACCGCGTTACTCGCCAACCCAACGCCGCCCGATCTAGTCCTGAACCGGCACTGCGCCGAGTGCGAATTCCAAGCCCGCTGCCGGAAGATCGCGGTGGAGAAGGACGACCTAAGCCTACTTGCCGGCATGAACTCGAAGGAGC
>BJHT01000107.1 GCA_014193395.1 Verrucomicrobiota bacterium
CGAGGTCGTGGAGGATGGCTTCGGGAGTGGGTTTGGGTTTCATTGGGGGAATGTATATGCCATAAACATATACTTAGCAACGAAAAGCACCGGAATACCGCACTGACCAGAATTTTGTCTTACGCCCCTCAAGGGAAGGATCAAGTGACAAGTGGTCCAAGCATCAAGCGAAGGAGGCCGACGAAGAAACTCTGACCGCGAGGCGGGCCTGACGATGGTCGGGCGGAATGCGGACGGGATTTCTAATAGATCCAGTGCAGCGCATGGAACCCGGAGCTTGGTCCTTTCCTTGAGCTTTGAGCTTTGAATTTTGAGCTTCGCCAGTCGGCGCAGGGAAAGTCTTTTTGCAAACCCAGTCCCCCCTGCTACGGTCCGCGCCGCAATGCGAAAAACTCAGCCCAAACGCGCCTCCGCGCCGACGCCGCCGGTGGTCGCGGCAACGCCCGATCTGCACGACAAACAGAGCGAGCGCGATCATCGCGACCTGCGCATCGACAAGGTCGGCGTGCGCGGGCTGCGGTTCCCCGTGCAGGTGCGCGACAAAACGCACGGCAGCCTTCAGAGCACGGTGGCGACCATCGGGTTGTTCGTGGATCTGCCCAAGGAATTCAAGGGTACGCACATGAGCCGCTTCGTCGAGGTGCTCAACGCCCACGGCAGCGTCATTCACGTGGAGAACATCACCGAGATTCTGCGCGCCATGCAGCGCCGGCTTCACGCCGAGACCTCGCATCTCGAGATGGAGTTCCCCTTTTTCCTGGTGAAGAAAGCGCCCGCCACCGGGAAGGAGGGCGTGATGGATTACACTGTCCGTTTCGACGCGGCGGCGTGCGGCGAGAGCCTGGATTTCGTCCTCACCGTGAAGGTCAACGTCACGACGCTGTGTCCATGCTCGAAGGCGATCAGCCGTTTTGGCGCGCACAACCAGCGCGGCGAAGTCACCGTGTCGCTGCGTTCCGACCGGTTGGTGTGGATCGAGGAAGTCATCGCGCTGGTCGAGAGTTCCGCCAGCAGCGAGCTTTATTCGTTGCTCAAGCGCCCCGATGAAAAGGCCGTCACCGAGCGCGCCTACGAGAATCCGGTCTTTGTCGAGGACCTGGTGCGCAACGTGGCGCTCCGGCTGAATGCGCTCACGGAGGTGACGTGGTACAAGGTCGAGGCCGAGAACTACGAGAGCATCCACAACCACAACGCCTACGCATGCATCGAGAAGAGTTGAGGCGCGACGGGCCGGGCGGGGTGTTTTTCGCGGGGCAAATCGGCGCAGCCGCCACTGCCCCGCGTCGCGCGTACTTCCAGGTTTGCGCTACCGCCAATTTCCAAATCAGCAGGTGACCGACCGCGAGTGACGCGCGTTTCGGCGCGTGGCGTTTCCGGTTTCCGGGCGGCTCGCGGGGTGGAAAACCCGCGAGCCAGCAGGCTGAGAAATCCGCGGGAAACGGGCCGCGCGTGGCCTTTTTGCAGGTGCAAATTTCTTCCGCTGTTTGTTGTGGCGTTCCAAATTTCGTTTGCTAGATTCGCGCCCCTCTCAAAACGGGACCAACACGGGTTGGGGCGCTGCGAGGGAAAAACAACGTGGTTGGAAATATTTTTAGCGAACTGTGACAAACAAGAAACCGGCCGGGAAATCCACGGCAGCCCATCACAAGCCAAAGGCGGTTGGCAGTGCCACCATGGCCTCCATCCTCGGCACCGGCGGGGCCAAGCCCGGCAAATCCGCCGACCGCTACTCCGTCAGCGGCAAGGTCAAAATCGCGCCCGAGTGGACCAAGTATTACCAGAACCTGCTCGATCTGCGGGAGCGGCTGTTGGAACAGATGAGCGGGCTGGCCAAGGAATCCGCCCAGGAGATGGCCGGGTACAGTCTGCACATGGCCGACTCCGGCACCGATAATTTCGACCGCGACTTCGCCCTTAGCCTGCTCTCTTCCGATCAGGATGCGATTTATGAAATCGAGGAGGCCCTCAAGCGCATCGAGAAAGGTTCCTTCGGCATCTGCGAACTGACCGCCAAGTCCATTCCGCAGGCACGGCTCGAGGCGATTCCGTGGACCCGTTTCACGGTGGATGCCCAGGCTCAGCTCGAACGCGAAGGCGCCTTGCGCCAGAAGCGGCTCGCGGCCTTGGGGACAGTGGATGGCTCCAGCGCAACGGACGCGGATGAAGGCGAGGAAGAGGAAGAAGAGAAGCCGGCGAAAGAAAAAGATTAATCATTTATGGCAAGAGAAATAGTCACCATCGAGTGCAGCGAGGCGCGCAAGGAGGGGAAACCCCCGTCGCGGTATATGACGACACGCAACAAAAAGCTCCAGCAGGAGAAGATTGAGAAACGGAAGTACAATCCCTTCCTCCGTCGTCACACGCTGCACAAAGAAATCAAGTAACCCCCCTATGCCACGCAAGACCCATCCCGAGAAAAAAGGCGCCCGTGTCGGCCGCAATGGCCAGCCCCTCGAACGCCGCACCCCGCGTCCCAAGCCCAAAATCGACTTCACCTACGATGCGCTGGACTACAAGAACGTCACGCTGCTCCGGCAGTTTGTGACCGACTTGGGCCGCATCCTTCCCCGCAAGTACACCGGCCTCCCCGCGCACTACCAGCGCCGCTTGAATCAGTCGATCAAGCGCGCCCGGCAGATGCTGCTGATGAAGTAGCCGGCGGTTCGCTCCGGCGAACCCATCCGTTTTCACGCGCCCCGCAGGCGGACACGCCTGCGGGGCTTCTGCGTTTTCAGACGGGAGGACGAACCGGGCGGCGCGGAGCCGATGTGATGCCCGCGTTCTGCTCGGCAGCGTGGTGGCTTAACGCAGCGTCACGACATCACCCGGCTCCAACGCCGGGTCCACGCTGCCCGCCAGCAACTGGCGCGGCGACACGGACATGACCTTTCCCGCCCGGGTGATTGTGATGGAGAATAATTCCGCCGCCCCGACGTATTCCGCCGCCACAAGCGCGCGGACCAACGACAGGTCCTCAGTCCACGGCACGGACCGGTTTTTCACCGAGCCAATGATCGTAACCACTGAATCTGCGGGCTGAGTCGTTGCCTGTTGCAACCGCAGTTGATTCAAAGCCGTCGCCTGCCCCGCAAAATAGGCCGCCCGCGCATCAGCCGCGGCCTTCTCCTGGGTGACACACCCCCCGGCCAGAACCACAACCGTCAACAGGACCGTAATCAGAGTTTTCATAAACGTTCTTAACAACTGGTGGGAACTTCCTGCAACACCTCGACGCAGTGCGGGACCGCGCCCACCACAAAGCCCAGGCACTCGACGGCCCCGCGCGGTTTTCCCGGCAGGCAGATTACCAGCGCCCGGTCCACCACCGCCGCCAGATTGCGCGAGAGGATGGCGTTCTTCGTGAGCTTCATGGATTCCATGCGCATCACTTCGCCAAAGCCCGGCAGTTCGCGCACGGCAATTTCGCGCACGGCTTCCGGCGTCACATCGCGCAGCGCCACGCCGGTGCCGCCGGTGGTCAGCACGAGCTGACAGCCCTTCGCGATCATCTCGCGGATGGCGCGTTGAATCTCGCGTTTCTCGTCGGGCACCAGGGCTTCGGCGATGACCTTCCAGCCGTGGTCGGTGGCCGCCTGTTTCACCGCCGGTCCGCCCAAGTCGTCGTACAGCCCTTTCGAGGCCCGGTCGGAAACCGTGATGACACCCGCGTTAATTTGCATGGGCCGAATTATCGGGAAACGGCGGCGGAACAAAAGCCCAGAGTGCGGATGTCGGCGGAACTGGCGGAGTGCGCCCGTCCCCGGGCGCAGCGAGGTGGAGCGCAGCAAGGCGCTGGAGAATTCCCGCGGCCCCCGTGCGTGCGGACGTCGCTGCGGCCGGGACGGCCGCACTCCGGCGCGGCAAGCGCCGCTTGCGCACGCACGAGTTTCTCACCACGATCTCGCTATCACCCTTATGCCTCCACACCCAAAAACCCTCGTTTCCTCAGCGGCGAAATCTTCCCCCAAACTCACGCCATCCTCGCGTCGCCGTTTCGTTCAACAACTCGGCGTCGGACTGGGCACATCGCTGGCAGCCACCGCGGTCGCCGACGCGGCGGCTCCCGCGGCCCCGGCCGCAGCGCCGAACCCCTCGCCCGTGCCCACTCCGCCGCCGGTCTTCAATCTCACCACCGTTGGCTCGTTGCTTCCGTTCATCCAAAGCCAGGCAGTCAAAAAAGATTTCCCGTTGTCTTACCTTCAGCCGCAATTCCAGGACGTGCCGGCGTGGAAAAAACAGGCGCGTGGCAAACTCCTCGAACTGCTGCAGTACTCGCCGCCCGCGTGCGAGCCGCGCGCCGAGGTGGTCGAACGCGTGGACCTGGGCGATTACGTCCGCGAGAAGATTTACTTCAACACCACGCCGGACGTGCGGCTGCCCGCATACCTTTTGCTGCCCAAGCAGGCCAAGGGGCCCGCGCCGGCCGTCGTCGCGCTGCACGACCACGGCGGATTTTATCTGTGGGGCAAGGAGAAGCTGATTGAGCACGCGGACGAGCATCCGGTGCTGACCGATTTCAAGAAGACCTACTACGGCGGACGCAGCATCGCGACCGACCTGGTGCGGCAGGGCTACGTCGTCATCGTGATCGACATGTTTTACTGGGGCGAACGACGGCTGCTGCTCGATGACGACGCGGCGGACTGGCGCGAGCGCCCGCGCGACATCACGCCCGAACGCATCCGACTCTTCAACCAACGCTCGGGCCAGAGCGAGTATCTGGTCGGCCGCACCGTGCTTGCGGCAGGCTTCACCTGGTCGGGGGTGATGTTTTGGGATGACGTGCGCACGGTGGATTATCTGCTCACCCGCAAGGAAGTGGACCCGCAGCGCATCGGCTGCGTCGGCCTCTCGATCGGCGGCCTGCGCGCGTGTCATCTGGCCGCGCTGGACGACCGCATCAAGGCGGCGGTCGTGGTCGGTTGGATGGCCTCCTTTCCCCGCCAGCTACCACGCCATGTCCGCAGCGCCATCGGCTTCACCAAGCTCGTTCCCGGTCTCTACCGGTATCTCGATTATCCCGATGTCGCGGCGCTCGCGCTGCCCTCCGCGCTGCTGGTCATCAATGGCACCAAGGACGGTCTCTTCGATCAACCGGGCGTGCGCGAATGTTTTGAGAAGCTGACGGCCTGCTATCAGAAAGCCGGCCTGGCCGAGAAATTCCGCGGTCATCACTACGACACGCCGCACGAGTTCAACACCGAGATGCAGGCCGAGGCGTGGGCGTGGTTACGGAAATGGGTGGCGGGGTGAAGCGGCTGGGAAAAAACTGAATGAAAACCACTAACTGGCACTAACTGGCACTAATGGGAACTGAACCAGAGCACTCTTGGTAGTCCTTCCCATTAGTGCCAGTTAGTGCCGGTTAGTGGCTTCTAACTCCTTCCTCTTTAGGATGCGCGTCCCCATACCTGCCGCGTTTGCGCCATTCGAGAATTCCCTGCATCACGATCCCGAAACAGCCCAACCCGCCCCCGAGCAGCACGCCCGCCGTCGCTCCGAAGAACGTCGCCACGCCGACCGGCTCGACCTCCTGCCACTGAATGATGCGACGGAAAAACTCGGGCGTGATTTTTCCCGCGGCAAAACCAAACGCGCCGCCCATTACCATCCCGGCGAGGGCACAGCCAGTGACCACGAGAAACACGTGCTTCCAAGTCATGGCGAATTCAGCGCTCGCGAGTTATCTCACGCCGGCCTAGATCCCGCCCCACCCATCACGCGAGCTTCAGCGGCCCGCCATCGCACAGCGACGGCTTGCCGAAGGTTTCGAGGCGATGGCCCATCGCGTGGGCAATCGCGAGGTGGAGGCGATTGTGCGCGACGCCGGGCAGCTTGACTGAGCGGCCCATTTCAAAGCCGAAGCCGCCGCCGAGCAGCACGAACGGGATGTTGTCCAGCGTGTGCGAGTTACCCTTGCCCAGTTCGTTGGTCCACACGATGAGCGTATTGTCCAGCAGCGTGCCTTCGCCGCCCGGCTCGGGCGTGCTGGCGAGCTTCTGCGCGAGATAGTGCAACTCGCCGGCGAACCACTTGTTGATTTTCACCAGCTTGGCCTGGGTCACTTCGTCCTTGTCGGGTTCATGCGAGAGACCGTGGTGGCCGTCCTTGATGTCAAGCCAGTTCATGCGCGCGGAGCCGACGGACTTGGTGTACTGGAGCGTCGCGACGCGGGCCATGTCGTTGACGAAACTGTTGACGAGCAAATCCACCTGCATGCGGCTCAGGCGCGGGACGTTGTCGTTTTGATCGGCGATGCCTTCCTCGAAGGTCGGCGGCGTGACGCGCAGTTTCTGGCGGCTGGCGTCGGCGAGATCTTTCTCCATCTGGCGCACGAGCGTCTCGTGTTCCTCAAGGAGGCGGCGGTCGTCGGCGCTGATGAGCTTGCTGACCTTCTGCAAATCACCCCGCACAGTGTCGAGGATGCTCTGGAGATTCGCGCGATCCTTCAACTGTCCGTAGAGCTTGTGATACATCTGGTAGGGATCCGAGATGGGCGCCACGGGCTTGTTCGCCCCGGCGTAAGACATGCGCGTCCAGGGATCGGCGCGGTCCGTCACGCCGACGCCGAATTCGAGGGAACCGAAACGCGTGCGGGTCTCTTCGCGGTTTTGGAGAAAATTCTTCAACTCCTGGTCAATCGAGATGCCGCTCGCCCAGCCGGCCGGCGTGTGCGAACCGCCTTGGATGTTGCCGGGAAAAAGCTCGATGCCCGTGAGCAGGCAGCTCATGCCGCGCATGTGGCTGTCGCCGTCGCCGCGGACCTTGTTGTTCACGCCGCGCAGCACCAGCATCCGGTCCTGGAAAGGCGCGAGGGGCGACATGATTTCCTTCAGCTTGAAATTCTTGCCCTCCTCGTCCGGCCAGAAGGCGGGCGGGATGGTGCCGTTCGGGCTGAACATGATCACGAGGCGCTGGCGCGGCCGGGCGGGTGCGCCGAGGCCGAGGCTCGGGAGTCCGACGAGGAACGGGAGCGACGCGGCGGACAGGCCGAGGCGTTGGAGGAACTGGCGGCGGTGCAAGGTGTTCATGGCTTTTTCTCCGTGGGGGTTTCGCGGCCGTGCAGGGCGGCAAGAGTGGCGATTTCAACCAGCAATTTCTGCATGTTGAAACCGGACGCGGCGAATGACTGATGCAAGCGGGCCATCGAGTCGGCACCGTAGGCTTGCATGGGCTGCTTTACAACCTGATTGAACAGTTGCTCGATGAAGCCCTGCTGCGCCGCCTCACTGCGGACGGCGAACTCGGCGACATCGCGCGGGCCGGTGAAGCGGACCTTCTCGCCATCATCGGTGAGGTAGTCGCTGACCACGTCGATGGCGCGGTCCTTCTCGCGCGTGCGGAAGCGCCCCACGGCGTCGAATTGTTCGAGGCTGAAACCGAGCGGATTGATGACGGCGTGGCAACTCTGGCAGTCGCGGGAGCGGGTGAGTTCGGTGATTTTTTCGCGCATCGTCAGGTTGGGTGAGAAGTCAGCATCCTTGAACACCACGGCCGTGGGTGGCGGGCGCAGCGAGCGACCGACAATGTTGCGCGCCAGGAACACGCCGCGATGGATCGGCGAGCTGGTCTTCGGATACGAGAAGGCCGCGAGCAAATAGGGATGAGTCACAACGCCGGCGCGCTGCTTTGGATCGAGCGCGATCTTCACGAAGTCATTCGTGGCGGTGGTTTCGACGCCGTAGAATTTCGCCAGCCGCCCGTTGAGATGCAGATGCTCGGCCAGCAGCAGCCGGCGATAATCCGAGGGGCCGTTCCACACCGCTTCTTCCAGAAACAAGTCGAGTGACGTGCGCAGGTCGGCGATGAGTTCGGGCGTGAAACCGGGGAAAAGTGTCGCGTCTTTCGTGAGTACTTCGGCGTGACTCAATTGCAGCCAGTGATGGAAGAATTGACGGACTTTCGCGTGTGCCCGGACATCGGATAACATGCGGCGCGCCTGGGCGGTCACCTGTTCGCGGGTGTGCAACGCACCCTGCTCAGCGAGTTTCAACAATTCCTTGTCCGGCACGGAATCCCACAACGCGAACGAAAGCCGGCTGGCCACCGCGTAGTCATCCGGCTTCGCGCCGTCGAGACCGAGGTAGAGAAAATGCGGTGACTTGAGCGTGAGTAATACGATGCGCGTGACGGCGTCGGCGGACTTCGGCGAACCTTTGAGCGGGGCGGTGACATAGAGGCGTTTCTGGTCGTCAGTCAGTGGGCGGCGAAATGCGGCCGTCACGAATTCGAGGCAAAAAGCTTCGACCTTCTTGGCGCGGTCGGTGTCGGTCGGTTTGCTGCGGGACAGGCGGTCGAGATTCTTCACGACGTAGGCTGCGACTTCGATGGCTGCCTGTGTGGCCGCTTCGTCCCAAGCTTTGGAAACTGACACGCCGCGCTCGTAGCCCACGCTGCTGTCATCGGGCGGGAACGGGGTCATGACCACGAAGGTGCGCGTCGAGTTGGTGGGCGAGAGATTGCGCGCGGGGATGGTTTCCAGCGGTCCTTGCGGCGGTTTCCATTGCAATCCTACCGCAGCAGTCTTGTCTTTCGGTGCCTTGAAGAATTCCAGGCGCAGCGGATACGCGCGCCCGCCGAGCAGGCGGAGCTTCGCCTTGTGTTCATCGAGCTGCCCCGAAGCCACGCCGGCATCAATCAGCGGTGTCTCTTCTTCATTGAGCCACAGCCGCGCGCCGTTGGGAGTGCGCAGGATGATCTCATAGTCACCGGTGTCATCGGCAAGGAGTGACCCGCGCCAGTGCATGGCGAAACCATTGGTGGTCGTGGTGACTCCGGCGGGTGCGTTGGTGCCGAACTCGAAGCGTACTTCCCGATCAATACGATCGAAAGCTTCCTTGTCCTTACCGGTGTTTCGCGAGTTGAAATACTTCGCGCGCAACCCGCGCTCGGGGCCGACCGGTGGGTCCGCGTTGCCCAGGCGCTTGAAGAGATCGGCGACGGTCAGTCCGTATTGGCGGTTGGTAAGCCGGACCAGTTCGACGCGGGCGGGATGCAGCTTCGCCCAAGCTGCGCGGGAATAGAAGGCATCGTAGATGTAGGTGGCCACCGCCTTCGCATCCTCGCCGACGCACTTCTCGGGTGCACCCTCGGGCATGCTCTTGTCGATGTAGCGGGTGAGTTTTTCGACGGACCAATCACCGTGGAGTCCCTCCGGATACTTCCCTTTTACACCCTCCCCAGCCGGGCCGTGACACTCGGCACAAATCCGGCGGTAGATCTCGCTCCCTGACTGACGGGCAGAAACGGCAGCTCGCGCTGGCTGGCTTTCCAGCCAGACCAGCGCGAGCAAACTGAGAATACTGGAAATCACGGGCACCGGCATGAAGCCAAACTTACCACGAACTCGGGTGCCCGCGATGCGGAGAAGCCTTAAGCGGCCTTCGCGGCCTGCTCGGCATGGATTCGCGCCCAACGCGCCTTGGTCGCCGCCACGATGCGGGCGCGGCCTTCAGCACTCATTTTGCGCTTGGCCTTCTTGGGAGCCGCTGCTGCCGCAGGTGCGGCGGCTGCCGGAGCCTCACCCTTCGCGGCCTTCACCTTCGCCCACCGGGCGCGGGCTGCAGCGGCAATCCGCGCGCGGGCGGCGGCGCTCATGGTCCGCTTGCCCTTCGGTGCGGCGGGGGGAGCAGCCTTGACGCCGCTACCTTTCGGGCGGCCTGGCCCGCGGCGAACTACCACGGGTGCCGGTGCGGCGGCGGCTGCCACCGGCGCGGTTTGGTTGAGGGCCTGGGAAATTTCCACCAGCCGATTTTCGAGCCGACTCTTCTCCTGGAGAAGTGCAGATTGAGCTGAGAGATAGTTTGTAATAAGGTCGTTAGCCATAAGCGGAGTGTTGCCTACTCTTGGGAAGGTAGCAAGCAAGTTTGTACAGAATTTTGATTATTTCTACGGAGGCGGCTCTCAATCGCTGAAAATGAGACGGTAATTCCACCACCTGACACCTCGTCCACCAGGGTTTCGGAGAGACTTTCTCGATGAGTTTCCCCTCGATTCAAAGGCCGCATTTCAACCACGGACTAGCATGGATACACACGGATGGCTGCGGTGAATTTACCCAGCCGATGTCCATACGGTCCGCGTAGGCGGCATTAGTCTGTTTTCATCCGAGTTAATCCGAGTTAATCCGCACTTCCTCACTCCAAACCGCTCGATTCAGACCTACCATTCCCCGTCGGATCGTCAGTCGAGGCGAACCACGAATGACTCGAAAGACACGAAAACAAAAAGCCAAATCCTGGTGAGGCGGCACCCGGTTCCATCGCCCGCCCGATGACAACTCAAATTTTCCGAGGCCTTCTGCTTCCGTGTCTTTCGTGCCTTTCGTGGTTCCCACTTCCTTTTCCGATTCCCATTCGTCAGTCCCAACTCACATCCGGCTGCTGAAGTGAATTCGCGTCCGATCTGGAACCCGCACCCGCACCCTGAATCGCCCCAGATTCCCCGTAGATTCAAGGCGACCACAGATGGGGAAATTAATCGATGGTCGCCCTGAATCTGCGGGAATCACAGGGAAAGTTTCATCCTAAAAACGGCACTTGAATTGAACCACGAAAACCTCGCAAGGCATGGAAACAGAGGTCCAACACCAGCTTCGTCGCTTCCGAAAAACCTCATCCAATCGGGGGAATTCTCCCGCATCCGCATGGCCTTTTCCTTTCGTGTGTTTCGTGTGCTTCGTGGTTCCAACCACTCGTTCCAGGTTCATTCCTGCTCCTCTTCCGTCCGCCTCTCTCTCCCTCGTTCGGGAAACAAAAAAGGCGCGGAACCCTGCGGCTCCGCGCCTTGAATCTCTCAGCCACACACCCGGCGGTCACCCGCCTGCGTGAGCCGTGCTACTCCGGTCAGTACTCGCGCTTGGTCTTCCGGCCGGGTTCGGGCACGGGATACTTGCCGTCTTTGTCCGCTTGCACGGGCGCGGCGCTGTTCATCGTCAGCTTATCGGCGTCCGGCGCGTATTCGTGCTCGTGGTTGAGCATGTCATCGAGCGTGACTTCCTGCCCGGTGTGCGCGGCGTAGCGGCCGAGCGAAGTCACCAAGCTGGCCATGACACCGCGATCGACTTCGTTGTGCGGTTTGTCGCTGCGGATGGCCTCGGTGAGCAACTGCCACTCGTTGAAATATGGATCGTCCGGCCCCTTCGAGTCCGAGATCCACAACTGGTTGTCGCGCGAGGGGAGTTGCCCTTTGTAGGTGCTCGAAGGACTGCCGCAGTCGCCCGCCTTCGAGGCAATGGCCATGCCCTTGGAACCATGCACGGCGCTGTGATACATCGGCACCGCACCCAACATGCAGCGGCCATCCATGTAGAGCTTCGTGCCGTCCTCGAAGGTGTACTCCACCGAGTAGGAATCGAAGTTCTGATCCACGTAGGGTTTCCCGTCCGGGTTGGTGCGATACGTGCGACCGCCGACGCCGTGAGCCTTGACCGGCCACATTTCTTTCCCCGGCGGACTCTTCATCCAGCAGAGGTGGTCGATGTGATGAATGTTGAAGTCGCTGTAACCGCCGCCGCTGGCCCAGATGAAACTGTGGAAGCGCGAGATCTGCCACAGCAGCTCATTCGGCTTGCCCGGCAGGTTGTTGTCCGGGCCGGGATACTTTTCCGAAAAGGCCGAGCCGAGCAGCCCCTGCATCCGGTAGCCGCGCATGAACAAGACATCGCCAATCTGCCCGTCCTCATGGATGCGCTTGTGCAAATCTTGCAACGACCGCTTATGCCGCGACATCAGACCTACGCCCACCTTAAGGTTCTTCTGCTTCGCGAGCTTGTTCAACTCGAGCATCCGCCGCGAGGTCGGGCCGTCGGCGGTGACGGGCTTTTCCATGAAGACATTGATGCCCTTCTCGATGGCATACTTGAAATGCACCCAGCGGAACGCCAGCGGCGTGGTGAAAATGGCGACATCGCCCTTCTTGAGACTGTCGATCGCACCCTTGTAGGCATCAAAGCCGATGTATTTGCGGTCGTTGGGCACATCCACCTGATCCTTGTATTTTCCCTTGAGGGAATTGTAGGCGCCGTCGAGACGGTGCTGGAAAACATCGGCCATGGCAACGAGCTTGGGCGGACCGCTCTGCGACATGGCGTTGGCCGCGGCGCCGCCACCGCGCCCGCCGCAACCGACCAGCGCGACCTGGAGTTGGTCACTCCCCGCCGCGTGAACGTGGGGAAGGATGACACCCGCCAGGGCCGACGCGGCGGTGAATTGGCCGGTAGTTTTGAGAAACTCCCGGCGTGAAGTGGGATCAATGGAAACAGGATTCATAGTGGCGCGAAGCTTTTCGTTCGCCCCTGCCGTGTCAACTCAAGAGATGCGCACGCGCGACGAAAACCGCGCCTCGCGAAATTGTGGGTGCAACCAGGGACTGTCGCGAAGCTCAAAGCTCAAAGCTCAAGGGAATGACCAAGCTCCAATTCTCTCGCGCCGTCCTCGGTGCATAAAATCCAGCCACCATCCTGACCTATGACTTCTTCAGCTCACTCCAATGTCTCAGTCATCATTCCACCGCCTTGGTTCTTGGACCTACTTGTTCCTTGGATTTTACCTTGAGCTTTGAACTTTGAGCTTTGAACTTCCGCCCCTCGCCGCTCCCGGCGTGAACGCTTCATCCACTACTTCCCAGCCGCTCACGATCGGCGTGGTCTCCGCAGTCTCCGCCGTCGCGGCCCCGCCGTGCGGGACCAACTCCAGCGTCATCTCCGCGCCCGCCTCGATGTGGTCGAACGTTTTTACCAACGCCCGCCGCACTCCGCCGGCTTCGCGCACCACGTCGAAATCTTTCAGCACCACGCGGCCCTGTAGTTTCACATCGAACACCCGCTGCCCCGCCGCCACGTCGTCCGGTTCGGCGAAATGCAGCCGCACGCGGAAAGCCCGCGCCGCCACCGCGCCGCGCTCGCCCAGCGTAAGCGGCGCGAAATTCAGACATCGTTCCCGGCCCGTCACTCCGAGATACGCCAGCGCCTCGCCGGCCACACGACTGCGGTTCATTTGGAAATTGATCCCCAACGTTTTCACATCCAGACCCGCCGCCCGCAGCGTCGCCAGCGGCACCGCCACCTCCGCCGTGAACCCCGCCGCGTCCAGCCGCGCCGCGCCGCGCCACGCGCCCGCCCACGACGCATCCTCCGCTTTCCCGTCGCCCGCGCCGAGCGCCTGCCAGCGTTCGCCCGTCCCCGCCAGCGCGAGATGCACCACCCGGCCCGACGTCGCATCGCTGAAAAACAGCTCCCACGAATCCTCCGCCAGCACATCCCGCTGCGGCACCGCCGTCCGGCTCGGCTTCGGCAGCAGCGACCGGTGCTCCTTGATCGGCGGACGCGCCACCGCGCAGAAAAATGTCTCCGCATCGTGCTCCAGCCACACCCGCGTCTTCGTCCCCGGCAGCGTGACCGACGACGTCTCCGCCCACTCGCCCGCCGCCAGCACCGCGTCGAGCTTCGGCCCCGACGCCCGCGCGTCCGGCCGCGCCACCGATACGAGCCGCGGCAGAAAATCCAGTTTCAACGTCGCCCGCCGCAGCCCCCGATAACCCGACGCATAAATCCACGGCTCGCCCGTCCCCGCAATTGCCACGCGGTCCGCATTCCACCGATACGGCCCCAGCCCCGCGCCCGGCGCGACCTCGACCGTCAGCGGCACCTGCATGGCCGCGGAACTCGCCACCGGCCACACCCCCGGCCGCTGCGCGTCGTCGTAAGTCCCCGGCACCTTTGCGTACCCCAGCGCCTCGCCCGCCCCGAGCTGCCGCGGAAACCCCAGCCACAACGTGCCGCCCGCCGCGCGCCGGTCCCCGAACGCCCCCAGATTGATCGCCGCCTGCCGCACCACCGTATCGGGCTGCCGATCATGAAAAACCGCCCAGTCCTCGTTCAGCCGCGTCTCCGCCGGCGCGAGCGCCACCGTTGTGCGAAACGGGTAATTGCACACGCACCGCGACTTCGCCTCCGACACAATCATCAATCCCTGCGCCACCGTAGTGCTCGGCCCGCACGCCGCCGACACGCCGACAAAATTCCGCAGCCCGCTGTCATCCTCGAAATCGTAAATGCTCAACAATTTCGCCGCGCCCCCGCGTTTGATCACCGTCGTCGCGGAAAAATCCATCCCCCCGCACAGCCCCGTTCCCGTCTGAAAAAATCGCGGCCCCGCCTCGCCCGTCAGCGGATGCTCGCGCAGCAGCGCGCTCACGCCCGCATCGAGTTTCTTCGGCCACAACGCCACGCGCCCCTTCGGAATCACCGCCTTCACGTCCGCCACCAGCGCCGGCCGCGCCACCGTCCCGTCCTCGCTCAAAGCCAGGTTCGCCCACCCGCCATTGATCCCGTCCGCCACCGGATTGCTGAACAGAAAGCTCTGCCGAATCCGTTCGCCCGCGCGCCCATCGTGCGAATTCAGCGTCGCCGCAAAACCAAAACTCCCGCGCAACCCGCCGCCGATTTTCTCCAGCTCCGCCCACGGCACGCGCACGGTCGTCTCCGTGCCCCGCGCGTCCCGCGTCCCCGTCACCACCACCGCCGGATGCTCCGCGCCCGTGCCCGCCCGGCTCGTCGCCGCCGTGCGCCCGTCCCGCGCCGGCGCGATCCGCAGTTGAAAAACCCCACGCTCATACAATCCCGCCCGCGCCTCCGCTGCCCGCAGATCGAAAAACAAATCCCACTCGTCCAGTTCGCTCGCCACCGGATCGCGCGTGCGCAACGTCACCACCAGCCCCTCCGCCTCGCGCGCCACCATCACTTCGCCCGCATGTTCCGCGTCCACCGGCAGCTTCCAGGTCTGCGGCGCTGCGAGTGAGAAATTCGTCACCACCGGCAGCGCGCCAAAAATCTTCCGCTGCTCTCCCGTCCGCGCGTCCAATTCGATCACGCTTTCCTTCCCGCCCAAAATGCTCTCGCCCAGTGTGAGAAAAACCTGCTCGCCCCGCACCGCCAGCACCCGCCGGTAATCGTGCGCCAGCTCGCGCGACCACACCAAATCCGTGTTGTGAACCAAGCCTTCCGTCACCCGCGAATCCACCGACTGACGCGGGATCGGCCGGCTCCACAGAATCCGCCCGTTGTACGCATCAAGCCCCGTCAGCGTGTTTTCCCCGACCACGAAATACCGCCCGTTGGCCGCCGGCGCGCGCGGATTGTTGTTCTTCAAATCCGTCACCTGCGCCGTCGTCGGCCCGCCGAACCACAGCAGCCGCAGCGGCCACTTCGCCCGCTGATCCGCCTCGAACGCGCTGTCCCAATCCAGCGCCCCCGGCAGTTTTCCCCGCACCAAATAAGGCCCCGCCGCGCCCGTGCGCACCTCGTCCGCCGTCGCGCCCGTCGCGCGCAAAAACGCCTCCGCCTCCGCGCGCTCCGTCCCGTTGAACCACAACACCCCGCCCGCCGGCCGCACCAGCCGATACAAATCCGCCGCCACCCACGCCCGCGGCGAACCCGTCACCACCACCGCGTTCGCAAAATACTGCGCGAACGGCAGCCGCCCTTCCTCCTCACCCGTGCCGCCCGCACGCGCGTCCCCGCGCCCCGCCGCCTGCACCTGCACGCGCGAGCCATACACCCGCGTCGTCGCCAGCCACCGCTCGCGCAACGCCGCCGCCTTCACCGCATCCGCCGCCACGCTCACGCAAAACAATTCCGTCCGCGCCACCAACTGCCGCGCCAGCGCCCCATCATCATCGCCCAACACCAGCGCATACCCGCGATCCATCCCGCTCTCGCGCAACCGCGCCACCAACGCCGTTTCCTCCGCCGACAGCTCCGGCACCGTCAGCTTCCCCGCCGCCGCTGCGGGCGCAGCGGGCACATGCACGCGCGCCGCCGCCGCCACTTCGCCCGCCGGCGCAAACGCATACACATCGCCGCGCGTCGTCGCCGCGATGATGCGCCCATTCGCCACCGCCAGCTCCCGCACATCGCCCGCGACCGGCGCGCGCCACAACTCCCGATCCGTCGCCGCATCCACCGCCACCACCGCGTCCTCGACGCCCAGCACCAACACGCCGCCCGCCTTCACGAGGCTGAACGCATTCCGCCCCGTCACCTTCCCCTGCTGGATCAGCACGCTCGCTTTCCCCCGCGCCAACTGCGGCGCGGGCCGCCCCGGCGCGGGCGGACGCGGCGTCACCGTCGTCAACTGCGGAATCAGCCCGCGCAAAAACGTGATCGATTTCCCCGTCGCGAGCTCATGCGCATAAAATGTCAGCGTCCCGCTGCGATGCGAATACGCGGCATAAAACTTGTCCCCCTCGACCATCACCGCGTGACCGCCCATCCCCGCGCGCGGTTCGGTGAACAGCAGCTTCCCCGTGCGCCGATCCAGCCCCGCCGGCTTCGCGTACCCGTTCGGCACCAGCAGGACGTCGCGCCCCGCCGCCAGCGCGCCCTGCGGCGTCAGCCCGTAAATTCCAAAGTCCCCGTCGTGAACGCCATGCTCCAGATTCGCCACGTTCGTCGCGTTCATCAGATGATTGTACTCCACGCCCGCGAATCCGCTCGTGTCATTGCACCAGATCACCCGCCCCGTCGCCGCCTCCAGCGCCCACACGTAAATCCCCTCGCTCGCCCACATTCCAGCCACGCAAAACGCCACGCCCCCGTCCACCAGCAACCCCGTCCGCAGCGGCCACCGCGAAATCATCCGATGATTCCCGCTCACCTGCTCCGCCCGCGGCGCGCCGCGAAACGACCACACCAGTTTTCCCGTCGCCGCCGCCACGCAATACGCCAGCCCATCATCCGATCCGAAATAAACCCGCCCCTCCGCAATCTGCGGTGCCACCCGCACCGGCCCGCCCGTCGTGAAATGCCACCGCTCCTCACCGGTGCGCTCATCCAGCGCCCGCACCGTGTCATCCGTGGACGACCCGAAACACACGATCCCCGCGCCCACCACCGGCTGCGGCGCGTAATCAAAATCCAACCGGTTCAACATGATCACATGCGGCGGCGGCCACGCCGGCGACGGCGGCTGCGGCGCGACAAAATGCCACGCCAGCTTCAGCGGCAACCCCGGCGCCTCCGCCGTGATCCCCGACCTCGCGATGTCATGCCGGTGCGTCGGCCAATCCTCCGCGCGCGCAGCCGCCACGCCCACCACACCGACGCCGAGCACACCCATCGCCCAAAAAATCCACAGCTTCATGATCGCAAAATAATTCAGCCAGACCGGGGTCGCCGCGAAGCTTTCAGAGCCGGCGCGAGCGTCAACGACTATTCCTCTCCGCGGTTGTTTCTTTTCAGTTGGGACGGGCAAGAAAACCACCGAGACACCATGAACGCAGAGAAAAACGGGCGATGGCGTCGGCTCCAGAAAGTCACCAATCAGTGAACGATGCTCGACCTGCGAGTCCTTGTTCTTCTCTGTACTACAACTCTTCAGAATCCTCGTGCGCTGCAAGGATTTTACGGTCGCGCAGACGGCCAGTTCAGCCCGCTCCCAATTCTTCCCTTCCCATTCCTTTGCCCCAAATTCCCCTGCCAAACTCAACCCAGCTCGCTGCGGCTCCGTCCCGCGCCGCCAACCAGATCTCCCCTGTCCCGCCACGCGGGGGCGCGAACCACGGAACGGCCGTGTTGGAATTCTCCGGCGCTCGCCGCCTCCGTCCCCCTCTGCGTTCCTTCCGATCTCTGCGGTGTTCCACTCCGCGCCCCTACGACCGGAGCGTTTCCTGAAAACACCGCAGAGATCGGAAGGAACGCAGAGGGGGAAAGGGCAGAAGCGCGCACCGCGTACTCCCTACGGAGGCGGTCAGAGTGCCGCATCCACCCTTGCCGTCCCACGCGCGCCGCGGTGGTTGCGGCCCCGCCGCACTGTGATCATCGTGTCGTTGTGGTCCAAGAGCCTTGGCTCGACTGAATAGTTTCGGCTCAGCATTTTCCCCGGCACCGACACAACCGAGAAACCCCGCAGCAACTGGGCAAAACCCAATCTCCGCTACCTCACCGCCGTCGGAACCGCAGCCGTTAAAACCCCGCCCTATCCGTGTCCATCCGTGGTTATCAACCCTCTCCGACTTCCCCCTCCCGCCTCACGCCTCACCCC
>BJHT01000108.1 GCA_014193395.1 Verrucomicrobiota bacterium
AGTGGGCGATCCCGGTGGTGCCGTAGCAGTCAAAAAAAAAAACTTTGCCACCCGCGACGAGCGGCGCGGAGAAACCACCGCCGGCGGGGACTTTCCAGAGCGGCTTGAGTTCCTTGGGCAGGGCGGTGATCGGCGGCGCATCGGACGGAATGACGCAATCGCGGGTCGGGCCGTGCCATTGCGGCCAGTCGGTGCTGGCGGCGGTGGCGAGGCGGAGGCTGCTGCCGACGAGGACGAAGGTGAAGGCGAGGCGGGGGAGGAGGTGCATGGTGGTTGGGCGTACGGGTTTGGAAAACAGGGCCGGCTGCGACGGGAGGTTTTTCGGGTTTGTTCAGCGCGGGAGCGGCGGCGACGGAGCGCGGCGGTGATGGCGGCGCGCCGTCAATTTCTTGCGATCACCACGCGCCATCGACGAGCAGCGAAACGATGCGATCCGCGAGGTCCGCGGCGGCGAGCGGCACGACCTGACGCTCGGTACTGACGAGGTCCTGGCGGATGCGAATGCTGGTTTTGCCGGAGACCACTTTGTCGAGCACGACCTTGCCGGTGCCGCGTTCGGTGGCCGTCACGCGGGTGATGAGGCGCAGCGTGTAGTCCTGCACGGTCGCGATGTCGCCCGGGTTGAAGCTGATGCCCGAGCGTTCGAACGTGGTGATTTCGCCGTTCACCACGATGTCGCCGCTGCCATTGGTGTCGAGCCGCAGGGTGCCGTCCTGCTGGATGCGTTTGCGCAGCGCGCCGTTGATGGCCTCGATGAGGCGCGGCTCCTGGGTTTTGTTGTGGAAGAAATTCACCGTCACGGAGCGGCCGCCGGCGACGGCTCCGTTGGTGGGGCCGAGCTTGTAGCCGGCGCAACCGGCGAGCAGGAAAACGGCGGCGACCGCCGTCAAGCCGAAGGTGAACAGCGGGCGAAATCGCGGAGAGCAAACAGGCTGCATGTTATTTCTTGGGGGACTGCGCGGAAGGCGGCGGGGAATTGGCGGGCGGGACGGCCGGCCCGGCGGCACCGGCGGGCTGGCGCTGATTGCCCGTGGTGGCGCGGATGTCCGCAATGCGCTGCTTGGCTTCAACGGCGAAACTCGAGTTCGGATCCTTGAGCAGCACTTCGTTGTAGTAAACCAGCGCGCCCTCGAACTGTTTTTTCTTCTCGTAGTAGCGCGCGACCTTCATCGCGCCGGCGGCTTGCTCGAAGCGGAGGCCTTCGATAACGCGCTTGGCTTCCTTCCCGCGCGGGTCGTCGGGATAGAGCGTCATGAAATCCAAGAAGGTCGCGATCGCTTTGCCAGCGATGCCCTGGTCGTATTCGGCGGTCTTGGCTTGTTTGTAATAAGCCATCCCCGCCTTGTAGAGGGCGTCGGCGGCGACGATTTTCTGATCGTTGTAGCGGTCGGCGGTGGACTCATAAACCTTCACCGCCTTGTCGTATTCGGCCTGTTTCTCGCGCACCGCGCCGACCTTGAGCTGGGCCTGCGGGGCCACTTCGCTGAACGGACCGTTCTTCACGATCTTCTCGTACATCTCGGCGGTGTTGTCGCTCGAACGATACGGGATGAAGCCCCACTTTTTGTACCATTGGCCGCCGAGGAAACGGTTGGCGATTTCATACTGGCGCTGGAGCACTTCCTGATAGTTCTCAATCTTCGGATATTTCTCGAGGAGCGTCTGGTATTCCTTGA
This sequence comes from Verrucomicrobiota bacterium, assembly GCA_014193395.1. Classification (GTDB taxonomy): domain Bacteria; phylum Verrucomicrobiota; class Verrucomicrobiia; order Limisphaerales; family BJHT01; genus BJHT01. Next base: position 1,677 of record BJHT01000108.1, read on the forward strand.
AGGCCTTTTCGTCGTAACCTTGGGCCTCGAGACAGCGGCCGATCAGGTATTGCGCGCGGGGCGCGTAATCGGAGAGCGGCCATTGCTGGAGGGTGTATTTGGCGGCGCTGACGGCGGTGGCGTAGTCATAGCGATCGAAAGCCTGCTGCGCGACCTCGAGCTGATCTTTCGCGCGGGTCTTGCGCCAGTCGCCGGTGCTGCCGACGGGTTGGTAAACCCATCCCTCGCCGGGGGTGTAGATGAGCGGTGCCGGCGAAAGGTTCGGGAAGCACAGCACGCCGAACACAGCCAGCACAAGGGTTTTGGGCCACGATTTCATGCGCGGACGGTACCGGACGCGTGGGGGGAGTCAAAAGGCAAAAACGAAAACGTGCGGCGGCGGGGGAAATAAGCTCCAAGCCTAAAGCTCAAAGCTCAAGGGAAGGGCCAAGCTCCAGGGAGACTCCGGTCAGCAATCGTGCGGTCGGAGCGAGAAGTGTGCGGCCTGAAGAGCCGGGGTGAAAAATAGCCGCCGCGATGACGAGGCAGTGGAGATGTCAGCCGAACGGCGCAGGATTGCGCGTGCCAACGCACCTTCCACCGCCCGCCGAGAGCCTTGGCCCCATGCTGGGCCGTTGCGGCGGTCGGGCTCGCGTCACAGCAGCGACTGCCGAATTCCGCCGAACGCGGCCTGATCAACTGAATCTGCTCCTCAGCTCCCGCAACGGATAAGGCAAAGGAATGGCGGCAAAGGAATGAAGACAAAAAAAGTCTCCCGGCCCCCATTCCTTCGCCGCCATTCCTCTGCCCAAAATTCCGCTGCCCCACTCCCGCTGGTCGAGCGGTGCCGCGCCGCGCGCCGCGACCGCACCATCGCGGCTTGGTCCTTGCCGCCGTTTGGTCCTTCCCTTGAGCTTTGAGCTTTAGCCTTGGAGCTTTCCCCCGCTACCTTTGGCGGCATGGTGAAGCTCGTCCTGTTCGACATTGATGGCACGCTGATTCAAACCGGCGGGGCCGGCGTGACGGCGTTTGGCCGCGCGTTTGCGATGGAGTTTCAGATTCCCAACGGCACCGCACATCTCTCATTCGCGGGGCGCACGGACACGGGGTTGGTGCGCGAGTTGTTCGCGCAGCACGGGATCGCCGCCACGCCGGAAAATTTCCGCCGCTTCTTCGATTGCTACGTGTTCTGGCTCGATCATCTGCTGAAGCTGCACCACGGCCGGACGTGTCCGGGCGCGCTCGGGTTTCTTGGAGAGTTGGCGGCGTTGCCCGTGCCGCCGCGGCTGGGATTGCTCACCGGCAACATCCGGCTCGGCGCGGAGATAAAACTGCGGCATTACGGATTGTGGGAGCCGTTCGAGACCGGCGCGTTTGGCGACGATCATCACAACCGCAACGACCTCGCCCGCATTGCCCGCCAGCGCGGGCACCGGCATCTGCGCGAGGAACTCCGCGACGACGAAATTCTCGTGATCGGCGACACGCCTCTGGACATCGAATGCGGCCGGGCCATCAACGCCCGCGTGCTCGCCGTCGCCACTGGCGGCGCGCCGCTCGCCGAACTGGCGGCGCATCGGCCTGATTGGGTGGTGTCCGACCTGACGGCGATCAGCGCGGCGACGGTGTGCGCTTGAAGAGCGGAAAAAAGCTCCAAGAACAAAGCTCAAGGGAAGGGCCAAGGGACAAGCAGCAAAGAACCTACACTCGCGGGAGAAATCGTTTTGTTTCGCGAGGATTCCTCACTGAGTGAAAGCCCTTCTTCGCATCCCGCCGTCCCGCTGAATCCCAGCCTTGGCGCTTGGCCATTGGCCCTTTCCCTGAGCTTTGAGCTTGGCCCGTTTGAGCTTCGCCCCCGTCAGTGCGAGTGCGCCTTGCCGGTGCCGCACAGGCCGCACGAGCTGGGCTTGGTGGTGCAAACGGCGCCTTCGCCGCCGCCACTGCCGCCGGCGACGGATGACGCGAACACCGACAGCTTTTTCTCCAACTTGACAGAACCACAGCGGGGACACGCGGTGCCCTGCCAGTTGCTGGAGCGCACAAGGAGTTCGGAGTCTTGCTGACAGTCGGGGCAGTGAAATTCGTAAATCGGCATGGGCGAAAATTAGCAAGGCACCACGAATTGCTCAAGCTCACGCGTGTATCTCAGTTACTCGCAACGATCGGTGCGCGTCGGCGGAGTCCCGTCGGAACGACCGGGGTGCGGCAGCCCCGGTCCGATGGGACAAGCTTTCAGCCCGCCGCCTCAGGCGCAGCGGCGAGTGAAGGAACGAACCATCCGCGAGCTGGTCGACGCGCCCATACCCTGCGCCCCGGTGCTGGCCGCGACCGCAGCGACGACCGCCACCACGACGCAACTGCGCCGCCAGCACGGTAACCGTAACCCGTTCCAGTTGGGCCGGGAACTCGAGCGCCCGCAAAAGGGGATCGCGGCGCGCGAGGATTTCGGCGAGCCGGCGCTTCCCGCCCACAACGGCCCGGCACCCGCGACGGTAGTGGAAATTTCAATCGTCCCGACTCCGAGGTGGCCGCCGCGACCGGAGATGGGTCGCCCTCCGCTGGGATTGCCGCTGGGAACCCGCACCGCTTCCACCACCAACGGCGGCGGCGAACGCGCCGAATTCCGTCCCGGTGAAACAGTTTGCTTTCTCCATTCGGACGTCCATCCTCCGCCGCCAGTGCCGACCTCGTAGTTCGATTCGTCTGCCATTTATTGATGTCCCGCTCAGCACCACCTTGTCCCCTCGCCGGTTCGGCGCCGCTGTTATCGGCGCACCGGGCAGGGGATTCTGTTACCAATCCACGTTCGCTCCGTTCAGTCGGGGCAGTTTCCAGCCGTTAATTGACTATGTCCGCGAATTCCTCGTCCCCATCCCGCATTCCCTGGCAGCAAATCCACTGGTCCAACACCATCTTCCTCCTCACCACGCTGCTGCTCACGCTCACAGCCGTACCCGCCTATCTGTGGCGCTATGGACTGGACTGGTTCCAAGCCGCGCTGTTCCTCGGCTTCTTCATCGCCACCGGCCTGAGCATCACGCTGGGCTATCACCGGCTGTTTTCGCACAAGGCCTTTCAAGCAAGCTGGCCGGTACGCGTGGCCACGCTGCTGTTCGGCGCGGCGGCGTTTGAAAACTCGGTGTTGTGCTGGGCCGCCGATCATCGCCGCCACCACAAGTTCGTGGATCACGACCAGGATCCCTACGACATCAGCAAGGGATTTTTCCACGCGCACATCGGCTGGATTTTCCTGCAGGCGGAAGGCGATCCCTCGCTGGAATTCGCCGCCGACCTGCAGCAGGACCGGCTCGTGATGTGGCAGCACAATCATTACAAAACCATCGCGATCGGCGTCGGCTTCGGCCTGCCCGCGCTGCTGGGCGGATTGTGGGACGGCTGGGTGGGCGCGCTCGGTGGCCTCTTGATTGGCGGCGTGGCCCGCACGGTGTTCGTGCAGCACATGACCTTCTTCATCAACTCCCTCTGCCACACGCTCGGCAGCCGTCCGTATTCGAGCCGCAACACCGCGCGGGACAGCGCGATCATGGCGCTCTTCACCTTCGGCGAGGGCTATCACAATTTTCACCACGCTTTCCAGCACGACTACCGCAACGGCGTGAAGCCCTGGCAGTTTGATCCCACCAAATGGAGCATCTGGGTGCTGAACAAACTCGGCCTGGCGCGACAACTCCGGCGCGTGCCGACCGAGCGCATCCTGCTCGCCGAAATCGCCGAGCAGCAGCGCCAGCTCGCCGCCGTGCTCACCACCCAGCCCAGCCGGCTGGCCGAGCCGCTCCACTCCAAGCTCCACGCCGCACAAGCCCGGCTGCAGCACGCCTTTGGCCACTGGGAAAAACTCGAACACGAATACAGCGAGGCGCTGCACAAGAAAATCGAGGCCTCGTCCGAGCGCATCGCCGAGTTGCGCCGGGAATTCCAAGCCGCGCGCCAACGCTTCCGCGACGCCATCCTTGACTGGCGGGAAGCCCATCAGCTCGCCCTCAGCCAGTTCGGCATGCGCGCGATGGCGTGACGCGCGCCCGGCGGCAGCGGAGCGGAGCGCGATGAATCTGGGGCGGAGCGACTTTGGTCCCGGCGTTTTTTGGTCCAGTCTCCCTGGGAATCACCGGTTCTGATCCGCGATTGGGCAGCTGGCCGGTCGGCGGGCACAGTTCGCTTTTGTTCCCCTCTTATTAGCACCCGGCTTCAGCCGGGTGTTCGGGACGAAGAACCGGGCAGCCGTTTCAACGGCTTTGCTGGGCGGCTCAATCACAGTGGCAAACACCCAAAACCGCTGAAGCGGTTGTGCTGATTTCCCCGCCAACACACCCGGCTGAAGCCGGGTGCTAATGAGATGGCGAGTCCGCTGGAATAAACCGTCCAGCCCGTCCGCCGGGGATCACTTTACCGCCACCAAGCCTGCCAGTTCAGTTTCCGCGCCCGCTTCTTCGCGGATAATCCGCTCGACTACTCCGCGCATCTCCTCCGCCGAATAAGGGGCAAACGGGCCGTCGGCGGCCTTCAACAATTCCGCTTCGAGTTCCGGGGAGTCTTCCTCCAAGTCCAGCGGACGCCTCGGATCGAGCCACACCTGCTGAGCGCCATCTGTCAGGATGATGACCTTGCCGTCGCGCGCCTCGGCAACAAGCTGGGCGAGCTGATTCTTGGCTTCGCTGACAGTGAACGTCTTCATGTGGTGGAAGCTGGCAGGCTCACTTCGTGTAAGGTTTGAAGTCTTCCAACGGCTCGTCGAAGTCAGGCCCGATGGTGATCAACCCTTTGGCACTTCCGGCTTTGGGGGCCGGCTACGGAGCAGCCGGCTGAGGGCTTGCCGCCAACGCCTCGACAAACTGCAGCAAGGCCGCCTGTGTTGACTCGGGCAGAACCCACGCCTTCTCGAACAATCTTTCGGCTGTGTTCATGGCAGGAGAGTATCGCGGTAGCCGGCGGTTTCAAGGCGCGGGGCACTCCCGTTCCAGTCACTTCACCGCCGCCAGTTCCGCCGTGATCAGCTCACGCGTCTTTGCCTTCGCATCGGCCAGCGGGAGTTCGCCTTTGTCGATTTTGGCGAGGAAGGATTTTTGGGCGGTGTAGTCTTTGTTCACCACGCCGGCTTTGCTTTGCAGCATGCGCCAGGCTTTGCGGCGCTCGACGGCGAAGAGGACCATCTGCCGGGTGACGGCGTAGTATTTCATTTTCCCACGCACCTCGGCCTTGATGTAGGCGCCGAAGTTCGGAACGAAGCTGCGGTGCTTGGGATCAAACACGCGGCGGTGGATGACGTCGTCCTGGGTGATGAAGAGGAGCAGGTCATCGAAGTGGACAAGCTGCTGCGCCTCGGCCTCGGTGATGCTCTTGACGTGCTTGCGGAAGCGGCCCTCGGTGATGGCCCAGTGCGCGACGCCGAAGTTGTACTCCTCGCCGGTGGTCGAGTATTTGGTGCGCCACCAGTCGCGGTCGGTGCTCGGGTTGCCCTTGAGATCGAAGGCTTCCTGCTGGGTCTCGCCGCGGCGCGGGTTGAAGACGAACTCGGGCATGCCGCGCGCGTCGCGGACCATTTTGGCCTGGTCGGCGCTCATGTTGTCGCCGACGCCGTGCTCGGGCTGGCAGGTGGTGTAGCACTGGTAGAAGGCGGTGCCGCGATATTCGAGGCCGTCGAGCATGGCCTTGTAGAGCTTGGCGGAATTGGCGACGGAAACCTGCGCGACGAAGGGCGAGCCGTGGCCGCTGGTGAAAGCCTCGGCGACGTTTTTCTTCTCGATCAGTTTGCCCTGCGACGCGACGCCGAACTGGTTCATGTCGTAGCCGCCGAGCATCGTGGAGGAGTCGGAGTTCTGGCCGCCGGTGTTGGAATAGACCTGCGTGTCGAGCATCAGGATTTTGATGTTCGGGCGGTTCTGCAGCATGACCTTCGAGACGTTCTGGAAGCCGATGTCGCCGAGTGCGCCGTCGCCGCCGACGACCCAGACCTTCGGCAGTTCCTTGATTTCCTGCTCGGTCATCAAGGCGTCGTCGAGGTGCGTGAGGGTGAAATAATCGGCCTCGTTCACCACGTTTTCCGCGCGGTCCAGCAGCGCGTCGGTGAGGCGCTCGGGCACCACGGAACTGCGCGCGTGGGTGAGGATGACCGACTCGGCCATGAGCCAGGAAATCGTGGAGCCGTCCTGGAAGAGCGAGTTCATCCACGGATACGGATGCGGGTTCGCCGGCGGGGTCGAGCCATAGACGGTGTTACAGCCGGTGCTTGCGCCCATCATCATCACGGACATGCCGTTGGCGCGGCGGCCGTCGATGGACTGGAGTTCCTTGTGATTGAAGGCGTTTTGCCGCAGCACGGCGACGAGTCCGCCGATGAGCTGCTCGTCGGTGACGGGGCCGTGCTTGGCTTCGTAATCGGTGATGCGCTTGGCGGTGTCGGCATCGTTCTCGCCGCCGAGGCCGATGATGGCGTGGGCGAACGTTTTACGGAACAACTGGTACTCGGCCTCGTTGCGGGCCTTGAGGGCCACGAGTTTCGTCGCGCCTTCTTTTTCGAGACGGTCGGCCTTGGCGCGGATGCGGTCGGCCTTGCGATGATAGAGCGGGCGCATGTAGGCCTCGGTCACGCTGGCGGCGGCGCGGAGGATGGACTTCTCGCCGCAGCCAGCGCACGCGCCGTCGCCGGAGACGAGCGCCTCGTAATTGCGCCGGACCATGAGGTGATTGCGGAGCGCGGCCTCGCGCGAGGCGGCGGCATCGGCGTCGTTGTAGAGGCCGAGGAATTTCTGCGGGGTGTCGGGCAGCAGGCGCGAGAAAATCTGCGCGGTGGTCAGGTCGGCGTTCAGTTCCTCGGTTTCGCGCGTCATGCGCAGCGCGTCGTGGTCGCCGCAGACCTGCACGCATTCGCCGCAGCCCTTGCACAGGTCGCTGACGAAGATCGAGAAGAGGCCGCCCGCGCCGGGCGTTTTGGTTTCGAGTGAACGGAAGATCGCCGGGACGTTCGAGTAGGCGAGCGGCAGCTTGGCGATGATGCCGATGAACTGGGCTTTCGCGGCGTCGGCCAGGTCGGCGAGCGCGTTGACCTCGGCGGCGATGATGTCCTTGAACGGCACGCCGGTGCGGGCTTTCGCGGACTCGGTCATCTTCACGCGGGCGCGCTGTTCGAGGGCGGGCAGTTCATTCAGCAGCTTCTTCCGCTCGGCGGTGTCGGTGAGGTAATTGATCGCGGCGGTCTTGAGCACGGTCCCCACGTCTTGCGCGGTGTTGGGCAGCGCGGTGTCGGGGCACGCGGTGATGCACTCCATGCACTGGGTGCAGTTTTCCGCGATGTACACCGGTGTCTCGCGGCGCGCGACGTACTTGGACTGCGTGGCGCCGGTGCCCGCGCCCATCACGCCGACCGAGGCGAACGCGCCGGCGGGTTGGTGGTAGCCGAGGCCCGCGCGGAATTCGCTGTCGAACTTGCCGAGCGTCTGGAACGGCGCGCGGAACTGTCCCACCGGTGAGACCGGCGCGGGCACGCCGCCGCACGCTGAACCGCAGCCCGCGGTGGGCAGCAGGTGATGCTCGCCGAGCGGCGCGATGGGCGGGTTGCGCATCGACGAGCGGTCGGCTTCGGCCAGTTCGCCGCACCTGATTTCCACCACGCGCGAAAAACCCTCGGTCATCACCGTCATGTTCGAGGCGACCACGGCGTCGCCGAAGCGGCTGAATTTCTTCCGATACTGCTTCTCCACGCTCTCGAGGAACTTTTCCTCGCTGATGCGGAATTCCTTGAGGAACGGGCTGACGCGGAAGAACGCGCCGAGGAAGGAGTTGCCCTGCATGCGCAGTTGCAGCTCGGTCTGGTTCGTCGCCTTGCGCGCGATTTCGAAGCCGGGGAGGATGAACACGCGGATGCCATTTTCCTTCACGAACTGGCGATACTTGGCCGGGATGCGCGTCCACGCCGTCTCGGGCGAGTCGCTCGATTCCCAGACGAACGCGCCGCCTTTCTTCAGGCCGTCGAGCGGGTTCGTGTGCGTGAAGGCCTTCGGGTCGCAGCACAACACCACGTCCACATGGTTGAGCTCGCAGTTCACCTTGATGCGCTGCGGCGCGACGGTGAGGTAGTAATTGGTGGGCGCGCCTTTTTTCTCCGAGCCGTATTTCGGATTCGCCATGATGAACAACTTCTCCACCAGAAAACCGTCTTCGTCCCGCACCGCGTCGCGCTCGGAAATGTATTGGCCAAACTCGCCCACGAGTTCGCCGAGATTTTTGCCCGTGGTGATCATGCCCCAGCCGCCGATCGAGTGGAACCGCACGGCGATGGCCTTGTCGGGCAGCAACGACGGCGTGTCCTTGCTGATGACCGCGTAGGGATGGTTCACCCCCAGCACGAAGAACGTCTCGCCGTCCGCCGCGCTCCGGCCGTCCGCGCGCTTGCCCTGGCCGGTGGCGAATTCATACGCGCCCAGCGTGTGCTCGGGCCGGAAGTCGCGCGAGCCGATGCCATACGCGCCGCGGAACAACCGCGGCGTCTCCGCCTGCGTGAGCGTCGGCACCGCGCCGCCGAATTTCAGCGCCTCATTCGCCTTGCCCAGCGCCACGCGGATGTCGCGCGCCAGCGGGTTGTCGCCGGCGAGACCCTCGTCCGTGCGTTCGAGGATGATGACATTCTTTTTGCCACGCAGCGCATTGATGACCGCGGCCTCGGGGAACGGGCGGATGACGTTGATGTGAATCGAGCCGACCTTCGCGTTGCGCTGTTCGCGGAGGTAATCGCACGCGGCCTCGATGTTCTCCGCACCGCAGCCGAGCGAGACGAACACGGTGTCCGCATCCTCGGTGCGATATTCTGAAAGCAGCCCGTAGTAGCGGCCCGTGAGGCGGCCAAACTCGGCATAGGCGGCTTCAAGCATCCCGAGAATCGGTTCGTTGAAATTGTTCCGGCGCGCCACGACGCCGTTCATGTGATGCTCCTGGTTCTGCACCGGGCCGAGCAGCAGCGGATTTTTCAAATCCATCATCTGCGGCAGGCGGCGGCGCTTCGGGCCGAACAGCTCGCGCTGCGCCGGCGTGGGGCAGTCGATCTGGTCATCGGGCGCGCCGAGGAATTCGCGGAGCAGCTCGGCCTCGGGCGCGAGGTACATGCGCTCGGAGTGCGTGGTGAGCATCCCGTCCTGGATGTTCATGCCGGGGTTGAGCGAGAGCTCGTTGACCTTGCGCAGGATGATGCCCTGGTCGGCCGCCTGCTGCGCGTCCTTGGCCATCAGCATCGTCCAGCCCGTGTCGAGCGCGGCGTAAAAATCGTCATGGCCGCAGTGGACGTTCAGCGCGTGCTTCGTCAACGCGCGCGCGCCGACCTGGATGACCATCGTCGAGAGCTTCCCCGGCGCGTGATAATACTGCTCCATCGCGTACACGATGCCCTGGCCCGAGGTGAAATTAACCGTGCGCCGCCCCGTGACCGCGAAGGCCGTCGCGCCGCCCTGTGCCGCGTGTTCGCCCTCGGTCTCGACGGCGACCTTCTGCTGGCCCCACACGTTCAGTTCGCCCGTCGCGTACGAGTTCTGATAAATCTCCCCGCCCTCGGTGCTCGGCGTGATGGGATAAAAAACGCCGCCCTCGGTGATGCGCGTCTCGACGTGCTGCGTGACGAGCTGGTTGCCGTTGCAGGTGACGCGGATGCCGGGGTATTTCGGCTTGTGATGGGACCGGGCTGGTGCCGGGGTTTTGGCGGCGGTTGAATCCAAGGGCGTGGGGTCAATTTTCGCGTCAGCAATCATACAAGGCCTATTCTAGTTTCAATTCCGAAACCCCCGCCGAACTGGCGATAATGTTTTGTTTCGCCATCGGTCAGGGTCTCAGGGTCTGAAAAAACGATAGGGGCCGCCCAACCAATACTCAAAGGAAATTAATAGTCCGGCGATGCGGTGGGCGAATCGCGAGTTTCCCCCGGTACCGCAGGCGTCCTCGCCTGCGAGTTGGCGCGGCGTCTCGCCGCGCGAACCCGGACACGGGGAGCAGAAGAACCGCACGTTTCCAGAACGCCAGTCCGCGCATCACGAGATTGGACTCCGCTCTCAACTCGCGAAAGTCGGCGGCGCGACCGCAGCGGCGTGACTCGCCGCAAAAGCCCGGATCAGCCCGACGACGCGCCCGAGGCCGTTGCGGCGATTGGACGACAGGTGCTCGGTGATCCCGGCGGCGCGCAGTAAATCCTCCGGCTGCGCGAGGATTTCTTCCGGCAACGCCCCGCTGTAAAAATCACACAGCAACCCGGCGACGGCCTTGACGATGAGCGAATCCGACTCGGACTGGAACTGGCAGCGACCGTCGCGGAACTCCGGGACCAACCACAGCCGCGCGAGGCAACCGGAAACTAGGTTCGCCTCCGTGCGCAGCTCCACCGGCAGCAACGGACGCGCGCGGGCCTGCTCGATCAGCCACGCCAGCCGCTGCTGCGGGTCCTTCACGGCCCGCAGCGCGGAGAGCAAATGGTGTTGTTTCTCGGCCAGCGTCACACGCGCACCGTAACCACGGATTCAGGTGGCGGGAAGCGGGGAGTCCTGTAGCCGCCGACGTGAGGAGGCGGAGGCCCCCCGCCGCGCAGTCGAAAGGTCCGGCAGATTCAGGGCGACCACAGATGGGAAATTCCATCTGTGGTCGCCCTGAATCTGCGGGAGATTTTGGGAAGACCGCGGGAGCGTGCTTCGTTTCCCTTTCTACGTTCACACGTTGCTGCGCCCGGGGACGGGCGCACTCCGACCGGCGTGTCGGAGTGCGGCCGTCCTCGGCCGCAGCGGGGTCCGCACGCACGAGGGCGTCGGAACAAACTGAGGGCCGCACTGCGTTCGCACGCCGCTGCGCCCGGGGACGGGCGCACTCCGCCGCTCTGTTTCAGCGCGTCCACAAGAGCCAGCGGGCGAGCAGGCTTTTCACCCCGGGCGTGAGGCGGGTGCGCTGGTAGGCATCGGCGGCGCGGCGGATGGCTTCGGCTTGCGTGGGATAGGGATGGATGGTTTCCGCAATCGTCCGGAGACCGAGGCCGCCGACCATCGCGAGCGTGAGTTCGGAAATCATTTCGCCGGCGTGCCGCGCGACGATGGTCGCGCCGAGGATTTCGTCGGTGCCCGCCCGCACATGGATTTTCACCAGGCCCTCCGTCTCGTCGTCGAGGACCGCGCGGTCCACATTCTCAAAGCGGTGCACAAACGTGCGGATGGCGATGCCGCGCTCGGCGGCGTCGTGCTCGGTGAGGCCGACGTGCGCAAGCTCCGGGTCGGTGTAGGTGCAGCGCGGAATGGTGAGCGCGCTCAGTTTTTTGCGCCCGGCAAACAGCGCGTTCTGGATGACGATGCGCGCCGAGGCATCGGCGGTGTGGGTGAACTTGAACGGCAGACACACATCGCCGCACGCGAAGACGCGGGGATTGGTGGTTTGCAGCCGGTCATTCACCGTCACGCCCGATGCCGAAAACCCCACGCCCGCCTGCTCGAGACCGAGGTTTTCCACATTGGGCGCGCGCCCGATGCCGACGAGGATCGCGTCCACGGCGAGCGACGTGGTTTGTCCGTGACTCTCCAACCGCAGCACGCGCCCGGCCCCGCGCGCGGCGACGCTGACGACGCTGGCCTGCTCGAGCATTTCCACGCCGTCACGCCGCAGCGCGGACGCGACCACGGCTGCGGCGTCGCGGTCTTCGCGACCGAGAAAGCGGTGGCCGGCGTGGAGCAGAAACACCTCAGCGCCGAAACGCCGAAACGCCTGCGCGAGCTCGCAGCCGATGGGTCCCGCCCCGATCACGGCCAGTCGGCGCGGCAGTTCAGTCAGCGAGAAAATGGTTTCGTTGGTGAAAAATCCCGCCTCGGCCAGACCCGGAATCGCCGGGGCCGTCGCGCGCGCGCCGGTCGCGATGACGGCCTTGGCAAAGCGCAGCTCGTGTGCACCGACAGCAATGCGGTCGCGTCCGGCGAAGCGCGCGTCGCCGAGAAAAACATCCACGCCCAGCTCGCGGAAACGGGCCGCCGAATCGTGCCGGCTGAGGTCGGCGCGCACGCGGCGCATCCGTTCCATGATGCCGGGAAAATCCACCGCGACACCCGCCGGAACGCGGACGCCGAAGCGTCCGGCGTCGCGGACATCGGCGACCGCGCGAGCGGAGCGGAGAAGCGCCTTCGAGGGGACGCAGCCGTAATTCAGGCAGTCGCCGCCGAGCAGATGGCGTTCGATGAGCGCGACCTTTGCGCCCAACCCCGCCGCGCCCGCCGCGCAGATCAGCCCGGCGGTGCCGCCGCCGATGACGACGAGGTTGTAGCGCGCGGCGGGCGTGGGATTAACCCACCCGGCCGGATGCACGTTCGCGGCGAGCCGGCGGTTGTGCGCGTCGGCGGGAACGGGGATGGGAGCGGGCGTGTCGGGCATGGCGGGCGAGAAGTAGGTGGTGAATAATTTTCGTGACGCGATTTGGAGTGCGGTGACTTGTCACCGCTTTCGCGCAGGCGACTTGTCGCCCTCAAGTGTCCGAGCGGGTCCGCACAGGCGGGCACCTCGGCGCTGGCGCGAGCCGCGAACGCCCCGTCCCATACGCACGCATCGGGCAGTTCGACGGCGACAAGTCGCCTCGGGAAAGCGGTGACAAGTCACCGCACTCCAAAGTTGGCGCGCCGTGCCGCCGCCGATGACGACGAGGTTGTAGCGCGCGGCGGGCGTGGGATTTACCCACCCGGCCGGATGCACGTTCGCGGCGAGCCGGCGGTTGTGCGCGTCGGCGGGAGCGGGGATGGGAGCGGGCGTGTCGGGCATGGCGGGCGAGAAGTAGGTGGTGAATAATTTTCGTGACGCGATTTGGAGTGCGGTGACTTGTCACCGCTTTCGCGCAGGCGACTTGTCGCCGCCGAGTGTCCGAGCGGGTCCGCACAGGCGGGCACCTCGGCGCTGGCGCGAGCCGCGAACGCCCCGTCCCATACGCACGCATCGGGCAGTTCGACGGCGACAAGTCGCCTCGGGAAAGCGGTGACAAGTCCCCGCACTCCAAAGCTGGCGCGCCTCCGGCCGCGTTCGTGCCGTGCGGGTTGGATTCGTGTTCATCGGTGGGCTCTCAGTTCCGGCAGCTTGCGTTTCGTTGCGAATTCAGTCGCCGATTTTTTGCGCCAGCGCCCGGCGGGCGAGGCGGGTGATGACGATGGTGACGGCGAGCGTGGCGAGCAGGCCGATTGCGTAGAAGGCCCATTCCATCGGCGAGCGCTGGCGTTGGCTGCCGGCGGCGTCGGCGAGCGAACCGAGATAAACGTAGAGGACCGTGCCGGGCATCATGCCGAGCCACGAGGCGAGGACGTACTCGCGCAGAGAAACGCGGGTGAGGCCGAAGGCATAGTTCAGCAGCGTGAAGGGAAACGCGGGCGACAGGCGCGTCAGCACGACGATCTTCCAGCCTTCATCCGCGACGGCCTGGTCGAGCGCGGCGATGCGGGGATTGCCCGCGATCCGCCGCGCCACGGCGTCGCGGGCGAAATGGCGGCCGACAAGAAACGCGGCGGTCGCGCCAAGCGTCGAGGCTAGCGAGACGATGAGGCAGCCGTATCCAACGCCGTAAACCGCGCCGGCCCCGAGGGTGAGGACTGAACCGGGAACGAGCAGCACCGTCGCGAGCACGTAGGCCGCGACGAAGAGGACGGGCCCCCACGGGCCGAGCGCACGCATCCATTCGAGGGCCTGCCGCAGCGTGTCCTGCACCGAGAGCAGCCGCGCGGCGACGAGCGCGACGATGGCGACGGCGGCCCACAGGAGCAGCATGGTGCGGGTGGTCGCGGCGGGTTTCATCGCGTGGACTTTGTAGCCGCCGACGTGAGGAGGCGGATGCTGCTGCGCACTGCGGCGTTCGCCTCCTCACGTCGGCGGCTACGGGTCGGCAGCGTGCGGACGGCAGTGTTGCGAAGCTTCACGACAGATTATTGCAACGCGCCGGTGCAACTGCTGCCGGCCCCGGCGGTGCAGGCAAGGCAGTGGATGCCGGTGATGATTTCACGCTCCGGCAAGTCGCCGGGCGTGATGTCCCAGAGGAAACGCGAGCGCGGCGCGGCGACGGCGGTGTGTGCGTCGGCCGCGGCGGTGCCCGCAGCGGCTGGCGGGGCGGGGAACTCCATGCGCAGGTCGAGCATCTGGTTGAAGTCGCAGTCGTAGAGTTCGCCCTGATAGCCAACGCTGAGCGTGGTGCGACACATCAGGCCGTCCACGGTGGCGGGGTTGAAGGCGTTGGCGAGGAGTTCGAGGTAGGCGTCCCACTGGCCGCGCTGGCGCAGGTCTTCGGCGAAACGCGCGATGGGCTGGTTGGTGATCGTGAAGAGGCGGTGAAACACGATGCCGAATTGCTGCTGAAGTTCGGCGTGGTAGTCGGCCTCGAGTTCGGCCTGCGGACCGGGGAGTTTCGGGCCGAGCGGATTGTAAACGAGATGCAGCGGCAGGCGCGTGCCGTAGCCGACGGCGTTGAGTTTCTGCAACGCGCGGATGCTTTTCGCGAACACGCCGTTGCCGCGCTGCTGGTTCACATTCTCCGCCGAGTAACACGGCAGCGAGGCGATGACCTCGACCTCGTGCCGGGCGAGATAATCGGGCAGCCAGCCGAAGTCCGGCTCCTCGATGATCGTGAGATTGTTGCGGTCAATCACGCGCGCCCCGGCGGCGCGGCTGGTCTCGACGAGGAAACGGAAGTGCTCGCTCAACTCGGGCGCGCCGCCGGTGAGGTCCACGACGGCGGGCCGATGCTGTTGGATCCAGTCGCCGATGCGACTCGCGACGGCGGCGGTCATCATCTCGGTGCGCCACGGCGCGGCGTCCACATGGCAATGGCGGCAGGCCTGGTTGCACTTGCGGCCGACGTTGATCTGCAACGTCTCGAGCCGCGCGCGGGTGAGCGCGAGGCCGTGGGCGCGGAGCTGGGTGGTGAAACGGTTCATCCTAGAAAAAGCAGTTGCGACCACGAAAAACACGAAAGGCACGAAAAGAGAACGCGTTGCCGCAAGCTCTGGATTCACCCGGCAGTTGAGGTTTGTCGGTGCGTTGAAAACTCACTCTCAGCCTTTGTTTTCGTGTGTTTCGTGGTTTATCCCAACTCCGGTTTCAGGTGCACGGCTTCAGCAACACGGAGCGGCTCCGCCACTGCCGCCGTCGCAGCACTGGCTGGGGGCGGTGGTCGCGTCGTAGGCGAGGCCCTTGGTTTCGCGCGGGTCGCGGCGACGTTGGATGCGGCAGTCGAAGGGTTTGGCGTCGGCGGGCGCGACGGGGACGAGGGGTTCGATGAATTCGAAGTGCGCGGCGTAGGGGGCTTGGCGAAGAAGCTGGAAGGTTTTGTCGCACACGGCGACGCGTTCGCCGCGGCGGTAGCGGTGGCCGTCGTCGTCGAGGGTTTCGCGGAAGGGGCCGCGATAGATCACCGCTTGGTTGTGATCAAAGCAGTCGCCTTGTTTTCCTTTGAAGGCCTCGACGGTGACGCTGCGGAACTCGAGTCCGTGAACGGTCTGCCACGGGCGGGGATCGCGTTTGGCGAGGCGGATGCCGTAGAAGCCGGCGTCCTCGAAGGCGCGCAGAAAGGCGTCCTCGCGCAGCGCGCCGCTGATGCAACCGCTCCATAGTGTCGGGTCGTGCTGGAGGGCCTCTGGGACATCCTCGTCGCTGACGATGTCGGAGATGACGGCGCGGCCGCCGCGTTTCAACACGCGGAAAATCTCGGCGAAGAGCAGTCGTTTGGCGGCGGGCTCGACGAGGTTGAGCACGCAGTTGGAAACGACGACGTCGATGGAATCCGGTGCGATGAGCGGGGCGCGAACGCGGAGATCGGCGGCGAGTTCTTCGGCGCGGAGAAAGGCGTTGGCGTCGGTGAGCGGGTGGCGGCGGAGTTCGGCGTCGAGGGCGTCGAGGTCGAGCGCGAGGTCCTGGATGCGGCCTTTGCGGAACTCGACATTCGCGTAGCCGAGGCGCGCGGCGACGATGGGGGCGTTGCGACGCGCGACCTCGAGCATGGCGTCGGTCATGTCCACACCGATGACCCGGCCGGCGGGACCGACGACCTGCGCGGCGATGAAACAGATTTTTCCCGTGCCGCTGCCGAGATCGAGGACGGTCTCGCCGGGATGGAGATGCTGGGAGGGATCGCCGCAGCCGTAGTCTTTCTCGATGACTTCGGCGGGGATGATTTCGAGGTAGCGACGGTCGTACTCGATGGGGCAACACAGAGCGGGTTCGGTGGCCTGCGCGGCGGCGGCGTAGCGGTGTTGGACGGCGGTTTCGAGTTTTCGCATAGGCGGTGAACTGCTGCCGGGAGGAAAGCGTGCGCGGGTGGGTTCGGCAAGGTTGCTGCGC
>BJHT01000109.1 GCA_014193395.1 Verrucomicrobiota bacterium
CGATTGATTGTCGTCGGCGAAGCTCCGGTTAATGGCGAGGGCCGCGCGCAAGGCGGCGGGCACGGCGCGAAAGACGGCGAGCGCGTTGTCCGCCTCGAATTTCAGCGCCCGCCCGCCCGCCGCGGCGACATGCTGGCGCACGCGACGGCGCATGTGACAGATCAGCCCGAGGTGATGGATGATGCCGTACCGTTGCACCGACACCGAGAAGCCCGCCATGTCGAGCACAAGCACGGCGCGGGTTTTGCGGAAGCGCCGCTGAATCTCGGCATCGATGCGCCGGCGGTCGCCGGGCACGCGGTTGCGTTCGTTGAGCAGACGGAACAGTTCGGCGATGCGCGGCGCGGCGGCAGATGGGCGGGGTTCCGGTTTCATTGCTTGCGATGGCGGGCGGCTGCTTCGCGTCGTCGTTTTCTTGCCTCAGATGAAACTCGGAAATCGAACCCCGGGGCACTTCACAGCCCCAGCTGCTTGAACCGGTGTTTCACTTCCTTCAGGTGAAACTCAAGCGAGCAGAGTTTTTCCAGCTCACCCTTTTTGAAATGCCCGGCCACGGCGGAATCGGCCTTGAGGACTTCGAGGAAGTCCGCGTTATCGCGGCCGGCGTGCTTGACCTCCCAAGTTTTCATCGCGGCGTCCTGCACCAGTTTATAGGCGGCTTCGCGCGTGAGGCCTTTGCGGATGAGCGCGAGCAGGACGGTCTGGCTGTTCCACATTCCCAGCGAGAGGCCGAGGTTCTTCTGCATGTTCGCAGGATAAACGACGAGGCCGTCCATGAGCCGCGTGAGCAGGCCGAACATGTAATCCAGCAACGTGCAGGAATCGGGGAAGATGATCCGCTCGACGCTCGAATGGCTGATGTCGCGTTCGTGCCAGAGGGCGACATTTTCCAGCGCGGCGACCGCGTTGCCGCGAATGACGCGCGCGAGGCCGGTGAGGCGCTCCCAAGTGATCGGGTTGCGCTTGTGCGGCATTGCGCTGCTGCCCTTCTGACCTTTCGTGAACGGCTCCTCGGCCTCGAGCACTTCCGTGCGCTGGAGATGCCGAAACTCGACCGACCAGCGCTCGAAGCTCGCCGCGACGAGCGCGAGCGCGCCCATGTATTCCGCGTGCAGATCGCGCTGGATGACCTGCGTGGCGATGGGCGCGGGGCGCAGACCGAGCTGGCGGCAGACGTGGGCTTCGACGCTGGGTGAAAGGTGCGCGTTGGTCCCGACCGCACCCGAGAGCTTGCCGACGGAGACGACCTCGCGCACGCGGCGCAGTCGCTCCAGCGCGCGGCCGAACTCATCGTACATCAGCGCGAGCTTGAGGCCGAACGTGGTGGGCTCGCCGTGGATGCCGTGGCTGCGGCCGATGCACGGCGTGAGCATGTGCTCGCGCGCGCGCCGGGCGATGATCGGCAGGAGCTTCTTCACGTCGGCGATGAGAATGTCGGCGCTCTGGACCATCTGCACGGCGAACGCGGTGTCGCCAATGTCCGAGCTGGTCAGGCCGAAATGCAGCCAACGGCTGGCGGGGTCGTTGATCTTTTCCGCGACCGCCGTGGTGAAGCCGATGACGTCGTGGTTGAGGATTTTCTCGTGTTCCTTCTGCCGCTCCACCAGCGCCTTGGTGTCCGCGAAGCACAGGTCCGCGCCGTGTTTCATCTTCGCGAAATCCGCGGCGGGCACGACGCCCTCCTTGACGAGCGCCTCGCTGGCGAGGAGTTCGATCTGCAGCCAGATCTTCAGTTTGTTTTCATCCGTCCAGATGGCCCGCATTTCGGGGCGGGAATAGCGCGTAATCATGCGGGGCGGAAGGTAGGGCGGGAAACGGGAGGGAGTCGAGAGTCGAGAGCGGGATCAAAGCGGGACGCGCCGCCGCGCTCAACGGTGGAACGAAGCGCACTCTTGCCGCCAGTGGTGAATCTCATGACCCCTGCTCCGCGCCCCTCCCAACCTGCCAGCGTTTTCCGAGCGTCGTCGGTCGCTGCCAATCTTGGAATCCATCGGCCGGCCGCACCGCCATCTCTGGCAAGGATCGTCCGGGCGGCGGCGGCCGCAGAAACAATCGCCAATTCAAGACCTGAGAATGGCAAAGGATGGCCAACAAACGTGCCGCCGTAGGAATCGCACGAGGAGTAACAGGTGGTGACGGGTGGAAAGTTGCAGCAAAACCAAACCTTCGGCTGGTCATGAAGACACGTTATTTCTTCCTCTCGGTGTTGGGGATGGTCGTGCTTCCGGCATTGGCGCAAGTTTCGGTCGGCGCCGAGTCGGACAACGGAGGCAAGGTAAAGGCGCCGGCCGCCAAAACCGGCGAAGCCATCCCGTGAGCGAACTGAGCGCCAAGGCGGGGGCGCAATATCAGGTCGTCGGACTCGCGGTGTCCGCGAGCGGGACCAGGGCGCGGCTGCGGTGCGTGTTTCAGAAGATTGGGGGCGAAGTGTCGCGCGAGGGACTGTGGCTCACCTCCACGGCGACGCCCGCGGGCAAGGATCGTTACCAAGTGGTGGCACGCGCCGTGGGACGTGGTGACCAGCAGTCAATCCTCGCCCGCACCGGCACGGTGACGGTGCCGGATAAGGTGGCGCGGTTCGTCTGTCCGGGAATCGTCGAGGAATTCTCCGCAAGCATGGACAGCGTCCGGCAGGATTTGGTGGTGCTAGAGCGTCCGCCGGGCACCGGACCCGCTGCGCGTCGAACGAAACGTGACCGGCGCACAAGCCGAGCCCACCGACGACGGCGCGCAATTGGTGCTGAAAGACTCAGGGCGCAAGCTGGCCTACAACCGCCTGAGCGTCGCGGATGCGCGCGAGAAGAAGCTCGCCACCCGCCTCGAGGTGCAGGCACCCGACCGCCTGACCGTGGTGGTCGAGCACGCCGACGCGACCGAGATCCGGTGCGGATTGATCCGACGTTTAGTGATGCGAATTGGGGCGGCATGAATCCCGGCATTCCGGGGGCAAACAATCATGTCTATTCCGCCGTGCGGACGCTAACCACTAATCACTTTCCCCCTCCGTTCAGACCCGCCCATTATCAATCAGCCGCGTCCTCCCCACAAAAACCGCCAGCGCCAACTGCGCGCCGCGCCGCACCTCCGCCACCGGCCGCAGCGTTGCGGGATCGAAGAATTCCACGTAGTCCAGCCGCGCCGCCGGTTGCGTTGCGATCAGCGCCGCGAGTTCCTGCTTCAACGCCGCCGCGGCGACCGCCCCATTTTCCGCTTCGCGCACCGCCGCCTTCGCGCGCTGCATCGCGCGCCACAGAATCGTCGCCTGCGGGCGTTCCTCGGCACTCAGATATTTGTTGCGCGAACTCATCGCCAGCCCGTCGGCCTCGCGATGCGTCGGCGCGACCACAAGCCGCAGCGGAAAGTTCAGGTCGCGCACCATCCGCTGCACCACCGCCGCCTGCTGCCAGTCCTTCGCGCCGAACACCGCCACCGTCGGCAACACCAGATGGAACAGCTTCGCCACCACCGTCGTGACGCCGCGAAAATGCGTCGGCCGCGCCGCGCCCTCCATGCCCTGCGCCAGCGTCTCCTCGACGACATACGTGCTGTAGTCGCCCGTCGCGCGGCCCGGATACATCTCCGGGTCCGGCGGCGCGAAGATCACGTCCACGCCCGCCGCGCGGCACAACGCGCTGTCACGTTTGAAATCGCGCGGATACTTCGCCAGATCCTCGTGCGGCGCGAACTGCGTCGGGTTCACGTAAATGCTCACCACCACCACGCCCGCCCGCCCCACCAACCGCCGCGCGCGCTCCACGAGACTGATGTGCCCCGCGTGCAAATAACCCATCGTCGGCACGAACCCGACCTTCATTCCTTGCCCCTGCCAGCCCCGCGCCAACCGCTGCATCCCCGCCGCCGTGGTGACAATTTTCATGGGAAAACGATGGCGCATCCGCCGGCACACGCGCGAGCCGGAAAAGAGAAAACGCACGCCGCCCCGTAGCCGCCGACGTGAGGAGGCGGATTTCCCCGCAGTTCGCGTGGGTTCCATCCGTCGGCCAACGCACCCCCGTTCGGCCTCCGCATTCCCGTTGTCTGGGCCAATATTTGAAATCATCAGGCCCCAACCATCAGGGCGTTTGCCCAAACTTTGTCCCAGGTGGGACAATTCTTGGGTGTGGTCGCGGCCGGGTTTTCCCCGCGGCTTTGGCCGCAGTTCGCGGGGATCGGAAAGGGTCAGAGACGGCCAAACGCTCCAGCTCCGCCGGCTGGGGACGTTGGTCTCCTGCGGTGCCTGCTTTGCGTGCTCGGGTTCACCTCACGTCGGCGACTACGCTTTCGCGCCGGTTCCCACCGCAACTCCACCGCGATCCGCCCCACCAAAAAGGCCGCGAGTTTTTCACTCGCGGCCTTCGTACAAAAACAGTGCGTGCTGGGTTCAGCGACGGAACGCCAGCGGCGCACCGGCTGGCATTTCGTGGGCGCACGGCTGATTGATCGGCGCCTCGGGCACGCGGCTGTTGGCCTGCGTGAGCTGGTTCGCGAGCAGATACGCCTCGACCTCCTCGCCGCTGATGTCCGGCAGCATGTGACCGTTCACCTCGACGCACGGACTGAGCATCTGGCCGCTCTTCTCGATCATTTCCTGGCGCTGCGCCGGGTCGTTGATGATGTCACGATCCTCGAACGGCAGGTCATATTTGCGGAGGACGGCGCGCACGCCCATGCTCCAGCCGCACGAAGGTTTCAGGTAAGCGATGATTTTCGGTTTGCTCATAAATGTGCGGCGAAGCTGCCACACGGTAAACTGCGCGCAACTGTTTAGTTGACGGCAGGAAGCGAGGCAGGCGGCAGGCGCAGGCGGCAGGAGACAGGAGACAGGAGACAGCGATCAGGAGTCAGAATCACGGATCACGGATCACGGATCACGCCTCACGAATCCCATTCCCCTCCTCCCTCGCCCTCGCTAACTTCAAGCCCATGACAAACGTCCCCACCGTCGAACTCACCCGCGATTGCGAAGTCGTCCAAATCCCCGCCGGCACCGTCACGACGCTGCCCAAAGGCACCGCCGTGGACATCACCCAGACCCTCGGCGGCAGCTACACCTTGCACGCCCGCGGTGGCCTCTACCGCGTCTCGCCCGAAAATGCCGATGCCCTCGGTCTCGCGCCCGCCCCGTCGCCGGCCGCCGCCACCGCGGCCGCTGCCGCCAGCGGCCCCCTCGAAGAGAAACATCTCTGGGATGTCCTCCGCACCTGTTACGATCCGGAAATCCCCGTCAACATTGTGGACCTCGGCCTCGTGTACGATCTCGGCATTGCGCCCCTGCCGTCCGGCAATCAACAGGTCTTCGTGAAGATGACCCTCACCGCCCCCGGCTGCGGCATGGGTCCCACCATCGCCCGCGACGCCCAGCAAAAACTCCTCGACCTCCCGAGCGTCGAGGAAGCCAGCGTCGAGATCGTGTGGGATCCGCCCTGGCACCAATCCATGATCACCGAAGCCGGCCGCAAAATCCTCGGTCTCGCCTGATCGAGCGTTGGGGACAGCCCGTCTCCGCAACGTTTTTGCAGCGGCGAGCAGCAAGATTTTTTCACAAACGGCAAAAGGTTTTGACAAAGAAGAACCCCCTCCAGATATTGCGGCCCGCTTCGGGTTGGGGTCGTAGCTCAGTTGGTAGAGCACCACAATGGCATTGTGGGGGTCAGGGGTTCGAATCCCCTCGGCTCCACCAACCCGAATTCAGGACGGTCCTCCCTTTCCCCCCGCAACGACGGCACCTCAGACGTGCCATGCCCCGCCGCAGGACGCCGCTCAGCAAAAAAGGTTGCGCGGTAATGGCAAAGGAATGGAGGCAAAGGAATGGGGGCAGGGGAATGAAAAATCAGAAACGCTTTCGGGTTCCCTTCCTCTGCCCCCATTGCTTTGCCCCAAATTCCTCTGCCAAAAATCCCGCTGCATTCGCCCACCCGCCCGCCGCCGACCAGCACCACTCCTACCCCTCCCCCACCTGCTCCGAGCCATGCGCTTGACGCCTGCCCAGCCGCACCCAATCGTCCCCGCGTGTCCACCACC
Organism: Verrucomicrobiota bacterium; assembly: GCA_014193395.1. Classification (GTDB taxonomy): domain Bacteria; phylum Verrucomicrobiota; class Verrucomicrobiia; order Limisphaerales; family BJHT01; genus BJHT01. The sequence goes on from BJHT01000109.1 coordinate 6,022, forward strand.
GCGCCCCGCGCCACGTCGCTTGTCCAGCCCGACGCCATGCTGAAATTCCTCCGCCTCGCCTGCGCGTTCTGCAGCCTCACGGTGAACGTCGCGCGCGCGGCGTCGCCCGCCGGCCCGGTGGTGATCAACGAGATTCACTATCACCCCGACCGCAAGACCGAGCCGGCGGAGTTCGTGGAGTTGTGCAACATCAGCGCCGATTCCGTGCGCCTCGCCGGATGGAGCTTCTCCCACGGCATCCACTACACCTTTCCCGACGATGCCGTGATCGCGCCGGGCGCCTATCTGGTCGTGGCGGAAGATCCTGGGTTTCTGCAAAAGAAATTCGGCGTCAATGCGCTCGGCCCGTATCGCGGACATCTTTCGAGCAAGGGCGAACGCCTCACGCTCTGCGACGCGGCAGGAAAAATCGTGAACAAGGTCACGTTCCAAACCGGCTTCCCGTGGCCGGTCGTCGGCGGCAAGCCCGGCTACTCGATCGAACTCCTCAACCCGACCTTCGACAACACCCTCGGCGGCAACTGGCGCGCATCGGTCGCGGGAAATTTCTCCCCGACCTCCACGTCCACGCCCGCCGCGAGCGCACCCGCACTCGTCCCCCAGCGCGCATCCTGGCGCATGTTCAAAGGCACACGCGACGCCTCGCAGCCCGCCTCCGCCTGGCGCGCCCCCGGATTCGACGACTCGCAATGGCCGCCCGCCAACCTCCCCGCCGGCTACGGCGAAGACTTCCTCGCGACGCGCCTGAACGACATGCGTGGCCGCTATTCGTCGGTCTATTTCCGCCGCGCGTTTGTCGTGGAAAATCCCGCGTCCATCGCCGCCCTCCAGCTCGATGCGCTCTACGACGACGGCTTCAATGTCTGGATCAACGGCACGCACGTCCTCGGCGAGAACGTCCCCGGCCCCGAGCCGCCGTTCAACGCCACCGCTCCCAGCGCGCGCGAAGACCACACCTACCAGACCTTCGATCTCCCCGCGCCGCGCGGCTATCTGCGCCGCGGCACCAATGTCATCGCCGTTCACGCGCTCAATTCCTCGCTCGGCGAAAGCAGCGATTTCTTCTTCGACGCCCGCCTGCGCGCGGCGACCGGCGGCTTCTCCCGCGGCCCCACGCCCGGCGCGCCGAACGCCGTCTTCACCCCGGTCGCGCCGCCGGTTTTCCACAGCGTCACCCATTTGCCGCAGCAGCCGAAATCCGGCGAACCCGTGCGCCTGGTCGCGCACATCACCAGCACCGGCGCGTTGTCGAACGTCACCGCGCTGATTCAACTCGTGAACCCCGGCGGCTACATCGAACTGACCGACCCCGCGTATCAAACCAACTGGACCGCCGTGCCGCTGCACGACGACGGCCGCGACGGCCGCTTCACCGCGCTGTTGCCGGCCACGCTGCAAACCCATCGCCGCCTCGTGCGTTATCGCGTCACGGCGACCGATGCCGCAGGGCGCTCCGTGACCGTGCCCTACGCCGACGACCCGCAGCCGAACTTCGCCTACTTCGTTTACGACGGCGTGCCCGCGTGGCGCGCGGCCATCGAACCCGGCAGCAAAGATCCCAAACGCGCCGCGTTGACGACCTTCAGCGCCGACACGCTGCGGCAGGTGCCCGCCTATCATCTCATTGGGAAAAAATTCGCCGTCGAGGGCGCGACGTGGACCGAGAAATACGGCGGCGACGCCTACAAATGGCTCGGCACGCTGGTCTATGACGGCCACGTCTATGACCACATCCACTACCGGGCGCGCGGCGGCGGCTGGCGTTACGCGATGGGAAAAACGATGTGGAAATTCGCCTTCAACCGCGGCCACGACCTCGCGGCGCGCGACAATTACGGCCGCCCTTACGACACCAAATGGACGCGGCTGAATCTCGGCGCATGTATTCAACAGGGGAACTACGGCCACCGCGGCGAGCAGGGAGTGTTCGAATCCGCCGGCTTCAAGCTCTTCAATCTCGCGAGCCTCGAGGCGCCCGCGACGCACTTCGTTCACTTCCGCGTCATCACCGACGCCGTCGAGGCCGACCCGGCCAACCAGTTCGAGGGCGATTTCTGGGGCCTGTATCTCGCGGTCGAACAGCCCGGCGGCCGCTTCCTCGACGAACACGATCTGCCCGACGGGAACTTTTACAAAATGGTCGGCGGCAGCGGAGAGTTGAACAACCAGGGACCGCGCGCCGCGAGCGACAAGTCCGACTTGAATCAATTCCTCCGCACCTACACCGGCACCCGGCCGGCCGACGCCTGGTGGCGCACGAACCTCGATCTCCCGCGCTACTTCAACTACCGCGCCGTCGTCGAGGCCATCCACCACTACGACATCGATGAGGGCGCAGGGAAAAATTACTTCTACTACCTGAACCCGCAGACCGCGCAGTGGTCGGTGCATCCGTGGGACCTCGACCTGACGTGGGCGGACTCGATGCACGGCGGCGGCCAGGATCCGTTTCGCGACCGCGTCCTCCCGCGCCCGGCGTTCAATCGCGAATATCAAAACCGCGTGCGCGAACTCCGCGACCTGCTCCTCAACGACGACGAAGGCTGGCGCGTGATCGACGACCTCGCCGCGCAGATCAATCGCGGCTCGCCATCCTTCGTCGATGCCGACCGCGCGAAATGGGACTTTCATCCCGCGCTCGTGAAATACTCGCACTCCGGCAACGGCGGCCACGGCCGCTTCTACCAGGCCGCGCCGACCAAGGACTTCGCCGGCATGGTGCGCCTGATGAAGGACTACCTGAAACGCCGCGGCGCATGGATGGACGCGACGCTCGCCAACGACAAGGCCATTCCCGCCACGCCCGCCGTGACCGCCGTTGGTCCGCCCGATTTTCCGCGCAAACACCTCCAGTTCCGCTGCGCCCCCTACGCCGGCGCCAACCCCTTCGCCGCGCTGCAATGGCGTCTCGGCGAAATCGCCCCCGCCGCCGCCAACACCGCGCCGAAATACGAAGTCACCGCCGTGTGGGAATCCCCGAACCTCACCACCTTCACCCCCGACCTCACCCTCCCGCCCGACGCCGTGACCGCCGGCCACACCTACCGCCTCCGCGCCCGCTTCCAAGACACCACCGGCCGCTGGAGCCACTGGTCAGCACCCGTGCAATTCACGGTGAAGAAGGGGAAGTGAGGCGGAGTGGCGCAGGCGTTCCCTCGCTTATCACCCGCCCAACCGGATGGGAGCATCTCAGTCTCTCGCAACGATCGACCCACTGGGCCGCAGGCACGCACCGACGACAGAAAAATGCCCGAGCGCTCCAGGGCTGGATTGAAAACAATGAACCGGAAACCGCCGCCAGGGACGACAGCAGCGGGATGGCGCACGGCTGCTTTCGGCCCTGACAAGACTTGCTTGGCCACGCAGCCACCCCAGCACTCATGAACTGGGCCATTCTCAGCCACCCTCCAGACTGAGGACGCGAAGCGAGAACTCGCGAGAGACGGCGGTGCGTCCGAATGCGTCACCCGCGCGGCTGTGTGCAAAAAGTTGAGGCCGCCCACTTACCGGGCGCTGCCCCGCCTTAAACGCCGCGCGACGCAGTTTTCCCCGTTTGGAGTTTCGCCTTCAGGCAGCGCGGCTCGCCTCGGCGCGAAGGGGCGAAGAAAAATCCCGTCACTCGCGCCCCCATCGCCCCCTCAGGTTGAAGCCGGAGCTCCGAACGGGAGCACGCGCATCCTCCCAAATTCGCTCTCAATCAATAAACCGCTCCCGTTCTGCCGCCGCCTCGTCCGCCGCCTCGCGCGCGCGCGCGGCGGCGCGTGATCCGCGGTCGGGACGTCCGGCGAGAACGGGCGCAGATCCCGAACTGGTGACGATGAGTTCGATGCCGGCCTGTTCAAGCGCAGCGAAGATGTCCGCGGGCGGGGTCTGATCGGTGATGAGCGTGCTGATGGCGTCGAGGCCACAGAGACGGCTGATGGATTGCCGGCCAAACTTGGTGTGATCGACGCACAGGATCACGCGGCGCGCGGCCTGGATCATCGCGCGCTGGATTTCAATGAGCAACGCGTGGGAATTGGTGACACCGCCCGGCGTCACGCCGCCGCAGCTCATGATCGCCACGTCCGCATGAATCTTGGTGAACGCCTCGACCGCCAGCGGTCCGACCAACACGCCGAGCCGCGGGTAGATCACGCCGCCGCTCACGACGACCTCAAGCTGGCTGGTGCCCGCGAACAGGTTGGCGACGGGCAGCGAGTTGGTGATGATGTGTGGCGTCTTCGCCTCGAGATGCGCGGCGACATGGAAGCAGGTCGTCCCGGCATCCACGATCACGGTCTGGTTCGGCTGGATCAACGCGGCGCAGGCCTGCCCGATGGCTTCCTTTTCGTCGAGTTGATGCGTCTCGCGCGCAGAAAAGGCGAACTCGTCCGACTTGGGATTCACCAACCGCGCGCCGCCGTGGGTGCGGCGCAAAGTGCCTTTGGCCTCCAAGAGGGTGACATCCCGGCGCACCGTCGAGACCGAGGCGTCCACCAGTTCCGACAATTCCTCCAAGGACGCGAACTCCACCTTTTGCAGGTGTTCTTCGATCCGGTTTTGTCGTTCTTCGAGCTGCATCTGCCAGCACCGTGAAATATTTTGGAAGATTTTGCAAGAAATTGGTTGACTATCTTTCACGAATGTCCGAAAACCTCCCCGTCATTCGCGATTTATATGGCCGCACTTGAATCATCGCCGCCCCGGGCGGTAATCGAACACTACGTCCGGCAATCCGTGTACCGGAAGCTCGGCCGTCCCCTGCCCCGTCAGGCCGGTGCGCCCAATCCCCTCGTCGTCAACATCAGCGCGCGCCACTGCCATCTCACGCAGGACGCGGTCGAGACGCTCTTCGGCAAAGGCCACAAACTCACCCCGATGAAGTGGCTGTATCAGGACGGCCAGTTCGCCGCCAAGGAAGCCGTCACGCTCATCGGGCCGCGCAGCCGGGTCATTTCCAATCTCCGCATCCTCGGTCCGTGCCGGAATCTCAACCAGGTCGAACTCGCCTACACCGACGCCATCGCGCTCGGCTACGACATTCCCCTCCGCAGTTCCGGCGACATCAAGGGCACCACGGGCGGAATGCTCATGGGTCCTGAGGGCTTTTTCGAGATGCCCGACGGCATCATCCGCGCCATGCGCCACGTCCACATGCACCCGGACGACGCGACCTACTACGGCGTCAAGGCCGGCGACTGGATGAAACTCAAAATCGGCGGCCCCTGCGCCATCACGCTGGAACAGATGCTCGTGCGCGTGGACAAGTCCTTCAAGCTGGAGGTCCACATCGACACCGATGAAGGCAACGCCTGCAACCTCCAGCCCGACACCCCTTGCGAACTGATCAAGTAACCAAACTAAGACTTAGCGACTAACTACCGCCCCAACCAACTTGCCAACCCAGTCCCGCTAACCAACCACCCAACTTACCGTAACCTCAACCAACCAATCCAAACCCATACTATGAGTGAAGCATTAGGAATGATCGAAACCAAGGGCTATGTCGGCGCTGTTGAAGCCAGCGACGCCATGGTGAAAGCCGCCAACGTCACGCTCGTGCAGACCATCCCCATCGGCGGCGGTCTGATCACCGTGCTCGTCCGCGGCGATGTCGGCAGCGTCAAAGCCGCCGTGGACGCCGGTTCCGCGGCCGCCGGCAAGGTCGGTGAACTCATCAGTTCCCACATCCTTGCCCGCCCGCACGACGACCTGCTGAAGGTCTTCATCGACCCGTCCGTCGCCGCCGCCATCAGCACTGCGAAGAAGTAAGTACCCACCCCCCAACTACTCTCTCTCAACTCTACAAAATTCTATGGCACAACAAGCAATTGGAATGATCGAAACCAAGGGCCTTTGCGCGCTGCTCGAAGCCTGCGACGCCGCCCTCAAATCCGCCAACGTCACCCTCGTCGGCTGGGAAAAGGTCGGCAGCGGCTATGTCACCGCGTTCTTCCGGGGCGACGTCGCCGCCGTGAAGGCCGCCACCGACGCCGGTGCGGACGCCGCCAAGTCCATTGGCGAAGTCATCGCCGTTCAAGTCATCCCGCGCCCGCACGAAAGCCTCTCCGGCCTCGGCAAATGGCTCCAGCAATGATGGGCGAGGAGACAGAAGTCAGGAGTCAGGAGCCAGCAGGCTTCCCACTCCGCGCTTCTGACTCCTGACTCCTGTCCCCTGCCTCCTGCCTCCTGCCTCCTACATGAAGATCCTCGTCGCCAACCTCGGCTCCACGTCGCTCAAGTGGCGGCTGTTCGATTTCTCGAACAGCCCCGAGCGGCTGTTGCACAAGGGGGGCTACGAGCGGGTGAGTGACTACTCGAAGGCCATCCGTGATTGCCTCGCCGAGTTACAGAGCGCGGGTCACATCCACAGCGGGAGTGATCTGGCGGCGGTAGGATTCAAGACGGTCATTGCCCAGGGAGTCAGTGGTTGCGTGCGCCTCGACGAGTCAGTGCTCGCCGCGATGGAAGCCTTCAACGGCCTCGCACCCGCGCACAATCCGCCCTACATCACCGGCATCCGTCTCTTCTCACAGATACTTCCCGGCGTTCCGTTGCTGGGCCTGTTCGAGACGGCGTTCTATCAATTCGCCCCCGAGGCGAACATGCGCTACGCCGTGCCGGAGAACTGGTATCAACTTGGCATCCGTCGCTGGGGCTTTCACGGCGCGAGCCATAAGTTCATCGCCGAACGCTCTGCCGAGCTACTGGGCCGACCCGACGTAGCCGAGCGTGCCCGTCGCCTGTATGTGGACGGTGGCGCAACGCCCGTGAGCGGTCCGCCCCTGCGCATCATCTCCTGCCATCTCGGTGGCAGTTCCTCGATCACTGGAACCCTCAACGGCGCAGCCATCGGCACCAGCATGGGACTTACCCCCCAGTCCGGCCTGCCGCAGAACAACCGCGTCGGCGATCTGGATTCCTTCGCCGTTCCCTACTTCCTGCGTCAGACTGGAGCTACCATCGACGAGGCCGAGCGCCAACTTTGCAAGGAAGGCGGATTGAAAGGTCTCTCCGGCGTGTCCAATGACATGCGCGACATCCAGACTGCCGCCGACCAAGGCAATGCCAAGGCCAAGCTAGCCCTCGATGTCTTCGTCGCCAGCGCCCGGCAATGGATTGGCTCCTATCTCCTCCAACTCAACAGTGTGGATGCCCTCGTCTTCACGGCGGGCATCGGCGAAAACCGGGCCGAACTCCGCGCCGCCATCTGCGCTAGCCTCGACCAACTCGGCATCATCCTCGATCCCGATAAAAACGCCGCCACCCGTGCCACCGAAGCCGTGATCAGTTCCGCCAGCTCGCGCGTGAAAATCCTAGTCATCCCTACCAACGAAGAACTCGTCGTCGCCCGCGAAGTCAAACGCCAGCTAGAACGCCCCTGAGACTCTTAAACTGTTCCACCCTTTAACCCTTTAACCGTTTAACCCTTTACCTCTTCCCCATCTCTCAACCCTCAACTCACTAACACAACACTATGGCACAACAAGCGATTGGATTAATTGAAACCCGCGGACTGGTGTCCCTCGTCGAGGGCACGGACGCGATGCTCAAGGCGGCGAATGTCGAACTCGCCGGCCCGATGAAACAGGTCGGCAACGCCCTCTGCACCGCGTGCGTCGTCGGTGACGTGGCCGCCGTCAAGGCCGCCGTCGATGCCGGAGCCGAGGCCGTCAAGGCCATCGGCGGCGAGATTGTCAGCGTGCATGTCATTGCCCGCCCGCATCCCGACGTCGAGAGCATCCTCCCCGGCAAACCCAAGGCCAAGTAACGCGTATGTTCCTGGCCAAGGTCGAAGGCGCGGTCGTGGCGACCAAGAAGGATCCCGCCATGAGCGGGCGCAAGATGCTCATCCTGCGCCCGCAGCTCGTGGATGACAAAGATCCTTCGCGCTTTCGGCCTGGCTCGAACACCATCGTGGCCGTGGACACCGTCGGCGCCGGCATCGGCGAGCTGGTGCTCTTCTGCCAGGGCAGCTCCGCCCGCCTCGCGCAAAGCCTCAAAAACGCCCCCGTGGATGCCGTCATCATTGGCATCGTGGACACGGTGGATGTCCTCGGAAAAGAAATCTTCAACGCCAAGAACCAATAGCCGCAGATAGAAACCGACGCGTGTTTGTTCCTACCCAGTTCCGTGAACGCCACGGAGGAGTGACCGCGCCAACCGCAGCCGCACCCAGCCAATCATGAGCGCCGTAAACGAAACTTTGATCCGTGATGTCGTCGCCGAAGTCCTCGGTCGCCTGGGCAAGACCGGCGCACCCGCCGCGAGACCGGCCGCCGCCCCCGCGCCAGCACCCGCCGCCACGCCTTCGTGCAACTGCGGGACTGCAACCGCGAGTGCGAGTGTCAATGCCCCGAGCGGCGGCAGCATCTCCAGTAGCGGACGCGGTAAATACGGTGTCTTCCCCGACGCCAATTCCGCCTGCGCCGCCGCGCACGAAGCCTATCTCCAGCTTCAGAAGAAAGGCGTCGCGGCCCGCGCCAAGGTAGTCGAGATCGTCAAGACCATGGCCGACGCCAACGCCGGTGAGTGGGGTAGAATCGAACTCGAAGAGACCAAGATCGGCCGCCTCGACCACAAGATCGAGAAACTCAAAATCATCAAGCTCGTCCCCGGCGTCGAGTGGCTCCGTCCCGACGCCCGCAGCGGCGACCACGGCATCACGCTGGAGGAATACACTCCCTTTGGAGTCGTCGGCGCGATTACTCCGAGCACTCACTCGATCCCTACTCTGAGCGGTAACATCGTAAATATTGTCGCCGCAGGTAACTCCGTGGTCTTCAACGCGCATCCCTCCGCCGCCAAGTGCGCGGCACTGGCCGTGCGCGAATACAACAAAGCTATCGAACGGGAAACCGGCATCGAGAACCTGGTCACCATCATCGAAACACCGACGATGGAGAGCTTCAACAGTCTGTGCAAACACGAGGCCGTGCGTCTGCTGCTCGTCACCGGCGGTCCCGGCGTCGTGAAGGCCGCGATGCAGACCGGCAAGCGCGCCATCTGCGCCGGCCCCGGCAATCCGCCCGTGCTCGTCGATCACACCGCCTGCATGACCCGTGCCGCCCGCGCCATCATCACGGGGGCAGCCTATGACAACAACCTGCTCTGCATCGGTGAGAAGGAAGTGTTCGCCCTCGACCGCATCGCTGACAAGCTGATGAGTGAGATGGAGAAGAACGGCGCGGTCCGCCTGAACGCCGCCCAGCTCGACGCGCTCACCAAGGCCGCCTTCACCTTCAAGCCCGGCCACGGCGGTGGTTGCGCCGAGCCGTCGGTGAACCGCGATTTTATCGGCAAAGACCCCGGAGTCCTCGCCAAGGCCGCCGGCATCAACCTACCCGCCGGCACGCAGCTTCTCTTCGCCGAGACCGACGCCAATCATCCCTTTGTCATCGAAGAACAGATGATGCCCTTTGTTCCCATCGTGCGCGTGAAATCAGTCGAAGAAGGCGTCGAACGCTCGAAGGAAGCCGAGCACGGCTACAAACACACTGCGATCATCCACTCCCACGATGTCGAAGCCATGACCCTGATGGGCCGCGCACTCGACACGACTCTCTTCATCAAGAACGGCCCCTGCATGGCCGGCCTCGGTTTGGGCGGCGAAGGCTATCTTAGCTTCTCCATCGCCACGCCCACCGGCGAAGGCATCACCAACCCCCGCACCTTCACCCGCGTCCGCCGCTGTGTGATGGTCGATAATCTCCGAATCTACTGAGTTCTAACTCCTGACTCCCGACTCCTGATTACTGACTCCTGACTCCTGTCCCCTGACTCCTAACCCATGAACCTCGCCCGTGTCGAAGGCAACGTGGTCGCCACCCGCAAGCATCCGAGCTTGAACGGCTGGCGGCTCGTGATCTGCCAGCCGATTGGGCCGGAGGGGACGGTTGAAGGTCAGCCGCAGGTCGCGATTGATCCGTTGGGCGCGGGCCTGCATCAGCGTGTAGTCATCTCTTCGGACGGTGCCGCCGCGCGCAAGGCCGTGGGTGATGAAAAAAGTCCGGCCCGCTGGATTATCGTCGCCATCGTCGATGAGAAAGTCCCGGGGGTGATGGTATGAGACTCGGCACGGTCATAGGTCGCGTCACACTGAGTGTTACGACACCCGGACTGGAAGGAGCGCGCTGGCTGGTCGTGAGTCCCTTCAACCGCAGCCATTTTCAGAACGGTGTCCGGGCCATCGAAGGACTTAGCACCGAGCCTAGCTTGGTAGTCTATGACTCGCTGGGCGGCGGAGTCGGACAGACCATCGGATTCATCGAAGGCCGCGAGGCCGCACAACCTTTTGACAAACCGCCCCCGATCGACGCGATCAACGCGGCGCTCGTGGACGAAATCTTTTACCACCCGCAAACATGAAGAAACTAATCAGCGCCAAAGACCTCGAGGAACTTATCCGCAAAGGTGCCGACCTGAACACCGCCTTGGCCGATGCCATCCTTACTCCTTCCGCCAAGGATGTGTTGCGCCGCAACACTCCCGCCAAAGGTGCCAAGTCGAAGGACGTCGCCAAAGCTCCGACCGCGCCCAAGGCCATCACCTCGAAGAGTCCCAAGGCGGACCTCGAAGCGTATTTTAACTCACCCGCGTGCCATGTCTTGAAAGAGCAGTTGTGCGACATTGGCCGCCGCCTGTGGGGCCGCGCCTATGTCGATGGCAACGGCGGTAACATCGCCATCAAGGTCGGTGCGGACGTCGCGCTCTGCACGCCCACGCTGGTGAGCAAGGGTTTCATGAAACCCGAGGACATGTGTCTGGTGGATTTCGAGGGCAACCAACTGGCCGGCGTGAAGAAACGCACCAGCGAGATTCTGATGCACTTGCAGATCATGAAACGGCAGCCCAAGGCCGTGGCGACGTGCCATTGTCATCCGCCCTACAGCACGGGTTTCGCCGTCGCGGGCCTCGTGCCGCCGACGTGCATGATTCCCGAGTACGAAGTGTTCGCCTCCGTCGCGGTCGCGCCCTATCGCACGCCGGGCACACCCGAGATGGGCCAGCTCGTCGCGGACCTGGTGGACAAGCACAACACCATTTTAATGGCCAACCACGGCGTCGTGAGCTGGAGCCACAACAACGTCGAGGATGCCTATTTCAAAATGGAAATCCTCGAGGCCTACTGCCGCACGGTGCTCGTCACCGCGCAACTCGGCGTGCCCGCCAAGACGATGACCGCGCCGCAACTCCAGGATTTGCTGAAGATCAAACAGAGCCTCGGCATCCCCGACCCGCGCCACGGCCTCAAGGAATGCGAACTCTGCGACAACGACCAGTGGCGTCCCGGCGTCACCTGCGCTCTCCCGCCGAAGGAAGCCGCCGTCGGCTACGACGCCGAGGCGGAGGCGGCGGTGAAGGCGATCACGGATCAGTTGGTGGCGCAGGCGAAGTAAATGGTTTGTGGTACCAGGCTTCCGGTTCGGATTTACGCGACAGAACCTACCGAAGTGCGGTTTCGTTTTCCTGTGTACGCGAGCTTCCGGTTTGGGGCAATCGTGGTAGCGTGAATTCACCATGAACACCGTGATGATCGAAATCCCCGAGTCGTTCGCGCGCAGCTTCGGCGCGACAGACGAAGAAGTTGTGCGCAACGCGAAGATCGAGCTGGCGATTGAAATGTACCGCCAAGGCAGATGGTCCACAGGCAAGGCAGGGGAGTTTGCCGGAATGAACCGGTGGGAGTTCATGGAAGTTTTGAAGACCCGAAACGTTGAGATGCCCTACACCAAAGAGATGATCGAGGAGGATCTGGCGCATGGCCGCCGTAGTTTCTGACTCTTCACCTCTGATCTATCTGGCTTGGCTTGGGCAATTTGAGCTGCTTCGACAGCTATACGGCCAGGTGGTGGTCCCGATTGCGGTGTGGGAAGA
>BJHT01000110.1 GCA_014193395.1 Verrucomicrobiota bacterium
CGGACCGAAGAAAGTTAGAGCGCCCGTCGCCGCCGACGTGAGAAGGCGGACGCCCCGGGGAGCGCACGCCGCTGGCGTGCCGTTTTCGGCGGCCCGCCGAAAACCTCGTCCCACTAACCTTTCCCCGCCGCCGCCAAGGCAGACCGGGGAACGCCGGTTTGGGCGGGCCGCCCAAACGAGCACGCGGGCCACGTGCGCTCCCCTCCGATTTCTCACGCTCGCCTTCACCTCGCCTCCCCCTCCACGGTCATCCGTCTCCACCCCGAAATCACATCGCACCCCAGCGCCGGCGTGAACATCGCCACGCCCGCCACCAGCCGTCCCCCGCGCGGAAACGTCGCCGGCAGCTCGTGTTCACCGGCCTTCGCCAGCACCTCGCGATGCAACTCATCCTTCAACAAATCCTCCTCCAACGCCTCGTTCAGCGGCGGCAGTTCGAGATACCGCAGCCGATACTCCACCTCGCCCGTCGCCGACGAACCCGCCGGAGCAAACCCCACGCGATACCGCACCACCACCGTCTCCGGCGTCGCCGCCACGAGCTTCAAATCCAGCGCCGGCCGGGGCACCTGCGCCAACTCCGTCGCCAACGCCGCCCGCGCCTTGTTCAGTTCACCATTCCACGCCGCGATCAATTCCCTCTCCGTCCACCCATTCGCCCGTTTCAGTCGGTCGCCGACCGGCGTCTGATCCCGCCACACCGCCCGCACATCCTGCGGCAGCCGCGGCCCCAGGACTGCCTGCAAAAATTTCCGACATTCAAAATGACCACGAACTCGTTCGATCGTGCTCAACCCCGACCACGCCATCCCCGCCGCCACGCCCTCGCCCACGCGCTCCCGCGTCGTCAGCCAACTCGCCAGCGCACACGCATCCACGCCCGATTCGCCAAAACCCACCAGCGCCCGCAGCGCGAGATCAGGCTCCTCCGTCAGCGGCGCACCCGACCGCGCGCGCCGCCGCCAGAACTCGCCGAAGCCATCCAACACCCACCGCCGCGGCTCTCGCCCCGCGCGCCCGTGCAGCCGGTGATTCACCACTTCCCCCGCCAGCCAAGCGACAAACCGCCCGCGATCAAAACCCTCCGCGTCGTAATTAAGCCGTACAAGAAAACCCTCCGCATTCGAGATTTTGCCGCGCTCGAATTTGTTCGCATCCAGGTCGCTGCGCCGGGTGATCATCACCGTCGGCAGCGCGTCCAGCGCGAGATACTCCCGCAACTCCGCCATCTCGCCCGCGAGGAATTCCGCCAGCGGACGCGCCTTAGCCTCCGGCCCCGCCACCTTCACCACCACGCCGCGCACCACCACCTCGACCGCGTCCGGCAGCCGATACGGCTCGTGCTTCGTCTTCGACGAAACCGTGCCGAGCACCGCCACGGTCGTGAGCAGCACCACCGACACGAAGACCTTCTCCCGCTGCGACATCCGCTCCGCCAGCAGCGCCGACACGTTGCCCTCGCGCACCAGCGCCAGCGCAAAACCCACCGCCGCCAGCCCGCCCGCCGCCAGCAGCGCCTCGCGCAACGCCCGCGCCGGCGTCGCCTCGCGCTCGAACGCAAACCGGTCGCCCAGCAGCTTGAACGGCCCAAACTCCGACACCTCCCACGCCGTCCCCACCGACACCGCATACGTCGCGCACACCAGCAGGATCAACAGCGGCCAGCGATACCTCCCGAGCAACCCCGTCGTGAAAAAAAACGTGAACCAGAAAACCGCGTGCGCCGCGGCGCTGACCGTGAGATTCACCGCGAACTGCCCGGTCATCGCCTCATGCCGCCGCCCCGCCACCGCCGCCACCGCGAGCGTCGTGAGCACCATCGCCAGCAGCGCGACCAGGCCGAATGCGAACTTCACCAACACCATGTGAATCCGGCTTACCGGCAGGGCTTCGAGAAACAACTGCGTCTTCGCCTGATACTCCGCCACCACCAGCCGCCCGCACAAAATTGAGGCCGTCAACGGCACGCCGAACATCAGAAACATCCGCACCGGCTCGAACACACTCGCCACCTGCGACGCCCGCATCAGCCACGCGACAATCCCGCCCAACGCCACCAGGCACAGCCCCGCCAGCGCCAGAAACGCCAGCCAATGCTGCCGCAACTCCTTCCCCAACAGCGTGAGCGTGATGCCGATCATGAGACCTCCCCCGTAGCCGCCGACGTGAGGAGGCGGACGGCCACACGCAACCCGCGATCCGCCTCCTCACGTCGGCGGCTAGCTCGTTCCGACAAACACGCCGTGCCCAGCATGAATCCGAACGCCAATCCCCGAAGCGAAATTGGCAAAGGAATGGAGGCAAAGGAATGAAGACAAAAAGTCTCCCCGTCCCCATTCCTTTGCCTCCATTCCTTTGCCCTAAATTCCCCTGCCCTGCTCCCGCATGCCCACCAACACCGCGCCGCCCGCTGGCAACCTCGCTCCGTCCGCCTGCCGAGTACCTGAGCCCGATCAAGCGCCAAGCACCGCCGCAGGTAGGGCGCGTCCGTCCCCAGACCGCCGCTGGACCGTCCGAACGCCCCACCGGCGCGCTGGGGACGGACGCGCCCTACCACCACCTTCCTGAGAATTCCCCCCCTCACAACTCGATCCGCCTCCCCGCGACGAAACTCAAAAACACGTCCTCCAACGACATCGCCTCCACCCCGACCCCGGCGCCAAAATCCGTCGCACTCCACCGCTCCGCCGGCGCGCGCAACACCAGCACCGTCTCCGTCTCCGTCGATTCCACTCGTAGCACTTCAAACCCCATCGGCACCGCCATCCCCAAACGCGGCGGCACCGGCGGCAGCACCAGCGGCGGCGCGGGAATCGGCGGCTCTGCCACGGGCGCGGCGGACACTGCGAGCGGCTCGTTCAGCACCGGCGGCACTGACATTCTCTGCACCTCGTCCGGCACCACGCTCGCCCCCACGCTTTCCCCAACCACGACCGGCGTCGCCATCGGCGGCACCTCTCCCACCGGCGGCGGTTGCCCCGCCCGCACCCGCGCCTCGCGCACCCGCCGCACCGTCGCCTTCAATTCCGCCAGACTCCCCTCATACCGCATCCGCCCCGCCTCGATGATCCCGATGCGATCCGCCACCCGATCCACCTCCTCGATCAGATGCGACGAAAACAACGTCGTGCGCCCCCGCTGCCGCGCCTGCCCCGCGAGAATGTCCAGAAACTCCCGCCGCGCCACCGGGTCCAGCCCCGCCGTCGGCTCGTCGAGAATCAGCAGCGCCGGCCGATGCGCCAGCGCCAGCGCCAGCGCCAACTTCATCTGCATTCCGCCCGACAAATGCGAAAACCGCCGGTCCAGCGGCAACTGCAACGCCCCCATCAACCGCCGAAACTCCGCGTGATCCCACGTCGGATAAAACCCGCCGACAAACCGCCCGAGCTGCGCCCCCGTCATCCACGGATAAAAATGCGGCTCCTGCGACACATAGCCGATGTGGCGTTTCGTCTCCGTGTCCACGCGCGCCATCGCGCGCCCGAGCAGCACCACCTCGCCCGCGTCCGGTTGCAAAATCCCCATCAACGCGCGAATCGTCGTCGTCTTCCCCGCGCCGTTGCGCCCGAGAAACCCGTAAATCTCGCCCTCGCGCACCTCCAGATTCAGCCCATCCAGCGCCGTCGTCCGCCCAAACGCTTTCCGCAACCCCACCGTCCGCAACACCACCCGCGGCCCCGCCACCGGCGACGCCGGAGCCACCACCGGCGGCACCGGCTGCGGCTCTACCGGCGGCAACATTTCCGAGTTCGGCAACATCCGCCGATGCTTGCCCGCCCCACCCACCGTGGCAACCCCGCAGCCGGTGTGAGTGAATCTGAGCGCCAAACCCAAATGGGGAGCGCACGCGGCCCGCGTGCCGGTTTGGGCGGCCCGCCCAAACCGTCGTTCCCCACTCTGCCATTTCCGCAGTCCGAAAAAGTTTGTGGAACAAGTTTTTGGCGGGCCGCCGAAAACCGCACGCCAGCGGCGCGCGCTCCCCGGAGCGACTCCGCTCGCACTCGCGCCCGGAGTGCGCCCGTCCTCGCGCGCAGCAACATGGAGGAACCGACAGGCTGGGCTATTTCAACACAGCCATAACTTCAGAAGCCTGATTGAAAAACGGCTAACCGAAATATTTGACACCCACTTTGTAGCGCAGGCTTCCAAGCCTGCTGTGTCGCTGGTTTCCAAACCCGCAGCGCATCCGGCGAGGCCGATACCCTGCCGACTGGGAAGTCGGCGACACAGCAGGTTTGGAAACCTGCGCGACATGGGCGGACAGCCAGCACCTGCTGTAGGACTGTGAAACATCCGGGCTTCCCCGCCTCCGCCTTTTTCCTTGCCGCGCGCTGCCCACCGCGCCAAACGCATCGCATGTCATTCCGCCATTCCACCCTGCTCGCCAGCCTGCTGCTCATCTCCACCGCCACCGGCTTCACCGCCGCTGCCGACTGGACGCAGTTCCACGGCCCCGACGGCTCGGGCGTCAGCGACGCCAAGGGCACGCCGCTGAACTGGAGCGATTCCTCGGGGCAAGTCTGGAAGACCGACCTGCCCGGCCCCGGCGCGTCCAGTCCGGTGGTTTTCGGCGACCGCATTTTTCTCACCTGCTACACCGGCTTCGGCCCCGGCATCAACGGTGGCAACATGGACTCGCTCCAGCGCCATCTCCTCTGCCTGGACCGCGCGACCGGCAAGCTGCTCTGGAACACCGCCATCGCCGCGGACCTGCCCGAGCAGGACCGCATCCGCGAAGACCACGGCTTTGCCACCAGCACTCCCGCGGTGGACGCCGCGCGCGTCTATGTTTTCTTCGGCAAGTCCGGCGTGTTCGCGTTCGATCACGCGGGCAAGCAGCTCTGGAACACCAAGGTCGGCACGCAATTGAACGGCTGGGGCTCGGCCACGTCGCCCGTCCTGCATAAGGAACTGGTCCTGGTGAACGCCAGCGTGGAGAGCAGTTCCCTCGTGGCGCTCGACCGGAAGACCGGCCGCGAAGTCTGGCGCGCCCGCGGCATCAGCGAATCCTGGCACGCCCCGGCGCTCGTCACCTTGCCCGGCGGCAAAACCGAGGTCGTCACCGCCATGAGCAAACGCGTGCTGGCCTTCGACGCCGACACCGGACAGCCCGCGTGGAACTGCGACACGGGCATCTATTGGTACATGTGCCCGACCCCCGTGGTGCGCGACGGTGTCGTGTATCTCATCGGTGGCCGCGGCCCGACCGTGACGATGGCTGTCCGTGCCGGCGGCCGCGGCGACGTCAACGCCACCCATGTCCTCTGGAAAAACGGCAAAGGCTCCAACGTCCCCTCGCCCGTTTATCACGACGGCCATCTCTACTTCGCCCACGAAAACCTCGGCCTGGCGCTCTGCGTGAACGCCAAAAACGGCGACGTCGTTTACGAAGAACGCCTCGCGCCCTCGCCCGGCGGCATCTACGCCTCGCCCGTCCTCGCCGACGGCAAGCTCTACTACTTCGGCCGCGGCGGACGCGCCGTCGTCCTCGCGGCCTCTCCGAAATTCGCGAAGCTCGCCGACAACACCCTCGAAAACGGCCGCGGCGTGTTCAACTCCACCCCCGCCTTCGACGGCCCCCGCCTCCTCGTCCGCTCCAACCGCGCCCTCTACTGCCTCGGCGAAAAATAAACTCGCCGCACGCCGCCCGGCCGCGTCCGGGGAGCGCACGCGGCCCGCGTGCCGGTTTGGGTGGCCCGCCCAAACCCTCGTTTCCCAGTCTCGCTCTTCTCTGGTGGGAAAAAGTATGTGGCACGAGATTTCGGCCGTCCGCCAAAAACCGCACGCCAGCGGCGTGCGCTCCCCGGAGCGGTGCGCGCTGCGCGGATGCCCTCCGCTTCATCGGCCCCGGAATTCAAGCTTTGCAACCTTCCCCACCGCGCTACGCTTCACGCGTTCCACCAGTCCCAAACACGCTCGCCATTATGAACACGCACCCATTCCGCCGCCCCTTGTTGCTCGTTTCCCTCCTCGCCGCGGTCCTCGCGCCGCGCCTCCCAAACGCCCGCGCCGCCGCGCCGTTGCCGGTGGTGGCGGGCGTCGAGCTCCAGCCGTTCGCGTCGCAGGTCCGCCGCCTGATCGAGGCGACGGATTATCTGGGCGCGCCGTTTTCTGATGCGGAAAAACAGGCGCTCGCCGCGGCGATGGAATTGCCTGACGCGTCCGCCGCCGTGCAGAAGCTCCAGGAAATTCTCGATGCGCATTGTCTGTTCGGCGTGAACATCAATCCCGAGATGCGCGTGAAAGTGGCGCAGGGCATGGCGAAGGCGGAGTTGTCCGAGGCGGGGTGGCGGCAGTTTCTGGTGAAGGTGCAGAATGAATCCGGCACGACGGCCACGCTCAAGGCGGTGAGTCCGAACGCGGTGAAGCTGCATAATTCCCCCGCGGGCGAGGTCGCGAATCGCTGGCTGGAGTTGCAGATGTTCGATGCGCAGCCGCTGAAGGCGACGCTGGGCGGACTGAAGGTCGAGTATCGCCTGATCCAGCTCTACAGCCGTGACGCGGGGAAACGGGAGGCGCGCTTCTCGTTCAATGTCGGCCAGGGCACGCAGGACCTCGGCTTTCGCAACGAGGTGGACGTGCTGTTCGACTGCGTGCCCGCGCGCGAGGTGACGTTGCGCGTGACGGATGAGAACGGGCAGCCAACGACGGCGGCGTTCCTCATCCGCGATTCGCAGGGGCGCGTGTATCCGTCTCAGGCCAAGCGGCTCGCGCCGGACTTCGCGTTTCATCCGCAGGTGTATCGCGCGGATGGCGAGTCGCTGAAATTGCCGGCGGGCACTTACTCGGTGGAGTTCACGCGCGGGCCGGAGTCAATCCCGCAGACGCGCACGCTGACCGTCGGCGCGGGGCCGATGACCGCGGCGTTTCAGGTCAAGCGCTGGATCGATCCCGCGAAGTTCGGCTGGTGGTCGGGCGATCATCACATTCACGCGGCGGGCTGCGCGCATTACACGAATCCGACCGAGGGCGTTCACGCGCCGGACATGCTGCGGCATTGCGTGGGCGAGGATTTAAAGATCGGCGCGAACCTGACCTGGGGGCCGTGCTTTGATTATCAGAAGCAGTTTTTCACCGGCGTGGACGACAAGGTTTCCACCTATCCGTATCTGCTGCGCTACGATGTCGAGGTGTCGGGCTTCGGGTCGCATCGCTCGGGGCATCTGTGCCTGCTGCGCCTGCGCGAGCAGATGTATCCGGGCGGCACCTCGAAGGACCACTGGCCGACCCTGTGCCTGAACACGCTGCGTTGGGCCAAGGCGCAGGGCGCGCTCGTCGGCCCCGCCCACTCGGGCTGGGGCCTGACGGTGAACAGCGATGAGCTGCCCAACTACCTCGTGCCGCCCTTCGATGGCATCGGCGCGAACGAATACATCGTGGATGTCACGCACACCGTTCCCGGTCCGGGCGGCAAGCTGGTGCCGGCGGTGGATTTCCTCTCGATGGTCGATACGCCGAGCGTGTGGGAACTGAACATCTGGTATCACACGCTCAACGTCGGCTTCCGCACGCGCGTGAGCGGCGAGACGGATTTCCCGTGCATCTACGGCGAGCGCGTCGGCCTCGGGCGCAGCTATGTGAAACTGGATGGCAAACTCAACTACGACGACTGGTGCGAAGCCATCCGCGTCGGGCGCAATTACGTGAGCGATGGGCGCAGCCACCTCATCGATTTCCAAGTCAACAACCTCGCGATGGGCACCGCCGGCAGCGAACTGCGCGTCTCCGCCGCCAACGCCAAAGTGCGCGTGTCCGCCAAGGTCGCCGCGCGCCTTGATGACAAGCCCGACACCGCGCTCAGGGCCTTGCGCTACGACAAGAAACCCTACTGGCACATCGAACGCGCGCGCCTCGGCGAGACCCGCGAGGTGCCGGTGGAATTGATCGTCAACGGCTATCCGGTCGCGAAGAAAACCATCGTGGCCGACGGCTCGCTCACGGACCTCGCGTTCGACGTGAAGCTCGAACGCAGCAGTTGGGTGGCCCTGCGCATCCTGCCCTCGTCGCACACGAATCCCATCTTCGTGCTCGTGGATGGGAAACCCATCCGCGCCTCCCGCCGCAGCGCCGAGTGGTGTCTCAAGGGCGTCGAGCAATGCTGGACGCAGAAGAAAAAACTGATCGCCGCGGGCGAAATGGCGGAGGCGGAGAAGGCGTATGACCACGCGCGTGAAACCTACCGCAAACTCCTCGGCGAAATGGCGGGCGATTGAACGCCCCAACATGAAAACAAACTCCCGCACTCCCAAAAACACCGCCGCCTTCACGCTGACCGAGGCGGTGATCGTCGTGATCATCATCGGCCTGCTCGCGGCGGTGATTTTGCCTGAACTCCAGAGAACGAAGGCGAAAAACAATCGGATCAGTTGCGTCGGTCGCAACAAACACATCGGCGACGCCTACCGCGTTTTTGCGAGCGACAATGGCGACCGCTATCCGTTGCAGGCCACTAACAACCCCTACATTTACCAACCCGGCGGGAGCGGCACCGCGCCCGGTTCCGTCGTCAGCACCAACGCCGAGGCCTGGCAGGTTTTTCAAGCCTTGTGGAATGAACTCCACTCTCCGAAAATCCTCCTCTGCCCCTCCGACCGCGCCCGCTCGACCTCCTTTCGTGTGACCGATTTTAACGGCCTGGCCGGCGCGCCGGGAACCATCACGACAACGAGCCTCGGACACCCGAGCAATCGCAACATCGCCGTCAGCTACGCGCCTCAGACGCTCGCGGACGAGTCCCGGCCCATTGGGTTATTGAACGTCGATCGCTGCATCAACTTCGCCACCGCCGCCACCGCTGCCACCACACCCGGAGCGGCGAGCGGGACGCGTGTCGTGGTGAACTCACCCGCCACCGCCGCATCACTCTTCTTCGTTGCCGGTCCGGGATTTGGATTTCACCGCTTGGACGGCAATTTGGCGTATGCGGATGGCAGCGTGCAGCAGGTATCCGGCGCTCATTTCCAAACCGCCCTCGTCAACGCCGGCACCGCCTACGGCTGGGGCACCGCGACCAGCAACGGTTTCGGCGCGGCGGTCTTTCTGTTGCCGTGACAGGATGAAAACCAACCCCAGCCCTCGCCGCGACTGTGCCGGGTTCACACGCAAAGATCTGCTCGTCGCTATGGCGACCTTCATGCTGCTGTGCATTGTCGCGTCGATGCTGCTCCCGACGCTGGGGAAAAGTCGGTCCAAGCCCGGAAGGATTCGGTGCATGGAAAAACAGGGGCAGCTTGCGAAGGCGTTCCGGGTTTTCGCAGAAGATAACAACGATCACTTCCCGCTCCAGGCCCTGAATCATCGTTACATCTATCCGCCGGGCGGGACCGGCACTTCCCCGGGCGCGGTGGCCAGCACCGATGCGAAGGCATGGCAGGTCTTTCAGAGCATGTGGAACGAGCTGCAAACACCGAAAGTTTTGCTCTGCCCGCAGGACGCAGAGCGCATCGGTGCGGCGGAGCGGGTCACGAATTTCAACGGCCTCGCGGGCGCCACAAACGAACTGACCACCGCGAGCCTCGGGCATCCCAGCAACCAAAACCTCGCGGTGAGCTACGCCGTGCAGGCGCTCGCCGATGAGTCGCGACCGCTGGCACTGCTGACGATTGATCGAAAAATAAACCGAGCGACGAATTGGACCGCATCGCGGACGCCCGTGGCAGCGAGCGGCAGCCGCGTGGCAATCGGTTCCGCGCACGAGGCAAAGTCGCTGTCTTGGGTTGGCCCTCCGTGGCCCCGCAGTCACGGCTACGACGGCATTTTCAGCCTCGCGGACGGCAGCGTTATGCTGGCCGATCAACGCAAACTCACCGAGTCGCTGCTCAACGCCGGCACCGCCTACGGCTGGGGCACCACGACCAGCAATGGTTTTGGTGCGGCGGTGTTTCTGCTGCCATGAAAGGGTGCCGAGCCCGCACCCGGAGCGCCGCGTTCACGCCGCAGAAGCGTGGAAAAGAAGCAGGCGCTCCAGTTGCCCAAACGTGTCCCGACCACCGGACGCCTCTGCGGCCTGAAGGCCGCGCCAACGGTGTCCCGCGCCGCGGCGCACACCTTTTTCCGCAATTTCCCAAACTCCGCTTGCCTTCACGGCCTTCGCGTGAAAACTTCCGCCACCTTTTTATGGGACACGTAAAACTCCACATTCCCGGACCGGTCGAAGTCAGCGCCAAAACCTTTGCGGCCTTCTGCCAGCCGATGATCGGACATCGCGGCCAGGGCTTCAAAGACCTGTGCGCCAAAATGCAGCCGCAGTTGCAGACGCTCCTCGCCACCAAGCAGCTCGTCTATCTGAGCACCTCGTCCGCCTGGGGCGTAATGGAAGGCTCGCTCCGCAACCTCGTCGCCAAGAAGGTGCTCAACTGCATGTGCGGCGCGTTCTCGGACAAATGGCTCGATGTCTCCAAGCGCTGCGGCAAGGACGCCGAGGGCCTCCAGGTGCCGTGGGGTTCGCCCATCCGTGCCGAGGCCATCGACAAGAAACTCGCCACCGGCCAGTTCGACGCCCTCACGCTCATCCACAACGAGACCAGCACCGGCACCATGAGTCCCCTGCCGGAAATCGCCGCGCTGAAGCAAAAATATCCCGACGTGATGTTCATCATCGACGCCGTCAGCTCGATGACCGCGACCCCGCTGGCGTTCGACGCGCTCGGCATCGACGTGCTGCTGGCCGGCACGCAGAAGGCCTTCGCGCTGCCGCCGGGCCTCACCGTCTTCACCGCCTCGCCCGCCGCGCTGGCCAAGGCCGCCACCGCCAAAGACCGCGGCTATTACTTCGATTTCGTCGAGTTCCAGAAAAACGCGCAGGAGAGCATGACCCCCAGCACGCCGAGCATCAGCCATGTCTATGCGCTCTCGAGCAAGCTGGATGAGTTCTTCGCCGAGGGCCTCGAAAACCGCTACGCCCGCCACCGCCGCACCAACGCCATGGTCCGCAACTGGGCGACCGGCCACGGCTTCACCCTCTTCCCCGAACCCGGCTACGAGTCACTCACCCTCACCTGCGTGAACAACGGAGCCAAACCCGGCGGCCGCACCGTCGATGTCGCCAAGCTCCAAAAGTCGATGAAGGAACAAGGCATCCTGATCGACGGCGGCTACGGCAAAATCAAAGGCACCACCTTCCGCATCTCCAACATGGGCGACGAAACCGAAGCCAGCATGACTCCCGTGATTGCCGCCCTGGATCAGGCGCTGGCGAAGCTGTAGGTGGGGTAAGTGGCGTAGGTGGAGTACCCGGAGTACAGACCGGTGCCGAATTGCCGGTGTTCCAAGGTTCGGAGTTACGCGTTTACGCGGCCCATGCGTCGTGCGCCCAACGGACCGCGTAAACGCGGAACTCCAAACTGAGGGCCTCGTGTCTCAAGAGACTGTCACGGCGTCCTGAGTCGGAAATACCGTGGCCCGCCGGCGGGATCAATGGGTAGGATAATCTGTCCGTTGGGCAACGTGACGAAGTTGGTTACCACCGTCCAGACCGCGCCCGCACCCAGCGTCGGAGAAGATTCGAGCACAAATCCCGTCGCCTCCGGCGGGAAGCTGAGTGCCAGTCCGCCGCTACCATTCGTGGCCCGACCGAAGGTAAAGGCCGGGCGAATGATTGTGAGTTCGGCCTCGGGACTGACCACGCCGCCGAAGGCGTTAGTCACTGCAACGCTGTAACGCCCTGCCTGCGCCGGCTGCACTCCCGCCAGACTCAAGGTGGCCCCGGTCTGTCCGGGCAACGCCGCCCGATTGAACAACCATTGATAGGTAAAGGGCGGTTGCCCGAGCAACTGCACACCGAGCATGGCCGTCGTCCCCAAGGCGACGCTCTGGTCTTGCGGCGACAAGCGGACAAAAGGCGCCGGATTCACACTCACAAATGCCTTCTGACTAAGTGCCACGCCCGCAGGATTGGAAACGATGACAAAGTACTCTCCCGCTTCGTTGGTCGTCACATTGGGCACGCGCAGGGTCAGGTTGGTGGCACCCGGAATGTTCACCCCGTTGAAACGCCACAGATAACTCACCGGCGGCGTGCCTGCGGCGTCCGCGCGCAAGTTGAGATCTTCACCGACATGAAGCTGCTGATCCTGCGGCTGCAAGGTCACGACCGGCACGCCGAGAACAGTCAGCACAGCGTTGGAACTAAGAACCGCGCCGTACTGATTGGTGACAAACAGAGTGTAAACCCCCGCGTCCAGCGGCCCCGCAGCGTTCAGCAGCAGGTTCACATTGGTTGCGCCGGGAAGATTGGTTCCGTTCAGCCGCCACTGATAAGTCAGCGGTTCCGGGCCACCCACCGTGGGCGCGAACACGACGGTCACACCCTCCCCCACGTCCTGGGTCAGCGGCTGCACACTGATCAGCGGCCCTTGGAGGAACACGCGGTTGTCACCAAGCTTGGCGACAAAGAAATCCGGCGCCCCGCTGGTGGTGAGCGTCTGCGCATCCAAGACGATGGAGCTGGTCAGATCACCACCCACGAAGACATTGCCGCTGGCATCCACGCCCACTCCCAGGCCGAACTTGTCTCCCGTTCCGCCCGCCGAGCGCGCCCAGACAAAGTCACCCACCGTGTCATACTTGGCGACAAAGACATCGTAAACATTGGTGCTCGGTGTCACTCCCCGGCTGCTGAAGGTCGCTGGTCCGACGAAGCTGCCCACGATATAGGCACCACCAGCGGCATCCACTGCGAGGCCATCCATCTGCTTCTGCGACGTCCCGCCAGTCTGCCGCGCCCACAGCACATTGCCGCTGGCATCGTATTTCACGAGGACACCCTCGCTGTTGGAAGCCTTGAACAGAGTATTGGTGCCGATGGTAACCGTCGCTTGGAAAGTTCCGGCGGCGAAGAGATTCCCCCGCGGATCAAGAGCCAGGGCCGACACTCCATCGCCGCCGGTTCCACCGAACCGTCGCACCCACACAAACCGCCCGCTGCTGTCCAGTTTGGCGATGAAAGCATCACTCTGCCCGACACTGGTGAGTTGCTGGGTGCCGAACGTCACGGTGCCGGTGAAGGAACCACCGACATAGACATTGCCGCCGCCATCCACCCGCACTGACGCCGTGGTGGTCGCACCACTGTAGCTAGTCACCCAGACGACATTGCCATTGCGATCATACTTCGCGACAAAGCCCTTCGCCCCGGCGGGCAGGACGGTGGAGCCAAAGGTCAAGACAGCGGAACCGTCACCGGCAGTGTAGCTGTTTCCCGTTCCGTCCGCAGCGACGGCCGTGCCGCCGGTGCGAATCCACACTTCGTTGCCAGCACTGTCATATTTTGCCAGGAACGCATCCGTTCCATCCGGATAATACTGTTGGCCAAGGAATGAGATATAGCGTTCGCACGTCCCTACCCCAAACACATTGCCCTGGCCGTCCACAGCCACGCCCTTGCCGTAGTTCACATGGGGCAGTCCGCTCGAAGCGCGCCGCAGCCAGACTACTCTGCCGCTCGGGTCCAGTTTGCCAAACACCCCATTGCGGGTCGTGGTGGCGGCAAGGACATTAGTGCCCACCGTCAGATCACCCCGATACATGGCGGCGAAGTAACTAAAGCCAGAGGAATCCACAGTCAGATCACCGAAGGGATCATCACCCAACGTGCTGCCGCCGCCGGAAACTCCCCAAGTAAAGGTGGGTGAAGTATCCAGCGGAGTTACCACGACGTTCCGGAACTGCACCCGCGAGCCATTATCCTGCAGTAAGATCGGCCCCGCCGTCGGACCTTCCGCAATCCGGCCGCCCTGCGTGATCCTGGGAATCAGGACGTCATCCTGCACGATGACACCATTCAACACGACGGTGGCATGGGCGTCCCGGACCTTGGTGTTTCCATTCCACTGCGGCGCGTGGAAGGTAATGTCGTAGGTCTGCCACTGGCCCGGCGCGAGACAGGCGTTCACCCGCGGCGGAGTCTGACCCCAGATGGCCCCGCAATCGTTCGCATCCGGCACCAATGTGCCGAATGAGTCGAAAATCTGAATCTCATAGCGGCCCTGGACATAGACTCCGCTGTTGCCCCGCGTCCCGCCCACCGGGTCACGCGGATTGCCGGGCGTGCGAAACTCCAAGTGTAGCTTGAAATCCGTAAAGGTCTGCGTGCTCTGAATGCTGCCCGTGCCCGGCACGACCTCGAGGATGTTCGGCGCGACAATCGGCCACTGAATCGGTCCCCCATTCACCGATGAGACAAACTTGGAAGTATCCGTGCCGTCGAACAGCACGAAGCTCGGCAGCGGCTCGAAAACCTGAAGTCCCGCGACGGAACTGGTTATTGTCGTGAGAGAGTCCGTGACCACCACGGAGTAGCCTCCCGAATCCGCCGGCTGCACGTTGCCTAGCTGAAAGTCAGGCAAGGTGGCATTGGTGATCGGGTTTCCGTTAAACAACCACTGGTAGGCAAACGGCGGCACCCCGACAACGCCGACGCTGAAACGGGCGCTGCCACCAATGGCAATCACCTGACTCACCGGCTGACTGATGATCGCCAGCGGCACATACACCGTCAGCGCGGCATTCGTGCTGGTCGCCAGGCCGAGACTGTTCGTCACCACCACCGAGTAACTGCCGGAAGCGGTGGCTGGCACTTGCGCGAGTGTCAGACTCTGGCCGGTCTCGCCCGAAATCGCCGCGCCATTGAACCGCCACTGATAGGCCAGCGGCGCATCGCCGAGGACACCTACATTCAACGTCACGCTGCTGCCGACGGGCACACTTTGGCTCCGGGGCTGGGTCACTATCACCGGCCCGCCAATCAGTCGCACCACCGCCGGACGACTGATGGTCTGGCCGGAGAAATTACTCACCCGGAGGGTATAGGTGCCCACCTGCGCCCGCTGCACGCTGGGCAAGGCCAAGTCAGAACTGGTTTGACCCGGCAAATCCACGCCATCCAACTGCCATTGATAACTCAACGGGGCGTCCCCGGTAACGCTCGCGCTCAGGGTTACTCCCGACCCGACCGCCAGCACTTGATCGCCGGGTTGGCTGACAAACTGCGGTGCCCCGGCGATTCGCAGGACTGCCTCGGAACTTAGCGCAACTCCCGCCGCATTGGCCACGATCACCCGATACAGACCGGCATCCGCAGCCTGCACATTGGCTAGCTGAAGCACGGGGTTTGTCGCGCCGGGAATGTTCAGACCGTTAAACCGCCAGAGATAACTCAGGGGCGCGGTGCCAAGAGCATCGACACTAAACGTCACCGAGCCACCCAGCGCAGCCGACTGGTCCTGTGGTTGAGTGACAATTACCGGAAGCCCACGGACAAACAGCGTGGCGTTGGAACTGATCACGGAGCCAAAAGCATTGGTGACGGACAGCGTGTAAACACCGGCGTTGGTGAACTGCACGGCGTTCAGGATCAGGAAGGCATTGGTCGCACCGGGCACGTCGGTTCCATCCAACCGCCATTGATAGCTCAAGGGTGCCGATCCCCCGGCGATGGCGATGAAATCAGCCTCCGCATCGACAATCGTGCTGGCATCAGAGGGCTGAATGACAATGTAGGGAGCCTGCTGTGCTCCCGCATCGACTGGCAGCGGAGTGTTACCGAGTTTGGCCACAAAAATATCGGCGGCACCCCGGCTGACAACGTTGGTCGTCCCAAAGGTTCCATTGCCGCTGAACTCGCCGCCCAAATAAACATTCCCGACGAAATCCACTGCGACCGCCCGCTCGATGTCATCGCCGACTCCTCCCGCCTCCACCGCCCACAGCATGGTTCCGGAGGAGTTGTATTTCACCACCAGCGCGTCATTGCCGCCAAAGCCCGGAAGAGTGGCGGTACCGGTCTGCACCGCGCCAAATGGCGTCAGGCCCACGTAAATGTTGTTCGCCCCGTCGGTCGCCACCGATCCCCGAAACCGGGTGTCGCCCGAATTGTCGATCTGGCGGACCCAGGTCAGGTTCCCCGCCCGATCACATTTCGCGGCGAAAGCGGCCACAGTGTCCGTAGCAAGGACATTCGTGCCAAAGGTTGCCGTTCCCTGAAATTTGCCAGTGATGACTATGTTGTCAGTCGTATCCACGGCGATCTGCTCCGCGAGGAAGCTGGCGGTGGCCGACCAAATTTTTACCCAGATCGGAATCCCACTGTTTGACAGTTTTTCGAGGAAGATGCCTTGATCACTTCGCGGAAGGTTGAACCGCACGCCTCCGATGGTTCCCTGATTTCGGAAATACCCGGTGACCAGCACCTCGTTCAGATGGTTTAGCGCCACGCCGTTCGCCACTGCGCCGGAGTCCGCATGAAACCACAACGGCACCCCAGATGGGTCGAGCTTCGCGGTATAAGCGCCACCACTCGGGATGGACAATGATCCCAAAGTTTTCGACTGTCCCACGCTGCCCACAAAATAACTGTTACCGGCCGTGTCCACGGCAATGTTTCCCGCATAGGAGTCACCCGGTCCATCCGTTGCGGTGATCCAGAGCAAGTGGCCGTCGGTGTCAAATTTGGCCACATAACTATCCTGCGCCGCATTGACTCCGCCGCCAAAGACGACGCCAAAGACGGTATCCGGTCGGGTCAGAACACCGGTGACATACACACTGCCAGCCGTGTCAATCTCCAGATCAAGCGCCTTGCATGGGGAGGCGGTGCCTGATCCGCGGACCCAGAGCAGATTGCCATTGAAGTCATACTTGGCGACAAAGGTACTAATTGGACTGCCTGGGAGACTGGTCAGATTGGTGGCACCAAATGTCGGCGTACCATCGTAGGTCCCGGTGGCATAGACATTTCCCCGCCGATCCACCCGCAGACCCCGGACAAGCCCGTTGGCATTCCGTCCCGCCTCCGCCCGCACCCATGCGAAGTCCGGCGCGGCATCCAGCGGCGTGACGCGGATATTCCGGAACTGCACCCGCGAACCATCGTCGGTCAGCACGATGGGACCGGCCAGCGGCAGCTCAACCGCTCCGCCCGCCGTCGGACCGGTGATCGACACATCATCCTGCACGATGACACCATTTAGAGTCACGGTCGCCCGTGCATTGGCCACCTTGTTGGTGCCGTTGAATTGCGCGGCGTGGAAGGTGATGTCATAGGTCTGCCACTGACCGGCCGCGAGGGTGGCATTGGCCCGCGGGGCGCGCTGACCAAGGATGGCCCCGCAATCATTGGTGGCCACGATGGCACGGCCAAACGACTCGAAGATTTGTATCTCGTAACGATTTTGCAGGAGTATCCCGCTGTTGCCCCGGTTGGCATCAGTAGGATTGGGAGTACGGAATTCGAGATGGAGATTGAAGTCCGTGAAATTCTGGGTGCTCTGAATTCCACCAGCACCCACCGCCACCTCCAAGGCATTGCTCGCCGCGATAATCGGCCAGGCTACGGCCCCCGTCCCGCCGAGCGGCGTCCATTTCAACGTGTCCGTCCCATCAAACAACACCACGCTCGGCAGCGCCGGTGCCACCAGCAGATTGGCAATAGAACTGGTCACCGAATTGAAGGCATCCCGCACGACTACGGAGTAGCCGCCGCTCTGGCTTAGTTGAAGCGTCCGGAGCAGCAGCGAACCTGAGGTCTCGCCCGGCAGGTCATTGCCATTGTAGCGCCATTGATAGGTCAGCGGCGGCGTGCCGACAGCGCCCACTCCAAACTGCACCGACCCACCCGCAGTCGAGACTTGATTGCTGGGTTGCTGGGTAATGGCGAGCGGCACCGCCACCGTAAGCACGGCGTTGGAACTCACCACCGCGCCCAGGTTATTGGTCACCACGACCGAGTAAGTACCGGAATTGGTAAGTTGCGCGTTGCCAAAGGGAAGGTCGGCCCCGGTCGCACCGGGGATCGGGACGCCATCCAAGCGCCACTGCTAGGTCAGCGTCGGGTCACCCACGGCACCCACGG
>BJHT01000111.1 GCA_014193395.1 Verrucomicrobiota bacterium
CGCCCTCGCGCCCCTGCCCGCTCGCGCCGCCACCGCCACATCCGGCCTGATCGGCGGCATCGAGAAGGTCATCCTGCGCCGCGAAGATGCGCCGGGGCCGTGCTGGTTTCATCCGCGCGCGTGCATGATTCCCGGCCGCGCCGGTCAGCCCGCGCGGGCCTTCATGACGCTCCAACCGATCATGGGGTCGGATTACTTCGGCCCGGTTCACTGGACCACCTCGAACGATCTCGGAAAGACTTGGACTGAGCACCAGCCGGTGCCGCCGCTCGGCTGGGAAAAACTCGCGACCGGCGGGAACGAAGGCGTGTGCGACGTGGTGCCGGAATATCACGCCGCCACGGGCGCGGTGCTCGCGCTCGGGCACAATGTTTTTTACCTCGGCCAGCACTTCGATCCCAAACAACCGCCGCGCCAGCCGCTCTATGCCGTGTGGAAAAACGGCGCGTGGGGGCCGCGCCAGCGCCTCCGCTGGGATGACCCGCGCGGCAGCTACATCTACACCAACAACTGCGGCCAGCGCGTTCACCTCCCCAACGGCGACGTGCTGATGAGCTTCACCTTCGGCACCGAAGGCAAACCGCGCGCCGTGTGCGGCGTCCGCTGCTTGTTCGATGGCACCACCCTGGTCGTCCGCGAGACGGGTAACGCGCTCACCAATGCCAAAGGCCGCGGCCTGCTCGAACCGTCGCTCACCCGCTTCGGCGGCCGCTTCTACCTCACGATCCGCGCCGAGGACAACCGCGGCTACGTCGCCGTGAGCGACGACGGCCTCGCCTACGCGCCGCAACAGGCGTGGGCGTGGGACGATGGCGAGCCGTTGACGATGTCCACCACGCAGCAGCACTGGCTCACGCATTCCGACGCGCTGTTCCTGGTTTACACGCGCAAGGACGCCACCAACGCGAACGTCCTCCGCTGGCGTTCGCCGCTCTTCGTCGCGCAGGTGGACACCAAAACGCTGCGCCTCCTCCGCGCCACCGAACGCGTCGTCCTGCCCCTCGTCGGCGACGGCGTGAAGGATCCCAACCACGTCCCTATCATGGGCAATTTCCACATCACCCACGCCAGCCCCGACGAATCGTGGGTCACCGTCGGCTCGTGGCGGCCCAAGGCCGGCCTGCGCGCGGACATGCTCATGGCGCGCATCCGCTGGAGCGCGCCCAATGCGCTCGCAAATGCCGGACAATGACCGGCGCGCCGTTCATTTCCAGCTTCCCGACCATTCGCAACGCCCGCGCAAAATTCCCAACCACGAAAAAGCCCACCATGAAAACCACCTCCCTCCCCGCTGCCCAAATCCTCCTCTGCACCCTGCTCCTGCTCGCCGCTTACACGCCCGCCCGCGCCGAGGACATCCCCCAGTATCGCGACCTTTTCAACGGCAAGGACCTCACCGGCTGGGTCAACGTCAACACCGCCCCGGACACCTGGACCGTGCGCGACGGCATGCTCATCTGCAAAGGCCTGCCCATCGGCGTCATGCGCACTGACCGACAGTACGAAAACTTCATCCTGCACATCGAATGGCGGCACATGGTGGCGGGCGGTAACTCCGGCGTGTTCATCTGGAGCGAAGGCACCGTGCGCCCCGGCGGCGGTCGCCTGCCCAAGGGCCTCGAGGTCCAGATGCTCGAACTCGAATGGCCCAAGCTCAACCCCGAGAAAGACGGCACCCCGCGCCCCATCGCTTATGTGCATGGCGAACTCTTCGGCGCGAACGGCCTGAAAACCACCCCCGACAATCCCCGCGGCACTCGCAGCAAATCCCTCGAGAACCGCTGCCTCGGCAAGGGCCAATGGAACACCTATGACGTCGTTTGCGTGGACGGAGTCGTGAAACTTTCGGTCAACGGCAAATTCGTCAACGGCGTCAGTCAGGCCTCGATCAAGAAAGGCTACCTCTGCCTTGAATCCGAAGGTGCCGAAATCCACTTCCGCAACATCAAGCTCATGGAACTCCCGCCCGGCATCACCAGCCCCGAACAAACCGCCCCGGTCGTGCCGGAGTGAGCGGCCTCATCTTCGCCCCGCCCCGCGAGGCGTAAGCCGTAACCATGCGGTTGGACCGCAGGCTTCCCGCCCGGTCAGGCCTCCGCAGCCCGTGAGTGGCGGGCAGGGCAGGGGCGATCCCTTCACCGTTCCGTGACACGGGACGCGCCCGACAATGCGCACCGTTGGCGCAGGTGGACGGCGTGAGCGGGCGGGACGCCCGCGATCCGACGGCAGGGATTGGGCTAAATCACCCGGGCGCAGAGGATTTCGTCTTCGCGCAGGGACTCAAGGGCGGTGGAGGGAACGGCTGTGGCGGCAAGGGTGTCGCCGAGGGCGTTGAAGACTTCGATGGAGTAGCCTTCGGTACCATCGGGAGCAAGGTGATGTTCCACGACCTTGACGACGTCGCCGCGGCGGAGGCGGTGTTCCGGGAGGTCACAGGTCAGCATCGCGTCGGTGTAGAGTTCCAGTTTCATCAGGTCGGTTTCTTATCGGGGACCAGCGAAATAAACTTTGTCCGGCCGGACAGGTGTTCCGTCATCCAGATGGTGCGCACGCGAAGGGGCGGGCGCTACTTGTCCGAGCGCGGGTCGAAGGCGTCGCGGAGGCCGTCGCCGAGGAAGTTGAGGGCGAGGAGGCTGGTGACGAGGACGGCGCAGGGGAAGACGAGGAGCCACCAGTAGATGCGGATGGGATTGAGCTGGCGCGCACCCTCGGCGATGAGGGATCCCCAACTGGCCATCGGCGGCTGGATGCCGAGGCCGAGGTAGCTAAGGAAGGATTCGTAGAGGATCACGGCGGGCACGGTGAGGGTGACATAGACGATGATGACGCCGGTGACGTTGGGCAGGATGTGGCGCAGTAGGATGCGCGCGTGGCTCGCGCCGAGGGCGCGCGAGGCATCGACGAACTGGCGTCCACGGAGGGAGAGGACTTGGCCGCGGACGATGCGGGCCATGGTGAGCCAGGAGACGGCGCCGAGTCCGACGAAGAGGAAGAGGAGGCGCGCGGAGATGCCGAAGCTGGATTGCGAGAGCCAGTTTTTCACCAGGGATTCGAGGGTGGTGATGAGGACGATGACGAAGACGACGGAGGGCAGCGCGTAGAGGATGTCCACGAAGCGCATCATGAATTCGTCGGTGCGTCCGCCGAGGTAGCCGGAGACCGCGCCCCACAGCACGCCGATGATGAGGCTCACGCCGGCACCGACCGCGCCGACGAGCAGCGAGATGCGCGCGCCGTAGAGGACGCGGGCGAATTGGTCGCGTCCGTGGATGTCGGTGCCGAACCAGTGCTGGGCGCTGGGCGGCTGGAATTGGGCGTCGGAGAGGGCGTCGGGGTTGTAAGGGGAAATCCAGGGGACGGCGATGATGACGGCGGTGAGGAGGGCGAAGAAGATGAGGCCGGCCATGGCGGGCCGGTTCTTGCGGAAGCGGAGCCAGGCTTTTTGGTTGGGGCTGAGGTGGGCGTTCATCCGGGGGAGGGAGGAAGGAAAATGGTAAAACGGGAGGGGTAAAATTGGGGAAAGGCGGCGGGCGTTTGCATTGCGGGATTTGGAGTGCGGTGACTCGTCACCGCTTTTGCGAGGCGACTTGTCGCCGTTGAACTACCGCAAGCGTGGATTTGAAATGGGCCGTTCACGGCTCGCGCCAGCGCGGGCACGTGGGAGAGTGCGGGCACGCTCGGCACGGAGACGGCGACGAGTCGCCTGCGCGAAAGCGGTGACAAGTCACCGCACTCCAAATGGCGTTGGTCGGCCGGTTTCAGTTTCATGGCGGTGGTCAGCCTTGTTTCACGCGGGCGTCGAGGAGGCTGTAACTGAGGTCCACGAGAAGGTTCATCACGAGCAGGAGGGCGGCGTAGAGAAGGACGAGGCCGACGACCATCGGGTAGTCACGGCTGAGGGAGCTGTTGACGAGGAAGACGCCGATGCCGGGGATTTGGAAAATATTTTCGACGACAAACGAGCCGGTGAGGAGGTCGGCGAGCAGCGGGCCGGAATAGGAGACGACGGGGAGGACGCCGAGGCGGAAGGCGTGTTTGAGGAGGACGGCGGTTTCGCTGAGGCCCTTGGCGCGCGCGGTGGTGATGAACTCGGCGTTCATGGTGTTGAGCATGCCTTCGCGCATGATGCGGGCGATCTTGCCAGCGAAGTAGAGGCCGAGGGCGATGGTAGGAAGAATGACGTGCCACGGGGTTTCCCAGAGCGAGGCGGGGAAAATTTTCCAATGGACGGCGAAGGCCATGACGAGGAGCGGTCCGACGACGAAGCCGGGAATGCAGACGGCGAGGAGCGAGAAGAAGCTGCCGAGGTAATCGCCCCAGCGGCCGCGGCGCGCGGCGGTGTAGAAGCCGAGGGGAATGCCGACGCCTTGCGCGAAGAGGAAGGCCATCCAGCCGAGCGAAAGGGAGACGGGGAGTCCTTGGGCGATGATGTCGTTGACCGAGTGGTCGCGGTATTTGAGCGAGGGGCCGAAGTCGCCGCGGGCGAGGCCACCGAGGTAACGGGCGTATTGCTGCCAGAGGGGTTCGTCGAGGTGGTATTTGGCGCGGAGGTTGCGCTCGATTTCTGGGGAGGCGGGTTTGCGTTCCTTGTCGAAGGGGCCGCCGGGGGCGACGCGCACGAGGACAAACGCCAGGAAGCTGATGAGGATCAGCAGCGGGATCATGAAGATCAGGCGTTTGAGGAAGTACATGGCGGGTTAGCGCACGGTGGGATTTTCCCCGAGAGAAACTTGGCGGGGTGAATCCGGGGTGGAGCGCCGAGCATTGCTCGGCATGGAGGGAAGGGATGGTTCCGAGCCGAGCGATGCTCGGCGCTCCGGTTCTGGGTCGCGCGTCGCGGGCGTCCGCCTCCTCACGTCGGCGGCTACGGGGCGGGGGGCTTTGCGGCGGATGGTGTTGATGGGGTGTTCGTCGAGGAGGTTGGGGTGGATGCCTTCGACGCGGTCGGGTTTGAAGAAGTTGACGCCGACGTAGAAGTAGAGGGGGACGATGGGGAGGTCGTCGCGGATGAGGAGGGTCTCGGCTTGCTGGAGGAGGGGTTCGCGCTTTTTGGGATCGGTCTGGCGGTTGGCGTCCTTGATGAGGGCGTCGTAGCGGGGGTTGTTCCAGCCGGTGCGGTTGTTGCCGTTGTTGCTCATGAACATGTCGAGGAAGGTGTTCGGGTCTTTGTAATCACCGATCCAGCTTGAGCGGCTGAGGTGGAAGTTGAGCTTCGATTGTTCCGTGAGATAGACCTTCCACTCGACCTGGCGGAGTTCCATTTCGATGCCGAGTTCCTTCTTCCACATGTCCTTCAATTCGATGGCGATCTGTTCGTGGCCGCGGCTGCTGTTGAAGAGGTATTGGAAGGGCGGAAAGTTTTTGCCGCCGGGGAAACCGGCGTCGGCGAGCAGTTTGCGCGCGGCGTCGGGATTGTAGCCGAGGCCCTCGGGCGGGCGGTAGTTGGACATGCCTTTGGGCGTGAGGTGGGTGGCGACTTTTTCGCCGGCCTTGGTGATGCGTTCGACGATGCGTTGTTTGTCCACAGCGAGGGCGAGGGCCTGGCGGACGCGGGGATCGTCGAAGGGTTTGTGATTGACGTTGTAGCGATAGAAGTAGGTGCCGAGGTAGTCGAAGTTGTGGCAGTCGGAGCGCTGGCGGAGGAGGTCCATGAGTTCGGCGGGGACGAGTCCTTTGTCCCAGATGATGTCGGCCGCGCCGGTTTCGTAGAGGTTTAGCGCGACGTTGGGCTGGTCGCAGGGGATGAAATCGACGACCTGATTGAGGACGTTGGCGGCGTCCCAGTAACGGGGGTTTTTGCGGACGCGAATCTTGTCGTTCACGCGCCAGAAATCGAGCGTGTAGGCGCCGCTGAGGGGCAGCGGGCGGGCTTTCATCCAGCGGTCGCCGTGTTTCTCGATGGTGGCGCGATGGACGACGGCGAGGGTGCGGAAGGCGCAGAGGTCGAGGAAGAAGGGCGTGGGGCTGTCGAGTTCGACGCGGAGGGTGCGGGCGTCGAGGGCTTTCACGCCGAGCTGGGTTGGGTCCTTGATTTTTCCGGCGTTAAAATCTTCGCCGTTCTTGATGTAAAAAAGCTGGCCGGCGTAGTCGGAGGCGGTGTTGGGATCGAGGACGCGCTGCCAGGAATAAACGAAGTCCGGCGCGGTGATGGGTTCGCCGGTGGACCAGACGGCGTTGGAGCGGAGGTGAAAGGTGTAAACGGTGCCGTCGGGCGAGAGGTCCCAGCGCTCGGCGATGGCTGGCACGGCGTCGGCGGTCTTGGGATCGAGGCGGGTGAGGCCCTCGAAGAGCGAGCCGACGACGCGGCCGTCGGGCTGGCCGGTGATGATGGCGGGGTCGAGGGACTCGGGTTCCGCGCCGTTGATGATGGTGAGATCGGCGGGCGGCTCGTTGCTGGCGCAGGCGGTGAGGAGGAGGGCGGCGGCGAGGGCGAGGGCCGAACAGCGGGAAGGGATTGCCGCAAAAAACGCAAAAGGGCGCAAAAAGAAGAGGATCGAAAACTTTTCCTGCACCCTGAAATAATTCCCAAACATACGCTCCCCAGGCCTTCCCTCTTTGCGCTTCTTTGCGCTCTTTGCGGCTAAAATCGGGATCGCCGAAAACAGCGCTGCCGCGTTTCGGGGGAAACGCGGCAGGCGCGGGAGGACTGACTGAAAGCCGAACCGCTTTTCTTCCTCAACAGCGAAGGCGCGGGATGCGGCGTTCATGGCTGGCCATCACTTTTTCGGCGTGGCCGGCGCCGGGGCGGGGGCCGCCGGGGCTGCGGGTGCGGCAGGCACCGTGGACGCGGCGGGCGGGGGTGGTGCGGCGGCGGACGGTTTGTTCGTCGTCGTGGGCGAGGTCGGCGCGGGGGCTGGAGCGGGCGCGGGCGCGGGGGCCGGGACCACCGAGGCGGGTGCGGCGTTGCTCGGGGTGATGGTGATGAGGTTGGTGGCGGGCACCGCGGCGGGCGTCGGGTTGAGCTGCGCGTTGTGCGTGGCCGGCGGCGGCAGGATCGGCGCGGAACTGGCCTTCTGTTCGAGCTTTTGCTTGATGTTCAGCGTCTTGCTTTTCGCGCGGTTGGTGCCGAGGACGGAGAGGATCAGCGAGAGCACGAGGAAGATGCCGGCGGCGTATTTGGTGGTCTTGGTGAGCACGTTGCCGGCCCCGGAGCCGAAGAGCACGTCGGTGGCCCCGCCCCCGAAGGCGGTGCCCATGCCGGCTTCTTTTTTGGGAAGCTGCATGAGGACGAGGAAGATCAACAGGAGACAGTCCAACACCATGATGAACGTGAGGAGGCCAATGATAAAACCCATATATTTGTCAGCGATGTTTCAGCGGAGGTTCAACAGATTGATTAGTTTCAGATCGAATTTTTGACGATGTCGGAAAAGTTGCGGACTTCCAAGGACGCACCGCCCACGAGCGCGCCATCCACGTCGGGCAGGCTCATCAGTTCCTTGGCGTTGGCGGGCTTGACGCTGCCGCCGTACTGAATGCGCACGCGGCGGGCCACGGTGTCATCGAACAGCTCGACGAGCAGGCGGCGGATGAACGCGTGGGTGTCCTGCGCCTGCTGGGCGGTGGCGGTCTTGCCGGTGCCGATGGCCCAGACGGGTTCGTAGGCGATGGTGGTTTCGGCCATCTGCTCTTTCGAGAGGCCGGCCAGCGAGCCGCGAAGTTGTTTGCCGACGACCTGCTCGGTGAGGCCGCCCTCGCGTTCAGCGAGCAGTTCGCCCACGCAGACGATGGGCTTGATGGCCGCGGCGTGCGCGGCGATGGCCTTGCGGGAAATGATCTCGTCGGTCTCGTGGAAATACTGGCGGCGTTCCGAATGGCCGAGAATCACGTAGCGCACGCCGAACTCGCGGAGCATCCCGGCGGCGATCTCGCCGGTGTAGGCCCCGTAGTTGTGCTCGCTCATGTTCTGCGCGCCGAGGCGAATCTTGGGATCGACAAGCACCTTGGACACCTCGCTCAGCGCGGTGAACGGCGGGCAGACGACGATGTCGATTTCCAACTGCTTGGTGCCGGCGAGTTCAAGGTAAAGGCCCTGCACCAGCGCCGCCCCCTCGGAGGCGGTTTTGTTCATCTTCCAATTGCCGGCAATAAGGAGTTTGCGGTCTTTGTTCATTCGTTCGTGGTTTTCGTCGGTGCGGATACGGTCTGTGAGCAACGGCTAAAAGTCATCGCACAGCTCGCCGTGCTTGTGCTCGGGATTCGGGACGAGGCGGCGGCCGCCGGGGTCAACAACCCAGTCAAGCTGCTCCAGCGGAATCTGGCCGACGATGTTCGGCAGCGTGTCCGGCACCTCGATGACTTCAAACGTCCCGGCGCGGCCCTGAATCTCCAAATCCACCGGCGAAAAAACGGTCCGCTCGACACTCACGTCCGCCATCGTGCGGGACGTTACCTTCCGAATCGGGCGCAGGCCGAGCTGCTTGACGAGGGAAGCGCGGAGATAAAAGCGCACCGCCCCGGTATCCACCAGCGCCTCCGCCTCCGCCGTGCGCGCCGGTTCGGATCGCTCGCCCAGCGCGACCTTTTCGAGGTCGAACCAGTTGGCGACTTTGATGCGTGTGTTCACTTGGCCCATGCGGCGAAATCAGTTCAGTTCGAGTTCAGTTCGGGTGGCGACTCACTTCTCACTCAACGCGGCGACGCCGGGCAGCACCTTGCCCTCGAGGAATTCCAGGCTCGCCCCGCCGCCGGTGCTCATGAAGGTGACCTGATCGCCGAGGCCGGCCTGATTGATCGCTTTCACGCTGTCGCCGCCGCCGATGATGCTTTTGGTACCGTTGTCCCGCGTGGCGGCCACGACGGCGCGGGCGACGGCGAAGGTGCCTTCCGCAAAACGCTTGTCCTCGAACATGCCCATCGGGCCGTTCCACAAAATCGTCTTCGCGCCGCGCAGCACGCTGCTGTAACGCGCGATGGTGGCGGGGCCGATGTCGAGGCCCTCGGTGCCTTCGGGGATGTCGGGTTCGGAATTTATCCGCGGATTTTGCAGATCAAAAATGGGGCGGCCCTTCTTGCTCAGTTTGCCCGTGTCCACCGGCGTCGCGATGACGTTGTCGGACGGGAGCAGAAACTTCACGCCGCGATCCGCCGCCTTGGCCAGCGCGCGCACGGCGATGCTGGTGGCGTCGGCTTCGACCAGCGATTTCGCCGTCTTGTAACCAAGGGCGAGCTTGAAGGTGTAAGCCATCGCGCCGCCGATCAGGATCGTGTCGGCCTTTTCGAGCAGGCGGTCGATGACCTTGATTTTGTCCGACACTTTCGCGCCGCCGAGGATGACCACGAACGGCCGGGCCGGTGCTTCCAGTTCGTCACCGAGAAATTTCAACTCGCGCTCCATCAGCAATCCGGCGGCGCATTTTCCCCCGCGCTGCGCGAGGATGCGGGCCGCGCCTTCGGTCGAGGCGTGGGCGCGGTGCGCGGAGCCGAACGCGTCGTTGACGTAGATGTCAGCGAGGGCCGCGAGCTTGGCGGCGAAGGCGGGATCGTTGGCCTCCTCTTCGTTGTAATAGCGGACGTTTTCGAGCAGGAGGATGTCCCCCGGCTGCATGATGGAAATGGTCTTCTCGACCTTCTCGCCGATGCAGTCATCCACGAACGCGACTGGCCGCTGGATCAGGTCGGCGAGCTTGGCGGCGACCGGTTTAAGCGACGCGGACGGATCGCGCTGGCCCTTCGGACGGCCGAGATGCGAGGCGAGAATGACCTTGGCTCCCTTGCTGGTCAGAAGGTCGAGCGTGGGGAGGGTTTCCTTGATGCGGGTGGTGTCATTGATGACCATCTGGCCGTCTTTTTCCTCCATCGGCACGTTGAAATCCACGCGGACAAACACACGTTTTCCAAGCAAATCGAGGTCATTTACAGTCAGTTTTCCCATAGCAAGGCGCGAGAGGATAGCGGCGGACCCCGGTGAGTCAAAGGGAATTCCCCCGCGAACACGGAGCGCGCTCTTTTCGGTGTTGGAAGCAGCGGGCATGAAGCTCCAAGAGCAAAGCTCAAAGCTCAAGGGAAGCCCCAAGCTCCAGAAAAGACGACGCACCGGCGGAGAGCGCCCGTCCCTGGGCGCAGCGAGGTGGAGCGTAAAAATGGGTGGGAATTTCCCACGGCCCGGCGCGGACGAACGTCGCTGCCGCCGGGGAAGGCCGCCCTCCGGCGCAGCACCACGAGCAACCCGCCGCCCCAACTGGCTCGGCCGTCACCCCTTCACGGCGTCTGGAAGAGCGCACTCTGCACCAGTTCGTGAACCAACGAGCGGATTCCCCCACCCTGCTGCTCGGTGCGCGCGACGAGGCGGTCCAGCTCCGCGCGGTCGCTGAAGGCCAGCGGCCGGCCGGTGCTGTAGATGGCCAGTTGCTGCGCGAGGTTTTTCAGCAGCGGCCGCGGCGTGGCGGCGAGGTGATTTTGAAATTCGGTGATGTTGGCAAACTTCCGGCCGTCCGGCAGTTCGCCGCTCGCGTCCACTTTCGGCCCGAGCTTGAAGCTGATGCCGATGCGCGGATCGATGCTGCCGCGCGGCGCGGGATCGCCGTCGCCAATCGAGCGGTAGCGCGCGCGCTGGCCGCCGATGACATCGAACGCCTCCAGCGCGAAACCCGGCGGATCAATCTTGGCGTGGCAGGTGGCGCAGGTCGCGTTGTCCCGATGTTTGGCGAGCTGGTCGCGGATGGTTGTGGTCCCGCGCACGTCCGGCTCGACGGCGGCGACGTTGGCGGGCGGCGGCTCCGGCTCCTGCCCGAGCAGGCGGGCCATGACGAACGCCCCGCGCGGCACCGGCGACGTGGTCGTGCCGTTGGCCGTGATTTTTAGAATGGCGGCCTGCGTGAGGAAGCCGCCGCGTGGCGAACCCACCGGCAGCGCGACCCGCCGAATCTCCGGCCCGCTCACGCCCTTGATGCCGTAATGCGTCGCGAGCTTTTCGTTGAGCATCGCAAAGTCCGATTTCACGAAATGGCTCGCGCTCAGATTTTTCTCCAGCAGCTCGCGGAAAAAAGCGCGCGTCTCGGCCACCATCGAGTCCTGCAAATACGGGCTGAATTCGGGGTAAAGCTTCTTGTCCGGATCGTTCGCGGCGATGGCGCGCAGCTTCAGCCACTGGCCGAGAAAGTCCTCGATGAAGCGCTGGGATTTCGCGTCCTGGAGCAGGCGCTCGACTTGTTCGCGGAGCACCTTCGGCTCGCGCAACGTCCCTTGGGCGGCGAGCGCGAGGAGCGTTTCGTCCGGCATCGAGTTCCAGAGAAAGTAAGAGAGGCGTGTGGCCAGCGCATGGTCGTCGAGCTGCGACGAATTTGTCTTTTTCGAGTCACCGGCCACGTCCTCCAGCAGATACAGAAAATCCGGCGAGCACAGCGCCGCGCGATACACCCAGCGCATCGCGCTCTCGAAGCAATCGCCCGCCTTCAGCCGCTCCGCCACTTTCGCCACATACTCCGCCCGCACGTCCGCCGCGACGGGCCGGCGGAACGCCTTCGGCAAAAAACCCGCGAGCAGTCGGTCCGCGTCCACCAATGGCTGCGCGCTCTGCGGTGTCCACACGCCCGCGACCGGTTCGGGCCGGTTCTTCGCCCCGATGATTTCCTGCCGCAGCGGCTTGCGCACCGGCGTGCGCACGTCCTTGCGCTCGGCGGCCTTGAACTCCGTCAGCGGGATTTTCCCGAACAGCAGCCGATGACTGCGCGGCGGCCACACGTCGTGCAGCGGGCCTTCCACCTCGATCCAGTCGTTCACGATGCACGGCCCGGTGAAGCCCATCGTGCGGTCCTTCTGGCCCCACGTCCCGACGCGATAGAGCACCACGGGCGCAAGCGACGCGGTGTTGAAACCGAAGCTCTCCTTGTAATTCAGCCACACGTCCAGTTCGTGGACTTTCGACTCGATCGACGGTGCGGCGTAGTAACCCAGCACTGTGCTCGGATGCCCGCCGCCGCGGCCGTTCTCGTTGAACTGCACAATGGACAACCGCGCCGCCTCGACCCCGCGCGCCGGGAGAATTTTCCCTTGATCCCACGTCATGCTCCAGAACGACGCGCGCACTTTGTAGCGGCCGGGATACAGCGTGGCGAAGTGCTGGAAGTAGGGATTCCACGACTCGTCCTCGTGGCGGAACACGCCCACGCTGCTCATGCGCGAGAACAAGCCGAGCTGTTCATGCTGTCCCATTCCGACGTGCGCATACACCCCGGCCGGCGGCACTACCGGGTCATGTTGCTTGTCGCGCAGTAACACCGCGTCGCCGCCCATCAACATCAAGTCGCCCGCGTAAGTCCCGGCCAGCGAGAGCCGCACCGTCTCGGGCTTCGGCGCTTCGGGCTGCGTGGCGATGGCGACGTTCAGCGCGTGCTCGGCGGCCTCGACATACTTCGCGAGGTTCACATGCGAGATGTCCAGCGCGTCGCTGTTCTTGTCGAAACCGTGCGCCGAACCGTCCGCCGGCAACAACTCCTGCAACCGCAGGCCCGGCATGGCGAAAAGATCGCGCACCGTGTTCTCATACTCCGCCCGCGTCAGACGCCGCACGCCCGTGCGCGGCGCGCCGGCAAGGCGCACGCGCTCGGCGGCGACGAGCGTCTCGGCGAGCGACTTCGTCACCGCCAGCACTTCGGCGGGCGCGGGCCGCGCCTGCTTCTTCGGCGGCATCTCGCCCGACTCGATGCGGTCATGCACCTTCACCCAGCGCGCAAAACTCTCCGCACCCGCGGTGGCCGGCGGCAGCGCCGCGAGATCGAGATTACCCTTCTTCGTCGCCGCGTCGTGGCACTCGATGCAGTGCGCTTTCAGAAATGCAGCGGGCACGTCGGCAGCGGGCGCCGCCGCGGGGACGAGCAGGCAGGTAGCCAGCACGGTGACCAATTGTTTCATGAGAAAGGGGGAATGCTCCGGGGCCGGCGTTTTACGACCGGGGCGCGAACTTCAGCGTCAGCGATTCGTAGCCCATCACGCGCTGGTAGCGGGCCTCGTTCTCGACGCGCTCCTTCGCCGCGAGCACCGTGATGCTCCCGACGTGCTCGACGCATTTCTGGAGCAGCGTGCGCAGCAGCAGCCGCGCGTGCGCCGCGCCGAGGCAGAGGTGCGCGCCGAAGCCGAAAGCCAGATGCGGGTTGGGCTTCCGGTCGAGCCGTATTTCCGCCGGTGCGTCGAAGGCGGCTTCGTCCTGGTTCGCCGACGCCCAGCAGAGCGACACGCGGCCGCCCGGCGGCACGGTGACACCGTGGACGTTGGTCTCCACCGGGCACACCCGCCCGATGTGCGTGAGCGGCGTGATGACGCGGTAAAATTCCTCCACCGCGTGAACGATGCGCCCCGGATCCTGCCGCAGAAACTCCAACGCCTCGGGCCGCGCGGCGAGATGGCCCAGCACCGAGGAGATGCTGTGAATCACCGTGTCGCGCCCGCCGGCGAACGTCAGGTTGCCGAAGCCCATCATCTCCTCGCGCGTGAGCGGGCGGCCCTGAAACGTCGCCTGCGTCAGCGCGCTGAAAAAATCCGCGCCTGGGTTGGCGGCCGCGCGGTCGAACCGTGCGTGCAGATACTGCTCCAGCGAAACGCCCTTCGAGCCGCCGTCGCGGAAGACATGCGTGCCCCAGCCGATCCACAGCGTCGCCTCGGCCTCCGGCACGTTGAGCAGATAGGCCAGCGCGCGCGACTGGATGGGCAGCGCGAACTCGCGGACGACTTCGATGGATTCCCGCGCCAGCGCCTCGCGCAGCAGGCCGTCCATCAGCGCCTCGACCTGCGCGATGACGGCGGGGTCCTTCGCCCGCTGGAAGAACGGCTCGACTATTTTCCGGTAGTCCGTGTGCGCGGGCGGGTCGGTCTCGACGGGCAACTGCCGCATCGTCCGCACGTCCTCCTCCGACGGGATGGGCACGCGGAAGGGCGCGTCCGAGCTGAAGGTCTTCCAATCCTTCGCGGCTTTGCGCACGTCCTCATGGCGCAGAATCATCGGCACGGACTCGCCCTGAAATTCGCAGGGCAACACGCCGGCTTCACGCCGGGCTTCTTTGAATGGGTCGGAAACTTTGTTCATGGCGCGACCAGTTCAGGGCTTCGGCAACAACTCAACGCGCGCTTTTTTCAGCGCCTCTTCCAATGCATCACGCTTCGTCTTCGCCGCGTCGATCCAGGCGATGACCGCGCTGGGCGCGGCGCTGACCGTGGCGCGCTCCACGCCATCGAGCTTGGCGACGGCCTGATAGGCGGCGTAGCGGCAACCCTTGCAATCCAGCACGCCGATGGAGATTTCCACCTTGGTCAGTTTGTCCGCCGGAACCGTGGACCGCGCAGTGAGCGTGAACGTATTCTTGGAAGCCTGGCCGATGAGACTGCTGA
The DNA here is from genome assembly GCA_014193395.1 of Verrucomicrobiota bacterium. Classification (GTDB taxonomy): domain Bacteria; phylum Verrucomicrobiota; class Verrucomicrobiia; order Limisphaerales; family BJHT01; genus BJHT01. The sequence continues at coordinate 14,323 of BJHT01000111.1, forward strand.
GGCGCTCCGTGATTTTATCCGGTGTAGGCGGCTGTTTGGGCTTGCCGGTGGGGAAGAGCTTTTCCAATTCGTAGCGCAGGGTGACCTCGGCCTTCACGGCATCGAGGTTGACCAACGCCACGTCGGGCAAGGCCTTCATCACCTCGCGCAAGTCCGCCTCGCGCTCCGGCGCGCTCAGGCCGATGAGCCGGTAAGTGGCGGTCTGCTCCTCGGCGTGGAGGTGCGACGCAGCGAGCAGCAACCCGCAGAAAATGCCCCGCAGATTCAGGGCGACCACAGATTGAAAACCCCATCTGCGGTCGGCTTGAATCTGCGGGAATTTCTTGAAGTGAATGCGTGATTTCATCGGTGGGAGTTTAGCGGGTTTGGAAAAGCTGGCTCTGCGTGAGTTCGTGAACAAGCGTGCGCACGCCGCCGCCCTGCTTCCGCGTGGCCGCGACCAGCGCGCCAATCTGCTCGCGGTCGCCGAAGGCCAGTTCGCGGCCCGTGGCGTACACCGCGAGCTGCTGCGCGAGATTCTTCCACAGCTGCTCCGCATCCGCTGCGGCGAGCGCCTGAAACTCGCGGATGTCGGCGAACTTCCGCTCGTCCGCCAGCGCGCCGCTCGCGTCCACCTTCGGGCCGAGCGTGAACTTGATGCCGATGAACGGATCGATCACCCCGCGCTCGGGCTTGTCGCCCTCACCCATCGAGCGGTAGCGCGTGCGGTAGCCGCCGATGACATCGAAGCTCTCCAGCGCAAAACCCGGCGGGTCAATCTTCGCGTGACAGCTCGCGCACGTCGCGTTGTTGCGATGCTTGTCGAGCAGCTCACGGATGGTTGTCGCACCGCGCACGTCCGGCTCCACGGCGGCGACGTTTGCGGGCGGCGGCTCGGGCGGCTGGCCGAAAATGCGGTCCATCACAAACGCACCGCGCGGCACGGGCGAGGTGGTCGTGCCGTTGGCCGTGATTTTCAAAATGGCTCCTTGGGTGAGGAAACCGCCGCGCGGACAATCCACCGGCAACGTGACGCGGCGAATCTGCGCGCCGGTCACGCCCGCGATGCCGTAGTGCTTCGCCAGCTTCTCGTTCACCATCACGAAGTCCGACTTCACCAGGTGCGTCGCGTCGAGATTCTTCTCCAGCAGCTCGCGAAAGTAGGCGCGCGTCTCGGCGACCATCGAGTCCTGCAAATACGGGCTGAACTCGGGGTAGAGCTTCTTGTCCGCGTCGTTCGCCGCGATGGCGCGGAGCTTGAGCCACTGACCGAGGAAGTCCTCCACAAAGCGCTCCGACTTCTTGTCTCGAAGCAGCCGTTCGACTTCCGCCCGCAGCGTTTTCTCGTCGCGCAACTTGCCGCCCGCCGCCAGCTCCAGCAGCCGCGCGTCGGGGGTGGAATTCCAGAGGAAATAGGAAAGGCGGCTCGCGAGCGCGAAGTCATCGAGTTTTGCGACCGGCTCGACGAGGTAGAGAAAATCCGCCGAGCACAGCGCCGCGCGATACGCCCAGCGCATCGCGCTTTCGAAGCAATCCCCGGCCTTCAACCGCTCCTCCACCTTCGCCACGTAATCCTTCCGCACGCCCGCCTCGACGGGCCGCCGAAACGCCTTCGGCAAAAAGCTCGCGAGCAAGTGGTCCGCGTCCCCGAGCGCATTGGTGCTTTGCACGGTCCAGAGGCCCGGCTCGGGATCGGGCCGGTTTTTGCCCGCGCCGATTTGGCGGACCTTCTTGCGCGCGGGCGGCGTCACGCCGGGATTGGCCTTGGCATCGAACTCCACCAGCGGCAATTCACCGAAGAGCACACGATGCGCGACCGGCGGCCACACGTCATGCAGCGGCCCTTCGATGTCCAGCCAGTCGCAAGCGATGCCGGGACCGGTGAACGCCATCGCGCGGCCCTTGCGCGAGTAGTTCGCCACGGGCGCGAGCGACGCGACGTTGAAGCCGATGATTTCGTTGTGGTTCAGCCAGGTGACCAACTCGTGCTCCTTCGACTCGAGCGACGGTGCATCGAAGTAACCCAGCACGTAGCTCGGATGCTGCCCGCCGCGCCCGTCGCCGGTGAGTTGCACGACGGAGAGCCGCGCCGCCTCCGTGCCGCGCGCCGGGAGTACCTTGCCCTTGTCCCATTGGAAGGCGAACAGCGACGTGCGCACGCGGTAGCGTCCGGGATAAATCGTGACGTGCTCGATGAAGTAAGGACTGAGCGATTCATCCTCGTGGCGGAACAGGCCGGTGCTGCTGTTCGTGGTGAAAATGCCGAGCCGCTCGTGCGCACCCTGGTCCAGGTGATCGTAAGGGCCTGCCGGCGGGAAGTCGGGGTCGGGCTGTTTGTTCTTCAGCAACACGCCGTCGCCGTTCATCACGACGTGCGTGACGAAGCCGCCGGCGTTCATCAGCGAGATACGGCGATACTGCCGCGTTGGCGCGGTCGGCCGCGTGGCGGTGGCGAGTTCGAGCGTGTGCTCGGCGGCCTCGACATACTTGGCGAGGTTCACGTGCGAGATGTCCAGCGCGTCGCTGTTCTTGTCGAAGCCATGCGCTGAGCCGTCGGCGGGGAGGTTGCCTTGCAGCGCAATGCCCGGCATGTCGAACAAATCGCGGATCGTGTTCTCGTATTCTGCGCGCGTGAGCCGGCGCAGCCCCGTGCGGCCCGTGCCTGCGAGCCGCCGCTGCTCGGCCTGAACGAGCGAGTCGCGCAGCGATTTTACCACCGCCGCCGCGTCCGCCGCGGGCGGACGCGCCTTCTTCTTCGGCGGCATTTCGCCCGATTCGATGCGGTCGTGAACCTTCACCCACCGCGCGAAATTCTGCGCGTCGGCGAAGTCCGGCTTGAGCGCAGTGAGGTCGAGATTCCCCTTCTTCGTGTCGGCGTCGTGGCATTCGGTGCAGTGCTGGGCCAAAAAAGTCTTCGTCGGCAGATCCGCCGCCAACGCGCCGCCCGCCGCCACCCAGCCCAGCCCGATGGCGATCACCAGAACCGACACCGCAGCCATCACAAACGAGGCGCCAAACCACGGCTTCAGACGCGGGCTGATCTCCTGCCCTGCATCGGCGATCTCTAAAAAATCAGACATGAATGGTTCCAACAGCTACAACTTTTCGACCGAGCCTGCACGGCCATCCCGCCGCGCCCACCGCCAGCCCAGTTCGATTTTGACCTGCGTTTCCGCGGGCTGGAGCGACAGGTTTCCCATCTCCCCCGATGCCCCGATGCTCAACCGTCGCGCGTAATGTTTCTGTCGTTTGTTGTCCCGATTCACAGACCGCGACGCTCGCAGAAGCCACGCCCCGGACCAGCGCAAACCGCGGTCCGGCCGAGCAGGGGAGGCCGCCGAGCGCTGCGCCCGACGCCGCGTCCCGGTGGCCCA
>BJHT01000112.1 GCA_014193395.1 Verrucomicrobiota bacterium
GATGTAGATTCGCTATCCAGTCTCGGAGTGCGGCCGTCCCCGGCCGCAGCAACGTCCGCATCCACGGAGGCGCCGGATCGGCCGGCATCACCTTGCGCCCCAACCTCGCTGCGCCCGGGGACGGGCGCACTCCGGCGCGGACGCGCGGCGCTGGCCGTCGGGTATCCTCGGCGGGAACCTGATCTGATTCCTCCGGCAACCTCGGAATGCGCTCATTCGCCGTTCAATTTTGATTCCATCGTTGCCTTGGTTTCTGGTGGCGTCGTAAAGTTTGGCGATGAAACACCTGCGTTCTCTCATCGTTATCGTCGCCCTGCTGCTTGTGTCCCCGGCTTTGCGAGGCGCGGAAGATTACAAATTCGGTCCCGACTCGTTCCCCCAGGCGGGCGTGCCGGTGGGCACGGTCGAGAAGTTTTCGTGGAAGACGAGCACCCTCTACCCCGGCACCGAGCGCGACTACTGGGTCTATGTGCCCAAGCAGTATGATGCCGCCAAGCCCGCGTGTCTGATGGTCTTCCTGGATGGTGCCGGCTATGTGAGCACGAACGGCCAGTTCCGCACGCCGACAGTCTTCGACAATCTGATCCATAAGAAGGAAATGCCGGTGACCATCGGCGTGTTCATCAATCCGGGTAACATCCCGCCGGCCGAACCGGGGCAGAAGGGGCGCAGCAACCGCAGTTATGAATACGATTCGCTCGGTGATCTCAAGGTACGTTTTATTCTCGAGGAGATACTCCCCGAGGTGGGTAAGAAGTGGAATCTCACCAAGGATCCCGCCGGGCGCGCGACGGCGGGCATCAGTTCGGGTGGCATAGGTGCCTTTACGATGGCGTGGGAACGGCCAAATGAGTTTGGCCGCGTGCTCAGCCAGATCGGTAGCTTTACCAACATCCGCGGCGGTCATGTGTATCCGGCGCTCATTCGCAAGACGGAGAAGAAAGCGATCCGGGTGTTTCTTCAGGAAGGTTCCAACGACCTCGACAATCTCCACGGTCACTGGCCGCTCTCCAACCAAGACATGGCCGCCGCGCTGAAGTTTGCCAAGTATGAGTACCAACTCGTCATGGGTGACGGCGGGCACAGCGGCAAGCACGGTGGCGCGATTCTACCCGACTCCCTGCGCTGGCTCTGGCAGGGGTATGGGAAATGACGAATGACAAATGGCGAGTGACGAATGTCTCCCCGGATTGGAAATCTGAAATCTGAAATCTCAAATTTGAAATCTGACATGAACCTATCAAACATAGTTTTGTCCCGCGCCCCGCTGGTGGGTTGCTATTCCTTGGTTGCCCGTGCTGCGGCTTCCATCTTACTCGCCATGGTCGCTGCCGGAGGTGAGGCGCGCGCGGCGGACGAATTCAAGCCCACTCCCTATCACGAGGTACAGGCGGGTGTGCCGGTGGGTACGATCACGAAATACACCAACTGGGCCAGCACCGTGTTCACCAACACCGTGCGCGACTGGTGGGTGTACGTGCCGGCGCAATACCGCGCCGAGAAACCCGCGTGCGTAATGGTTTTCCAAGACGGCCATGACTATGTCGCGGCCAAGGGTAGCTGGCGCGTGCCCATTGTGTTCGACAACCTGATCGCCAAGGGCGAGATGCCCGTGACCATCGCCATTCTGATCAATCCCGGCCACAACCCCACGTCACCCGCGCCGAAAAGCCCGTGGGGCGTGAGCAACCGCAGCTATGAATACGACTCGCTTGGGGACCGTTATGCGCGGTTTCTGCTCGAGGAGATACTGCCGGAAGTCAGTAAAAAATACACGCTGACCACCGACCCCGCCGGGCGCGCCATCTGTGGAGCCAGTTCAGGCGGCATCTGTTCTTTTACGGTCGGCTGGGAGCGGCCCGATCAGTTTCGCAAGGTGCTCAGCACCATCGGCAGCTTCACCAACATCCGCGGCGGCCATGTCTATCCGGCGCTGATCCGCAAGACCGAGCGCAAGCCGCTGCGGGTCTTCCTCGAAGACTCCAGCGGCGACGTGGACAACCAGTTCGGCAGTTGGTGGATCGCCAACCAGCAGATGGCGGCCGCCCTGAAGTTCCAAGGCTACGATCACAAGACTGACTTTGTCGAAGGCTATGGCCATAACAGCAAGCACGGCGGGAGCATCTTCCCCGACGCCTTGAAATGGCTCTGGCGGGACTACGCAAAATGAGGCGTTCCTATTTTTCCAACTGAACTTACTGACTCTATGAAACTACTCACTCACTGGACTCTCACCCTGCTCGGCTGGGTCGGCCTCACACTCACCGCCGCCGGTCAGGACATGCCGCTCTCGATGCTGTTGCTCGAAGGCGAAGGCTGGCAGGTCGTGTCCGAGGGGCACGGCTTCGTGGACGGCCCCTGCGCGGATGCCAAGGGTAACTTCTACTTTTCCGACATGCGCAAACCCGCCATCTACCGCGTGTCGCCGGATGGCCAGATGACCACCCTCGTGGAGCAGCCGGCCAGCGGTCTGAAGTTCGGTCCCGATGGCCGTCTCTACGCCTGTCAGGGAAGCAAGAAGCGGCTGGTCGCCTTTGAGCTACCGGGCGGCAAGGAGACCGTCATCGCCGAGGACATCCAGCCCAATGACCTTGTCGTCACCCTCAAAGGTCACATCTACATCACGGAGACCGGCAAGAAGCAGGTGACGTTTATTGATCCCAAGACGGGCGTAAAGAAAGCCGCCGATGTCGGTATCACCGCGCCGAATGGCATCACGCTCTCACCCGACCAGGGGACTCTGGCAGTGAGTGACTTTCGCGGACAGCATGTCTGGGCCTTTCGCATCGAGAAGGATGGGAGTCTCTCATCCAAGGAACCCTACATGACCATGCGCACCGAGGTGGACGTGAACGGGAAATCCGAGGACGGCCGCTCGCCCGTGTACAAGCCCTCGTGCAATGGCGACGGCATGACGACTGACATGCAGGGTCGCTACTACGTCGCCACCTCGCTCGGCGTGCAGGTGTATGACCCGACCGGCCGCATGAGTGGTGTGCTGCCCAAGCCGTCGGACAAGGCCATGACCAGCGTGGGCTTTGCCGGGCCGGAGATGGAGTATCTCTACGCCACCTGCGCCGACAAAGTCTTCCGGCGTAAAACCAAGGCCCGCGGCGCACTCTACTTTCTCCCGCCGCCCCCCGCACCCGCGCCGGTGAAGCGCTGAGCGCTAGTCTTAGAGCCGGTTGGCTGCCCCCGTTTGGAGTTCCGCGTTTACGCGGCCCGATGGCCCCGCGACGCCCGAACCGCGTAAACGCGGAAGTCCGATCCGGGATGTGCAACGCCGCCACGTGCCGCGCCCGGCCGCGGGCAGCGTCGGCTTGCGCCCCCCGCCTTTCTGCTTTTGCCGCCGTCGTCAGCCCCGTAGTCTCCGCCCACATTTTTTATATGGGATTCAAGCTTTTCAACACGCTCACCCGCACCGCGCAGGATTTCGTTCCGCTCGACCCCGCCGGCCGGCGCGTCGGCCTCTACTGTTGCGGGCCGACCGTCCACGACTTCGCGCACATTGGGAATTTCCGCACGTTCGTCTTCGCCGACCTCGTGCGGCGCTACCTCGAGTTTCGCGGCTACGCGGTCACGCACGTCATGAACATCACCGACGTGGAGGACAAGATCATCAGGCGCGTCCGCGAGCAGCAAACCACGCTGCGCGCCTTTACCGGCAAGTACGAAGCCGAGTTCCTCCGCGACCTCGATGAACTCCGCTGCGTCCGCCCGCATCACACGCCGCGCGCGACCGAGTACATCGCTGAGATGATCGACCTCATCGCGCGTCTCCTCGCCCGCGGCATCGCCTATCAGGCCGCCGACGGCTCGATCTATTTCAGCATCGACAAATACCGCGGCTGCGGTTGCTGCTATGGCCAGCTCGTGAAGCTCAACTTCGACGCCATGCGCGTCGGCGAGCGCGTGGCCAGCGACGAATACGCCAAGGAATCCCTCGCCGACTTCGCCCTCTGGAAAGCCCGCGTCCCCGAGGACGGCGACGTCTTCTGGCCCAGCCCGTGGGGCGAAGGCCGGCCCGGCTGGCACATCGAGTGTTCCGCGATGAGCATGAAAATCCTCGGGCCCAGTTTCGATCTGCATCTCGGCGGCGAGGACCTCATGTTCCCGCATCACGAAGACGAGATCGCCCAGAGCGAAGGCGCGGGCGTGCAGGCCCCCGGCCAGCGCTTTGTTAAATATTGGATGCACGGCGCGCACCTGCTGGTGGAAGGGAAGAAAATGAGCAAGTCGCTCGGCAACTTTTTCACCTTGCGCGACCTGCTCGCCAAAGGTTTCACGGGCCGCGAAATCCGGTTCGTCCTGCTCTCCGGCCATTATCGCGAGCAATTCAATTTCACCCTCGAGAGCCTCGCCGGTGCGCGCACCGCGCTCGCTCGACTCGATGAATGCGTGGCCAAACTCCGCGAACTCGCCGGTGCCACGCCCGGCACCGCCGACGCCGCGCTGCTGGGGCAAATCACCGCTGTCCTCGATGACGACCTGAACGTATCCGGCGCGTGGGGTCTCGTCTTCGATTGGATTCGCGACACCAACCGCGTTCTCGCCGCGGGCACCGCCACCGCCACGCAAGCCGCCAACGCCCTCGCCACCTGGACCGCGCTCGACACCGTGCTCGGCCTCGGCGGCAAGAGTGATGCCGAAGCTCCGCCGGAAATAGTCGCTCTTCTCGAAGCCCGCCAGACCGCCCGCAAAGCCAAGGACTTCGCCCGCGCCGACGCCCTGCGCGGCGAACTCAAAACCCACGGCTGGGTCATTGAAGACACGCCGAAAGGCCCGCGCCTGAAGCGGTCGGCTTAAGCTGGGAAGATGCGGGGGGGGGGCACGCCGTGCCGCTGGAATCGACGGAGCGCCAGTATGGAGTGCGGTGACTTGTCACCGCTTTCTCAAGGCGACTTGTCGCCGTCGAATTGCCGGAGTCGCGCGTGTGCGAGCGGGGCGTTCACGGCTCGCGCCAGCGCCAGCGTGCCAGCGTGAACTGATGCGCTCGGGAGTTCGACGGCGACAAGTCGCCTACGCGAAAGCGGTGACAAGTCCCCGCACTCCAAAGCCGGGTGCCAAACTATTTCTCGGCCGCGCTTCCCTTCCCGAGGAGTTGCTGGAGGGCAAGGCGCGGCTCGGCCACCAGCGCCTCCGTGACCACGAGGCGGCGCACGCGGGTGGAGGGGAGCTTGAATTTGAAATCGCGGAAGACGCGTTCGCAGATGGTCATGAGGCCGCGGGCGCCGGTGTTTTCGGTGCCGGCCAGTTCCGCCAGTCGGCGCAGGCCAGGATCGGTGAATTCGCAGGTGATGCCGTAGGCGGCGAAGGCGCGCTCGTATTGGCGGAGCAGGCTGCTCTCGCTCTTGCGCAGGACATTGAAGAGATCGTCGGTGTCGAGGCCGTGGCAGGCGACGCGCACAGGGAGGCGGCCGATGAATTCGGGTTCGAGTCCGAAGGCGATGAGATCAGCGGTAGCGACGTGTTGAAAGAGTTCGTCCACGGTGGCGGCGGTTCTCGCGGGACTGCGCGCGGCGGCACCCGGTCGGCTGCGGTCGGCGATGTCGAGGCGGCGGCGGATGAGATGATCGATGCCGGAGAAAGCGCCGCTCACGATGAAGAGAATGTGGCGGGTGTTGATGGTCTCGGGTTGGGCCGCGCCGCCGCCGCGCATGGCGCTCATGGCGCTCTGGAGCTGGGCGTTGACGTCGTTGGGCGAGACGAGCGGCACGTCGCCGTCTTCCATCAGCTTGAGGAGATTGGTTTGCACGCCGCGACCGGAGACGTCGCGTCCACCGCTCTCGCCGCGCGTGGCGAGCTTGTCCACCTCGTCGAGATAGATGATGCCGTGCTCCGCTTTTTTCACGTCGCCGCCCGCGCGCCGCACGAGGTCGCGCACGAGGTCATCCACATCGCCGCCGACGTAGCCGGTCTCGCTGAACTTGGTCGCGTCGGCCTTCACGAACGGCACGCCGATGAGTTCCGCCGCCGAACGGATGAGGTGGGTTTTACCCACGCCCGTGGGGCCGAGGAGCAGGACATTTTGCTTCTGATAAAACGGCGCGGCGTGACCCTCGAGCGTGAGCCGCACATGCTGAAAATGATCGCACAACGCCACGCTCAACACCTTCTTCGCCTCGCTCTGGCCGATGACGAATCGGTTCAGATACCGCGCGATGTCGGCGGGCTTGAGATTGAAACTGAACTCGGGTTTCGGCGGCGCGGCGGACTCGGCGACGCCGGGTTTGGAGAGCGCGGCGGGTTTGGTGGGCGGGGTGGTTTTTGGCTTGGGCGCGCGGGGCCCGCGCAGTGTCGGGGGAATCCCCGCGGTGACGGGACCAAGGGCGCCGGGGTGGCCGGAGGTGGGCTGGGCGGTGGAGAGCTTCGTGTCGTTCAAGGCGGCGGATGCTGTCGGAAGGCGCAGTCGGCGGCAAGGTCGGCGTCGGGAGGGCGGCAGGGGCGCGGCCGTTAGTCCGTAGAAGCGTGGGGCGTCGTCGCGGGTGCGAATGGGGCGAATTCGGGCACCGCCTCTGTAGCGCAGGTTTCCAAACCTGCTGTGTCGCCGATTTCTAAATCGGCAGGGGCCGCGGAGTTTCGGGCGCGTGTGACAAGTCGGAGCGTTGCGGGTAGTCGGGCACCCGCGGGTTTGGAAAACCCGCGATACAGCAGACATGGAAGTCTGCGGTACATCAGGGCCGGCGCGCGGCCTTCAGGCCGCTTCAGTGTGTGGCGTCGAGGCGGGTGCGGCTGCGCTGCGACATTCGAATGGTGAAGCGGTGTGAACGCCGCGCGCCGCCTCCGTAGCGCAGGTTTCCAAACCTGCTGTGTCGCCGATTTCCAAATCGCCAGGGGCCGCGGAGTTTCGGGCGCGTGTGACAAGTCGGAGCGTTGCGGGTAGTCGGGGCGCACGCGGGTTTGGAAACCCGCGATACAGCAGACTTGGAAGTCTGCGGTACGCCGGGGCCGGCGCGCGGGGCGCAGGGAGCGCGACCGGTCCCCGGTCGCAGCGGCTGCGCGCTCGCGGGAGTGCTGGGAAATTTCGCTGCCGTGCCGCGGGTTCGGGGCTGCTGCGGGCGGGGACCGCCCGCGCGCCGGGGAAGAGGGAAGGGCCGCGCTGCGGGGTGATGAACTCCCCCGCAGCGCGGCGGTGGCGCGGTCGTTGGCGTTACTTCTTCAGCAGCGCCTCGACGTGGGCGGCGAATTTTTTCTCGAGGGCGGCCTGAACTTCCCGGTCCTTCTTCGCGGCGAAGATGGCTTCGGTGGATTCGTATTCGCCGGCGGGCTTGAGGAGGGCTTTCACGTCGGCGGCGTAGGCAGCGTTGAGGATTTCGTCGAGCGACTTTCCGGTTTTGGCGGCGTCGGCTTTGAGTTTTTCCAACTGGCGCGGGGAGACGCGGGCGGAGGCTTGGAAGGCCTTGCCTTTACCAGCATCGAAACGCGCGCGGAGGCCGGCGGCGTTGGGGATGTCGAGCCAGGCGTCCTGCGCCTTTTTGATCTGGGCGGCGTCGAGGCCGAGGGCTTGGAGAACGCCGCGGGCCATGATCTGGTCGCCGGCTGAGTTCATGTGGACGCCGTCGGAGGTGTAGGCGTTGCCGGGCTTGGTCTTGGTTTTGATGACTTCCTCGAACATCGCGTAGAGGTCGGCGAGGGGCAGCTTTTTCTCCTTGGCGAGCGAGCGGAGGAACTCGTTGTAGGGCGCGAGTTTCTTGTTGTTGTCGTTGCCGAGTTCTTCGCCGATGACGGTGGCGGTGAGGATGACGACCTTGACGCCGGCGGCCGCGCATTGGTCCACGATGGCGGTGATGTTGACCTTGTATTGATCGAGCAGGACGCCGCGGGCGCCGTGCCAGACGTCATTGACGCCGCAGCTCAGGGTCATGAAGTCGGGCTTTTTATCGAGCACGTCTTTCTTGAGGCGGGCGAGCATCTGGTCGGATTTGTGGCCGCTGATGCCGGCGGGGATGGGCGTGGTCTTGACGCCGTTGGCTTCGAGGCCGGCGATGACGAGGCGCACGTAGCCGCCGGGATTGCCCCAGCCGCCCTGCGTGATCGAGTCGCCCATGAAGGCGAGCTTCTGGCCGTCCTTGATGGCGATGTCGGCGGTGGCCGGCAGGGTGGTGGTGGCAAGGGCAAACGCCGCGCCGGTGAACAGGCTGACAGCGGTGCGACGGGTGAGGAGTTTGGGGACCATGGATTTCATTTTTGTGGGGAACACTGACTGTGGTTGGTTTGGTTTTACGGTTGGGGACAAAGGAATTTGGCGCAGGGGAATGTGGGCAGGGGAATTTGGGGCAGGGTAATGGGGAGGGATTTTTTTCTCTGTGCTCATCGTATCTCTGTGGTTTACCTGAATCGGCCCGACGGAATAGTTGCGGTTCAGGAGGCCGGTCACTCTTCTTGTTATGCGATGATGTCTCTCACGACGTGCCCGGCGACATCGGTGAGGCGGAAATCGCGGCCGGCGAAGCGGTAGGTGAGGCGCTCGTGGTCCAGGCCGAGGAGGTGCAGGATGGTCGCGTGGAGGTCGTGCATGTGGACTTTGTCTTTCACGGCGTAGTAGCCGTAGTCGTCGGTCGCGCCGTAGCGGAGGCCGGTTTTCACGCCGCCGCCCGCAAGCCACATCGTGTAGCCCTGCGGATGATGGTCGCGGCCATCGTTGCCCTGTGCGGTCGGCGTCCGGCCGAATTCACCGCCCCAGATCACGAGCGTGTCGTCGAGGAGGCCGCGGTGTTTTAGGTCGAGCAGGAGCGCGGCGATGGGCTGATCGACTTCGGCGGCGTTCTTCGCGTGGTCTTTCTGGAGATTGCCGTGTTGGTCCCACTTGTAGCTGTGCGTGACCTGCACGAAGCGCACGCCGCGTTCGGCGAAGCGCCGCGCCATCAGGCATTGGCGGCCGAAATTGCGGGTCTTGGGATCATCGAGGCCGTACAGCTTTTGCGTGACCTCGCTCTCGCCGCTGATGTCCTGCACCTCGGGCACGCTCATCTGCATGCGGAAGGCGAGTTCAAAGGAATTGATGCGGGCCTCAAGCGCGCTGTCGGGGCCGGTCGTGCGGAGGCGCTCCTCGTTCAGTTCGCGCAACAGATCGAGTTCCAGCCGCTGCATCGGGCGCGGCGTGTCGGTGTTCGCGATGAACGGAATCTTCGCCTGGTCGGACGGGACGCTCGAATAGCCGATGGGCGTGCCTTGATAAACCGCCGGGAGAAACGAGCTGCTCCACGCGTTGACGCCGCCGTGGCCGAGCGTCGGGCAGATGGTGATGAAGCCGGGGAGATTCTGATTTTCCGTGCCCAGGCCGTAGGTGATCCACGAACCCATGCTCGGGCGGATGAAGGTGTCACTGCCGGTGTGCAATTCGAGGAGCGCCGCGCCGTGGCGGGAGTTCGAGCACCAGAGGCCGTTGATGAAGCAGATGTCATCGGCGCAGCGGCCGACATTGGGGAAGAGGTCGCTGACCGGGATGCCGCTCTGGCCGTAGTGGCGAAATTCCCACGGGGATTTCAGCAGATTGCCCGTGGCGCTGGAGACGATGCGGGGCTTGGCGAAGGGCAGCGGCTTGCCGTGGTCGCGGGCGAGGAGGGGTTTGTAATCGAACGTGTCCACCTGCGACGGCCCGCCGTGCATGAAGAGGAAGATGACGCGTTTGGCCTTCGGCGTGAACAGCGGCGGGCGATTGGCGAGCGGATTGGCGCTGGTATTGGCGCTGGCCCGCGTTTCCTGCCCGAGCAGACCCGCCATCGCCACGCCCGCAAACCCCGCGCTGCTGCGCCACAGCATCTCGCGGCGCGAGACGCGGCGGGACGAATGGGCAAGCCAGTGTTGGTTCATATTGGTGTCGGGCGAAACGGAGCCGCCGTGGCGGCCCGAACTGGCGCTCACTGACGCGGGCAGGCGGGGCACCATTCGGCCTCGAGATGGCGACGGGCCCGAACTTTTCAGTCGGTCGCGCAAGGTTGTTCGGTGTTGTTCGGCCCATGCTGCCGCACAAATTTCTCTCGCCGCGATTTCCGCACTGCGGTTCACTCCCGGCGTTCCCGAAAAAAATTACACCTCCAATCGCGAGACTTTTCACCATGACACGACTCAACCTCCTCCTCCTCGCCGCCTTCACCGCGGCGGTCGCCACGCCACACCGTTCCGCCGCACAGGCCGCGCCGGCTGCGTCCGCGCCTCCGGTCCGTCTCCCGGAAGTTGTTGTGCGCGCCGCGCCCATTCACTGGCCTGACCCCGCCGCCGTGGCCGCCGCGCTGACCCGCCCGCTGCTCGAAACGAACCAGTCGCTCACTGATGTTCAGGACTACATCGAGAGCCGCCTCCCGCTTCTCGACGCCCCGCGGTCGAAGAGCGAGTGGCAGCAGACCGCCCGCGAACTGCGCCGCGACACGCTCGAAAAAGTCATCTTCCGCGGTCAGGCCCGCGCCTGGCGCGACGCCGAGCTCGGGGTGGAATGGCTCGACACGATTCCCGGCGGTCCCGGTTATCACATTCGCAAGCTGCGCTACGAAGCCCTGCCGGGCCTCTGGATTCCCGCCCTCCTCTACGAGCCGGACAACCTCTCTGGCACCGTCCCTGTCGTTCTGAACGTCAACGGCCACGACAGCGCCGGCAAAGCCGCGGGCTACAAACAACTTCGCTGCATCAACCTCGCCAAGCGCGGCATGATCGCATTGAACGTGGAATGGCTCGGCATGGGACAGTTGCGCAACCCCGGCAACAATCACGGCGCGATGAATCAGCTCGACCTCTGCGGCACCAGCGGCATCGCGCCCTTCTATCTCGCCATGACCCGCGCGCTCGACGTGCTCCTGGCCCACCGCCACGCCGACCGCAAACGCGTGGCCGTGGCCGGTCTTTCCGGCGGCGGCTGGGGCACCATCTTCATCAGTTCGCTCGACACGCGTGTCACCCTCGCCAACCCCGTCGCCGGCTACTCCAGCTTCTTCACCCGCGCCCGCTATTTCTCCGACCTCGGCGATTCCGAGCAGACCCCGAGCGACCTCGCGACCGTCGTGGACTACGCGCACCTCACCGCGATGATGGCCCCGCGCCCGCTGCTCCTCACGTTCAATGCCAAGGACAACTGCTGCTTCCGCGCCGACCACGCGCTACAGCCGCTGCTGGACGCGGCCACGCCGGTGTACCACGCCGTCGGCAAACCGGGCGCGCTTCACTACCATGTGAACCTCTCCCCCGGTGATCACAACTTTGGCGAGGACAACCGCGAGGCGTTGTATGAAATGATCGGCCACCATTTCTTCCCGGACCAGCCCGGCTATTCCAACCGCGAAATCCCGAGCCAGGCCGAGGTGAAAACCGCCGCGCAGCTCGCCATTCCGCTGCCCGCCAACAACGCCACGCTCAATTCGCTCGCCCGCGATCTCGCCCGCCATCTCCCGCTCCGCGAGAAGACCTTCACCGATCAAAAAACCGCCGGCGCGTGGGGGCCCGACCATCGCCTGCACCTCCAAATGCTCGTTCACGCCACCGATCTCGGCGTCTCCGCCAAACAAATCGCCGCCGGCGAAAAGGACGGCCTGTGGACCTCCCTCTGGCAACTGCGCCTCGGCGGCGACTGGACCGTGCCCGTGGTCGAGCTGGCCTACGGCGTGCCCAAGTCCACCGTCGTGTTCATCGCCGACGCCGGACGCGCCAAGTCCGGCCCGGAGATCGAGCGCCTGCTCGCCGACGGCAAACGCGTGCTCGCCGTGGACCCCTTCTATTTCGGCGAATCCAAGATTCGTTCGCACGACTGGCTCTTCGCGATCCTCGCCGCCGCGACCGGCGAACGTCCGCTCGGCATTCAAGCCAGCCAGGTCGCCGCCATCGCGCGCTGGGGGCGCGATCAATTCCGCCAAGGACCGGTCGGGCTTGCCACGGTCGGCCCGCGCTCGAGCACCTTCGGACTCATCGCCGCCGCGCTCGAGGAAAAGGCCATCAGCAGCTTCGAGCGCAAGGCGCCGCTGACCTCCTTCAAGACCCTCATCGAAACCAACCGCAGCGTGAGCGAAAGCCCCGAGCTGTTCTGCTTCGGTCTCCTCGAGTACTTCGACATCCCCCGCATCGAACTCCTCGTCGCACCGCGGCCGCTCGTGACGCGGTGAGGGATGGTCCCGACGACCGTGCGATGGACCATCCGCGCAACGAGATGCGCAGCGCGGCCGCGGAGTGCGCCCGTCCCCGGGCGCAGCAACGTTCGCAAATCTGGCGGCAGCGGATCAGTCCGAACGGCGCAACCGCGCCGGGAAGCGCACGCGGCCCGCGTGCCGGTTTGGGCGGCGCGCCCAGACCGCCGTTCCCCGGTCTGCCTTTCCTGTCGGTAGGAAAAGGTTTGTGGAACGAAGTTTTCGGCGGGCCGCCGAAAACGGCACGCCAGCGGCGTGCGCTCCCCGGAGCTGCGGGCTTCGCCCGAATTCATTTTCGGAGTTCGGATTCATTCCAGCCTGCCGCATCTTCCACGTCGCTGCGCCCGAGGACGGGCGTACTCCGGGATCTAAAGTCGCACCGCTCGTGAACACGATAATCCTCGCTGGTCGGTAATCCCTCCGCAGTCGCACCTACATGTTCCCCTCCATCTCCTCCCTCCCCCGCCGTCGCTTTCTCCGCGATCTCGGCCGCGGCCTCGGTTCGGGCGGTATCCTTACCGCCTTACCATTTCCCAACCTCGGCCTCGGCCAGACCGCCTCTGCATCCGGCACAGCGCCCACCGGCGACATCGAATCCCTCGAACACCGCGGCGAGTTCATCCGCGAATGCACGCTGCCCGGCGAGACGCGGGGCGACGACGTCGTCCCGCGTCACGCCAACTGCATCCAGGTCGCCCGCGCGCGCTGGCTGGTCATCTACTCGACGCACGGTTACCGCGGCGTGGATGACGAGCGCAGCATCATTTACCAACTGCGGCGAGACGCTCCCGACGGCCCCGTCATCAAGGAAGGATTCCTCGCGCGTTCCGCCGCGAACTGGCTCCCCTCCGGCGTGCCGCCGCCGCCCGCGGGCAAATCCTATTTCAAACAACACGGCCACATGGTCGCGTTCGGTGTGCCCAAGGGCGCGCTCATCGGCGGCCGGCCCGCGCGTTCCGCCAACGTCTTCGTCGCCCAGTGGCGCGTGCTCGGCCGCGTGCTCGAGGTGCAGCGCGACTTCCTCGACAAAACCTACGCGGACATGGCGCTGTTCCAGGCCACGCAGGGCGTCGAGCAAATCCAGTTCCGCCTCAACGACCGCGACGACGATCTCGAAATCCTCCAGCCCGCCACGCGCCTCCGCCAAAAGGGCTTTGCCACCGGCCCCACCTTTTGCAGCGCCGACGCCGAATGGATGAACCAGAGCTTCTGCCCCGCCGTGCCCGGCAACGCTGAGCGCACTGAATGGGCCGAATGCAACCACTTCGACCGCGGCCGCATCGCTGCGCTGAAACACCAATTCAATCCCGCCACCGGCCGCTACGAATGGACCGCGCTCGGTCCCTTTCTCGGCGACGCCCGTCGGCCGCTCTCCGAGGCCAGCCTCGTCCGCCTGCCCGACGGCTGGCTCGTCGCCGCGCGCGGCAGCGGGCAGATCGCTTGGGCGCGCGCGACCGATCCCTTCACCGCGTGGTCCAATCTCACCTTCACCAAAGAACCAGCCGTCAGCGCGCCCATCACCGTGTTCCGCTGCGGCGACAGTGTCGTGCGCCTCTTCACCGGCGACAAAGCCGCGTCGCCACAGCGCTACGACCGCGATCCGCTCTACTGCTGGGACGTGCAGCCCGACCGCGATTTCGCCGTCACGCAGCGCCGCGAGATTTTTTCCAGCACCGCCAGCCACCCGTCCTTCCGCTTCGCCGTGCGCCCGAAGATCGACTTCTGCGAACTCTTCCCGCACCACGGCCGCACCCAGCTCATCGTCCATGGCGTCAACACCCGCGCCTTCAATCATCCCTACGACGGCCAGCCCGGTATCCCGATCCTCAACGCCGCCGAGAAAAGCACCAGCGGCCTCTACTTCGCCCGCCTCACCTACCGCACCGCCCCGCCGCCGCTGTGGAGTTTTGCGTGAGCAAAAACGGAGCACGACCGGTCCCCGGTCGCAGCGCGTGAAAACCGAAGCGCATGCTGAAAACTCCGACCGCCCCAAGCGGCCCCGCCCCTGCGCAAATGGATGAAATTCCAAGCGGCTCGGTGCGGATGTTGCCGCTGCGACCGGGGACCGGTCGCACTCCGCTTTGGTGGCGGCGCCGCCGCTGTGGAATTTCGCGTAGGCCGCAAGCCGGAGCGCGCCGGGCCGTCGGTGATCCCCTCATTTCCTCTCTGCGTCCCTTCCCCTCTCTGCGGTGTTCTAAAAAATCGCCCGCACTCGCGGCGCGTACCGCCAGCAGAACAACGCAGAGATAGGAAGGGACGCAGAGCGGGAAGAAATCGGAAACAATTTCCAAAGCGAAAAAAATCGGTCCCTCTTTTGCGCTCTTTGTGCTCCTTCGCGGCTAAAAAAATCCCCACCCTCACCGCGACCGCCCCGCCTCTTCGCGCTTCACCACCCGCCGCGCGAGTCCGCCGAAAAACCAAATCCCCGCGTAGTTCGCCGCCAGATCCAACAGGTCAAACGTCCGTGCCGGCCGCCAGATTTGCGTCACCTCATCCACCGTGAAAATCCCGAACACGATCGCGCTCCCCAGTAGCCACAGCCGTCCCGCGCACCAGAACTCCCGGCACCGCAGTGTCCAGTTCAGGAGAAACCCCAACCCGCCCACCAACACGAAGTGCCCCACCTTGTCACCACCCGGCACCGCTTTGACCGCGTCCAGCAGATACTTCAGTTCCTGATGATCCGCGCACCACACGATCGTCCCCACGATCGCCGCCCACACCACCAGCAAGAAAACTCGTTTCACCGCCGGAGAGAACCGGACCGCCTTCCCCCGGTCAAACGCCAATGCCCGCGAAACCCGCAGTGAACCGAGCCCCCAAGACCAGCAACCACTTACCGGTTGAAACCACTAACCGGCACTAACCGGCACTAATGAAAACCAAGCCAAGCCGCACCCCGCGAGTGAGCTTGGCCCCGTTTCTTTTCTTATTAGTGCCAATTAGTGCCGGTTAGTGGTTTCAATCTTTTCGTGATTTCGTTGCCGCCGGTTCGCGGACGATGACGCTCCTGCGGCATCCACCCGGTACCGAGACTCCGCACATTCTCCCTCCCCATCCGTGTCCTCCAGTGTTCATCCGTGGTTCAACTTCTTTTCGCACCATCGCCCCGCTACGACTTGACGCGAATGGCTTTGACCCGGCCCCGCCCGCTTCCTAAAAAGAGTGCCGCCGACACCCGCGCGTCCGCACGAGCGCCAAACTCGGAGTAATCAAACCAACAATCATTACCCAAACCACCTATGCCCAGCGATCGCCGCGCCCTCTGTGTCGGAATCAACCGGTTCCCCTTCGCCCCCGTCAATCAACTCAACGGCTGCGTCAAGGACGCGCACGACATGGCCGCCGTCTTCCGCGACCTCGTCGGCTTCAGCCCCGCCGACATCACCATTCTGACCGATCAACAGGCCACCAAGGCCAACATCACCGCGGTCCTGCGCGACATGGTCAACGCGGCCCGCGCCGGCACGGTCAAATACATCGTCTTCAGCCTCGCCAGTCACGGCACCTACGTGCCGGACTTCAGCGGCGACGAACCCGACAACAAAGACGAGGCCTTCTGCACCTACGATCTGGCACCCGACGGCAGAGGCGGTTGGGACCTTTCCACGCTCCTCGTGGACGACGAACTCTGCGACCTTTTCCTCACCCTCCCCGCCGATGTGTTGCTCGAAGTGTACCTCGACACCTGCCACAGCGGCACGGGTCTGCGCGATCTCAACCTGGGCGTCTCCCGCTACGCGCCGCCCCCCAGTCCCGCCGCCGCGCAGGCCCTTGCCACGCGCACGTCGCGCGGCCTCGCCGGCAGCCTGTCCGACGCCGGCTCGCAGCATCACATCCTCTGGAGCGCCTGTCGCGCCGAGCAGTCCAGCTACGAACATCCCCCGGACACCCGGCTCAACGGCGCCTTCACCTACTTCTGGACCCGCGCCATGCGGGCCTCCAACAACACCCTCTCTCGCCGGCAAATCCTCCAGCAGGTGCGTGCCGATATCACGGCCGCCGGCCACAATCAGGAACCCCAGTTGCAAGTCAACGCGACCACCACTTGATTTCCGCGCGCACCGCACGGTTCCTTCCGTAGCGGTCGTCCGAGAGGTGCGAAAAAAAGCTCCAAGGCTAAAGCTCAAAGCTCAAGGGAAACCCCAAGCGACAAGCGACAATCGGTCCAAGAACCGCCCCACCCGCGCCGCATCGCTTGGTTCTTGAAGCTTGGCCATTCCCTTGAGCTTTGAGCTTTATCCTTGGAGCTTTTCTTCACCGTCGGCCGGCGACGGCGAGGCCTGCGTCGCTCCGTCCACACGTTTTTCCCCGCTGAGAAATTCCCACGCCCGCCGCTCGCTGTAATACTCATCCGGCCGCAGTCCGTTTCCGACGAAGCCCACATGCCCGCCGTGCGCGGGCACCTCCAGATGCAACCAGGCGTGGCGCACGGCGATGGCTTCCGGGAAACACTCCGGCGACAGAAACGGATCATCCGCCGCGTTCAAGAGCAGGACCGGGCGCCGGATTGGTTCCAGGAAAAACCGCGAACTGGACTTCGTCCAATAATCCTCCGCATCGCGAAACCCGTGCAGCGGCGCGGTGTACCGGTCATCAAAATCCCGAAACGTTTTCAGCGAACTGTAATTCGCATCATCCAGCGCCTCGGGAAAACGCGCCTGTTTCGCGCGGATTTTCTGATGCAGCTCGGCCAGAAAACGTTCCATGTACGGCCGGTTCTCGCGGCTCGCCATCACCTCCGCCGACGATTTCAAATCGCACGGCACCGACACCGCGACCCCGCCCACCAGCCACTGCGGCGCGCGCTCGCCCAGTTCGCCGAGCAATTTCAACGTCAGGTTCCCGCCGATGCTGAAGCCCACCAAACCCACGCGCTCATACCCGTGCCGCGCCACCGCCTCGACCACCTGCCACAAATCATCCGACGCCCCGCTATGGGAAAAGCGCAGCAGCCGGTTCGGCTCGCCGCTGCAACCCCGGTAGTTCCACGCCACCGCGTCCCAGCCGCGCCGATTGAACGTCCGCACCATTCCCTTCACGTAATCCCGCTGCGACGAACCCTCCAATCCGTGCGACACGATGACCACATTGCGCCCGCCCGCGCGCGACCAATCCAGATCGAGAAAATCCCCATCCGCCAGTTCCAGCCGCTCGCGCTCATACCGCACCTCCGGCAGCCGGCGACGCAGCACCGGATACACCGTTTGCGCATGGCCGTTCCGCAGAAACCACGGCGGCTGATAAAGGGAAGGAATCACTGGCACGCCCACGGGCTAACCGTTGTGCCCCCGTCGCGTCAATCCCGGAGCGCGACCGGTCCCTGGTCGCAGCGCGTGCGGTGAGGCAGAGGGCGTTGGAAAAACTTTCGGCCCCTGCGCGCGGTT